>NZ_LJYH01000045.1:0-182016 GCF_001440005.1 Mycobacteroides sp. H001
CTGGCCACCCGCTACGACAAACTCGCCATCGTTTACCGCGGCGGAGCAGTCCTAAGGGCCATCACACTTTGGCTACCGCATTTATCAGACACGGCCTAGCCCGACAGCCGTTAGTCCACCGATTCTGCTCCACCCGACGAAAGGACCCCGCCGTGCACAAAAAACTCGAAGCCCAGGACCGTGCAAATACCTTTGTGCCGCATACACGCCCCGAACATGCCATCGACCTTGGCGAGATTCGCATGAACCATGTGATCGCCGGAAGCGCGGAACTGCCGGCGCTACTACTCATCCCGGCTCAGGGAGAGTCGTGGTGGGGATACGAGAACGCTATCCCGCTGCTGGAAAAGACTTTTCAGATATTTGTCGTCGACCTTCGCGGACAAGGCAAATCAACCTGGACACCAGGGCGCTACACCTTGGACAATTACGGAAACGACCTCGTACGATTCATCGATCTTGCCATCGGCCGCGAGACACTTGTCGCGGGCAACTCATCCGGCGGCCTACTGGCCGCGTGGTTAGCCGCCTATGCCAAACCAGATCAGATTCGCGGCGCATATCTCGAAGACCCACCACTGTTTGCATCCGAATTGACCCCAGCGTGTGGACCGGGCATTAAGCAGGGCATCTTGGGCCCGCTCTTTGCCTCATGGGCCAAATGGTTCGGCGACCAATGGTCCATCGGTCATTGGGAGGATTGGCGCAACGCGCTGCCACACGAACTCCCTGACTCACTGAAGCCCAAAGCCGCTGACATACTGGAGTTTTTGGGCATCAGCAACGACGACAGCGATCCGCCGCAGCACCTGAAGGAGTACGACCCGGAACTATGCCGGACGATCATCGAGGGCCGGTTCTTCTCCGGTTGCGACCATGAAACGCTCCTCTCAGATATACGCAGCCCCATATTGCTGAGCCATCACTTCCGTGCCATCGACCCCGAGCATGGGCTGCTGGTCGGAGCGATGGCAGATGTGCAGGCACGGTTCGCTGCGAGTCTTATCGCATCGTCAGGCAACCCGCTGGTACACAAGGACTTCCCTGACGCGGAACACGCGATGCATGACGCGGACCCACATCTGTACGCGGAGACGCTGATCGAGTGGAACAACGGCCTCTGAGCCAACACTTGGCGACCACGCAGGAGTGCCTCGACCCTGCCTCGGACTTTGTCGAGTTAGGCCTTCGAGGCCGCGGCGATCCGTTGGGCATGTTCGAGCAGCTCGCGGTCATGGGCGCAGACGATCAGTAGATCCGGCCGACTTCTGTCGGAAAGCGCCTTAAGTACGTCGTGGTTCCGCCGAACGTGTGCGTAGCTTTCGGCGGAAAGTCGTTCGAAAAGCCTTGATGTAGTGGGCACTTTCGACTCCGTCCGCAGGGTCTGGTGGTGGTAGAAGGCATCACCGCAATGCAGGATCCAGCGATGGCCGGCGTCGACGGCGACACAAGCGTGCCCCATCGTATGGCCCGGCATCGGAATGAACGCGATCCTGTCGTCGATCTCCGGCAACGGGGTGACGTTCGTAAACCCTTGCCAGGCTGTTGTTCCCGGATGGTGTTCAACAACGGACGCTCTATCGGAAGGCAGCTGGGATTGACGGTAGCGCAGGCGAGCATATAGACGCGAGGAGTACGCCGATGTCGCCTCGGAAGCAGTCGTGTGTAGCTGCGCGTGAGGAAAATCCGAGACGCCGCCGACATGATCGATATCCAGATGCGTGGCGACGATATGTCGCACATCTGCTACGTCGAAACCCAAAGCTGCTACTTGCGCAGCGGCCGTCTCCTCTTCGAGGAGGCGCGGTCGAATGAGGTGCCGTATGGCGCCGATCCTGCGCTGAGGGTTCGCAATGTCGCTGCGACCAAATCCGCTGTCGACCAGAACCAGGCCGTTGTTGGTCTCCAGTAGCAGGACATGGCATATGTGCCGCTCCGAGAGCAGCGGATCCATTGTGCCGCAGTTGAGATGATGAACTTTCATCTCTCACCTGTCTGAAGTACCGAATCGTCGCAAATGCCCTGTCCATTAGTACCGTTGAGCCGGACGGTGAAATCCGCAGGGTTCGGCCTCGACAACATCCGCGTCATGGTTCTGCGGTCAAAGGGCCACAGATCGACCGTTCCGTTGTCGGTGAGATACCACGAGTTGCAACCCGTATTCCAGACGGTGGGCCCCAGGGCTTCCGCGACCTCTTCGTTGAAGCGGGCAGTGGCCTGTTCGGTCACTTCAACGGTATCGATTTCACCATCACGGAATCGGTCAAGCCATTGCACGATGTAGCGCGCCGTCAGTTCTGAGGTGTACTGCAACGAAATCGAGCCCGTCGGCGAATTCGGTCCTAACACCGTGAAGAGATTGGGGAACCCAGGGATTGCGGTCATCCGGTATGCGCGCGGCCCATCCTTCCAGGCTTGATCGATGCCGATTCCGTCGCGTCCCCGTAAATCCATCGGGCGCATGTAATTGTGGGCCGCAAATCCGGTAGCCAGCACGATGATGTCGACCTCGCGTTCGACACCGTCCGCTGTCCGGATGCCGGACTGCGTGATGCCGCTGACGGGAGCCGATACCAGCTCCGTGTTGTCTGCCCGGATAGCCCGGTAGTAGGTACCGGACATCACTTGTCTTTTACAGAACGGCTCGTAGTCGGGCGTAAGCGCCTCGCGCAACGGACGATCACGCACTTGTGTCTTCAGGCTCCATCGCGCCATGCTTTGCGCCAGGCGCCGGCGCCAGCTAGGTGTTGTTGTCACGTCGGCGAAGATCCACGATCCCGCCAGCAATGCTCGGTACAACGTGTCTCGGAGTCCGGGCCAACGGGTAAGGGCGGCGGTGACCAGTCGCGGTTGGTGTAGACCCATCGGTGCCCACAGGATCCACTGGGGAGTTCTGGTGAAGTGATGCACACGGTGGGCATGAGACTGCAGGGCGGAAACAATTTGCACACCAGTCGATCCCGACCCTATGACGGCGATCTTCTTCCCGCGGGTGTCAAGAGCGTCATCCCAACGCGCAGTGTGGACGACTTGCCCGCCGAAATCATCCAGGCCCGGTATATCCGGTATATGAGGGTGATGCAGCAGCCCAGTGGCCATGATGACGAAGTCTGCGGTCAACGTGTCGCCACGGGAGGTCTCGACGCGCCAGTCCTCACCGGTGAAATGGGCGGCGGTGACTTCCGACCCAAAGACGATGTGAGCAGCAAGCCCGTGCTCGTCGGCTACGAACCGTAGGTAACGCTGAATCTCCGGTCCTGTGGCGTAGACACGTGACCAATCAGGCTTGGGGGCAAAGGAATACTGATACAGGTTCGAAGGCACGTCGCAGGTCAGGCCCGGGTAGTGGTTCCAGTACCACACGCCTCCGACGTCGGAACCCTTCTCAAGGATCGTCAGATCGTTGTATCCGTGGCGTTTGAGGATTACCGCCGTGGCGATGCCTGCCACACCGGCACCAACGATAATGACGCGCGGCTGACGCGGAGCATTGGTCACGTGTCTCTCCATTGAGTATCGAGAAGTTAAATCGTCTGTGCACTAATCTGATTCACCGCGCGCAAGGTGCTCCTCGAAGAAGGTCCGCACGCGGCCCCATGCGTGGTTCGCGGTATTCTCGTCGTACCCGAAACCAGTGACACGCAGCAACGGCGTGGCTACCCCCAGATCAATCTTGTTCGCGAAGCTATGCCCCACACCGGAGTACGTCTTGATGTCATGCGTAATCCCGGCCTTCTCCAAGGTTTTCCGAAGGCGGTAGCCCGCAGCCGGCAGCGTCGGATCAAGTTTTCCGAAGGAGGCCACGATAGGGCACGCATCTTGCAACGCGCGGCCCTGGCCGAGGGGTATCTGTCCGTAGAAAGGTGCGGCAGCGTCAAATCCCTGCGAGGCCGCGAGCAGAGCAAAGCCCCCGCCAAGACAGAACCCGACAACCCCCGTCTTTCCGCTGCAATCGGCGCGCGAAGACAGCCAGTCAGCGACGGACAACACATCGGCCAGTACCGGACCACGCCGCCGGACGAGATCGCGCATTGCCCTGGCGATGCACGTGATTGGGCGACCGTTCGCGAAAAGATTGGGCCCCACGGCAACGAATCCATAGCCGGCTACCCGCTCCACATGGCTACGCAGATCCTCTCCTGCACCGGTGATGTCGTGGAGCACAACCACTCCCGGATACGGTCCCGGACCGAACTCTTCACTATCGGGAACCGCAACGAACACGGGCAGGGAACCGCGAGGTGTCTCGATAACGCATTCGGTGATGGTCACTGCTCTGCCTCCACCAGATAACGCTTGGCCGGAGCCGAGACCAAGGAGGCTCCCAGAGGCACCTGCGCGACACCCTTGTGGGAACACATGACATCGACACCGTCGAGTTTCGCAATACGCTCGAGGTGATTGCGGCTGGATACAGCAGCGGCGCGATCGGAGGCCGCTACGTGCTGATACTGACGCAGCGGAAAGCTCGGTGGAATCACCGACTCCCCCGTGGATCGCGTCGGCGTGCTGTACGTGGCGTCTCCCGCATGCAGAAGCCAGCGGTCGGGTGCGGTACGAACCGCAATTCCACAGTGCCCCAGGGTATGTCCCGGAAGAGGTACCAACAAGACATCGGCACTGATGGCGGCCACACCCTGGATGCCGTTCCACGTCTGGGCTCCGCTATGCAGCTCCCACCGCGGTCCATGCGCCCAGATATTGCGGCGATAAGAAATGCGCGAACGTACCGAGCCATCATGTGCAACGTCGAATTCCCGCTTCGCCACGTGGATCCGAGCGCTCGGGAAGTCCATGATTCCAGCGGCATGCTCGCTGTGCAGGTGGGTCAGCACTATGTCGGTCAAGTCGCCCGGGCGGTAGCCCAGCGCCTGAATCTGGTTGACCAGAGCCAGCGCGGGAAGCTTCGGCGGTCTGATGAAGAAGCGCTCGAACGACAGACCCCGCGGATCCTCCAACAGCGCTCGGCTGAGGCCGGCATCCACGGCCAACAGCCCCTCTGGCCGTTCGATCACCAGGCACTGCGTGGGAACTTCACCACCACCCAGTGGACGTAGCGTGCCCACGTCGAGCACATACACAACTGTCATCCCTTGCCACCTCCGAGCCACGACGGGGAATCTTCTTCCGGCGAAAAGATCTAAATGAACGTTGTTCATTGAACTTTGTTCATTCAGTGAAACACCCGCCCGTCCGGGCTGTCAATGCCCAGTTTTGATCGCTTTACATGCCGATTTATCTCTATCCATACGCGGCCTTGACAGCAAGAGCTCACGCATGGCGTAATGAACATTGTTCATTACGCCGAACATTGACCGCCCTAAAGGGAGATTCATGTCGATGAGAAACAGCCCTGCACTGACCAGCCGGCTGCTCAGCCCTCGGAGAGAGCCAGACCTTGACCGGCTGCGTCACGCAGTCCACGGCAAGACGATTCTGGTGACGGGCGCCTCTTTCGGCCTGGGCGAGGCCACCGCACGCGCGCTTGCCGCCGCCGAAGCCCAGGTGCTGCTGACCGGACGCACCAGTGACAGACTCCAGGAGGTCGCGTCGTCTGTCACCGCCGCCGGGGGTCGCGCCGTGGTTTATCCCGCCGATCTCGCCGACCCCGCCGCAGCAGACGATCTCGCTCAGCGGATCACTCGCGAGCATGGCGCGCTCGATGTGATCGTCAACAACGCCGGCAAGTCGCTGCGTCGGTCACTGGAGCTGCAGTACGACCGGCCGCAGGACTTTCAACGAACCATCGCGATCAACTATCTGGGGCCAATCCGGCTGTTACTAGGCCTTTTACCTCCCATGCGGCAAAACCGCGGAGGTCAGATTGTGAACATCTCCACCATCGGAGTGCGCATAGCACCGGGGCCGCGCTGGGGCGCCTATCAAGCCTCCAAGGGGGCGTTCGACATCTGGTTGCGGAGCGTTGCCCCGGAACTCCACCGTGACCGCGTCGCAGTCAGCTCTATCTACATGGCGCTGATTCATACTCGAATGAGTGCCCCCACACCCATCATGCGCAAGCTTCCGGGCCTGAACCCCGACGAGGCGGCCGACGTTGTCGCCAAAGCCATTATCGAACGGCCTCGCAGCCTGGCGCCGTGGTGGGCAGCACCCGCCAACGTGCTCGCTGCCAGCATTCCCGGGCCCATAGACAAGGCGATGCGCTTGATGCACCGCTTCTCCGATGACTCCGACAGCGCACGAAGGATTGACCGATGATCGACATGGATGTTGCAACCACCTGCTTGTCGGCCGCATTCACCTCCCGTCTCCCCCTCGCGAGCCCGGGCGAAATCTACAGATTTGCAAAGACTCTGGGAAACACACGCGGCGCCAATCCGGCCTCGTTGCTGCGGATCGCCGCGGCGCGGTGGCCGGATCGCACCGCCATCGTCGACGACCACGGCTCGCTCACGTACATACAACTGCTGAATCGCGCCCAAGCGGTTGCGGCCAATCTACGACAGGAACATGGCATCCACGATGGCGCGGCAGTAGCGGTGATGTGCCGCAACGGCAGAGGTTTCATCCAGGCTGTATTCGGCGCAGCAATGGCCGGCTCCGACGTCGTCTTACTGAACACAGACTTCACCGCACCCACCTTGGCAGCAACCTTAAGTTCGCACGCGATCGGCGCCGTACTGGCCGATGACGAGTTTGCCGAAATCCTCGCCGTGGCTGACTCACGTGTCGTGGTCGTGAACCCGGAACAAGGAGCACGCCAAAGTAATACGTTCCAACCCAGCCAACGTGAGATAAGTCTCGTGCTTCTGACCTCGGGCACCACGGGGACACCCAAAGGTGTCCCCCGTAAGCCCAGTCCGTCGCAGGTGCTAGGAGTTACCGCAAGCATCCTCCAGCGCACCAAACTACGCACCGGCGACCGCGCCGTTGTCGCCGTACCGTTCTTCCACGCATTTGGGCTCGGGTCATTGTTCCTGGCAGTAACTTTGGGCGCCACCATCATCACTCGACGGCGCTTCGATGCCGAAACCACACTGGCCCTGGCCAGCATCCACCGGGCGCGGGCGATGATGGTCGTACCCGTCATGCTGGCACGCATCCTCGATCTCCCCGAAAACGTCCAAGATCGGAACCCGTTGTCCTGCTTGAGCATAATCCTCTCCGGAGGAGCACCCCTTGAGCCAGCGCTGGCCACTCGGGCACTCTCCACATACGGTCCTGTCCTGTTCAACGGATACGGATCATCGGAAGTCGGAATCGGCGCTATCGCCACCCCAGCAGATCTGCAACGGGCGCCCGGCACCGTGGGCCGACCCGTAGCCGGGTCACCGATGCAAGTGCTGGACGACGACGACAATCCCCTGGGACCCAATACCGTCGGGCGCATCTTCGTCGGCGGCAGACTGGCATTCGAGGGCTACAGCAATGGAGCAACCAAACCAGTCGTCGCGAACCTAACCGCCACCGGTGACATGGGATTCATCGACAACCACGGCTGCCTACACGTCGTGGGTCGCGATGATGACATGATCCTCAGCGGCGGCGAAAACGTGTACCCCCAAGGAGTCGAGAACGCTCTCGCCAGCCACCCCGATGTGCTCGACAACGCCGTAATCGGAGTACCCGATCGTGAATTCGGCCAGCGACTCGCAGCTTTCGTAGTCGCGCGACCCGAGAAGGAACTCACCGAAAACTCTCTGCGCGACTATCTGAAAGGCGCGGTCTCGCGCTTCGAACAACCTCGCGACTTCTGGTTCATGGACGAAATTCCACGTAACCCCACCGGCAAGGCGCTCAAGAAGGAACTCGCCGAACGCTACGAATGGTTCGCCGGCAGGTAATTCATCAGACTTCGGCTCGATGACGAGCCCTCCATATCGATTCGAAAGGTAAGAGTCATGACCGCACCACAGCCGACAACCGACAGCCCCGAAGTCCTCGGCTACAAGCGCACAGACATAACCTTTCCCTCGGGCAAATCGACCTGCGCGGCATGGCGGTATCTTCCAGACAATGCGGGAGACGGCCCATTACCGGTGGTCATCATGGCACACGGGCTCGGGGCTGTACGTCAACTGCGTCTACACGAATTCGCAGAGCGCTTCGCGCAAGCAGGTTACGCGGTTGTCGTTTTCGACTATCGACACTTCGGCGCGAGCGGCGGTCATCCACGCCAACTCGTCGACATCCGTGCCCAACTGCAAGACTGGCATAGTGCGCTGGCCTACGTGCGCAGCGAAGAGCTATTCGACAGTAGCCGCATTGCACTGTGGGGCAGTTCATTCGGCGGTGGCCACGTCCTGCAGGTCACAGCTGACGACAAGGCGGTGAAAGCCGTTATCTCCCAGTGCCCCTTCACCGACGGGCCCGCTTCCTTCCTCGCACGCATGCGCACCGGAAAGATCAGCGCCCCAATCATGTTGCTAGCAGCCATCGCCGACTGCGCCGGCGCAGCGCTCGGCCGCAATCCACTGCTGCTACCCATGGTTGGCACACCGTTGATGCCTGCGTTTCTGGCCGCACCGGATTCACTTCCCGGAGCAATCGAACTCTCACCACCCGGCGCGCAGCTCTCGGCCCGAACCACACAGACAATACGCAAGATCCGGCCCCTGGCACGACGTATCCCAGCTGCCCACTGGGCTGCAGCATCGAGGACTCCCAACCCCAGCGATGACATCTGGGGCGTTCTGGAAGCCAAAGACGGCAGCGTGATCATGCGCAACGCCATCGCCGCCCGGCTGGTGCTGACCTTGCCACGTTACCGGCCCGGACGCTCACTCAAAGAACACTCCATCCCCACCCTTGTCTGCCTAAGCGAGAACGACACGGTAGCGCCCGCAACCGCCACCGCACGCCATGCACGCGGCCTGAAACACGTCAAGGTAAATCCCTACGAGGCTGGGCATTTCGATCTCTACGTGGGCACTTGGTTCGAACAAGTATCAACGGATCAGATCAAATTTCTGGTACACCATATGCCGTCTACGCCTCCGGCAACTCATTGATACCGTTCGGCGAGCGAACTTGACAAAGACTGCTTCATTGCCAACCCTTGGCGCTGGACAGTAAATGAACTGCGTTCAGTGGGGTGATAGTGGCGCAACATGGCGATAAAGAGGCTCGGCGCCGCGAAATCCTCGACGCCGGCCGCGCGGTCCTTCGGAGCGGCGGACTTGCCGGGATGCAAATGCGCGAGGTCGCACGCCGCGCCAGCGTAGCTCTTGGCACCCTATACACCTACTTCGCCACCAAAGAGTCGTTGTACGCCGCGCTGTATTCCGAAGCGGTGGAGCAATTCTTCCTCGACATGGAACCACTGCTTGAGGACCGAGCCGTCGATCCAGAAGAACTATTCGTGGCATTCGCCAACGGCCAACGCACGATGTACGCCGAATACGGCAGGGAGCTGGATCTCTTCACCATGCTGGGCTCAAAGTCCGGGGTGGATCAGCAGGTTCTTGAGCGGCTCATCCAGGCAACCACGCGCATGACGAGTGCATTCAGGAAGCAGTTGGCTGACCGACACATCGACAACCCCGACCTCGCCCTGGTTGTCCTATGGTCGACAGCCACCGGTCTCGCCGAGCATTTCACCGGCCCACGGCACGCGTTCCATGGTTTGAGCTGGGACGAAACCGTACGGTACGCGGCAAGTGTCCTCACCAACAATGCGTTGTCGTCGGCAACCCCAGACTCATCGCAGCAGTAAGCGCCCGGAACCGCCGCTACCCCTGGGCGTATGCGGGCCCGACCGGCAGCAGGTGCTTGTCGACCAGCTTGTGCCAGCGTCGCTGCCGGTATCGGAATATCGCCGCGGCTCCCCTGGCGGCCAGCGCAGTGAGTATGCCGGCGTCGATGTCTATCGAATCGCTGTAACGGCTTCGGCCTTGGCCAATCGGTTCAACGTGCAGAGTATGGTTCCAGGTCCGCAGGATTCCGCCGCGTTCGTTGGTGCGCACAGTGCGGGTCTTCTCGTCGACCTCGATGACATGGATGGTGTGCCGGTACAACGGGATCAGATGCAGCCCCCACAGCCAGGCAGTGCCAACCTCGCCGACGCGCATCGGGTCGGTACGGCCGGAGAGCGCCGGTATGCCGAACAGACCACGACAGAGGTACAGGAAGGTACCGGCATATCGCATGGCCTCCCACACCCTGTCTGCGTCGGTGGGCAGTTCAGTTTCCAGGTAGACCGTCTTCATCCACATCCCCTTCCATAGGGCCAGGTCAACCACTATTATGAGTAATTACTCACATAAGCGGTACTCGCTTTTGAGGAAGGCGCCAGCATCATGTCCAGCACCCGGCTACAGCCGCGTAAGCAGCCACGACAAGACCGTGCGGAGAACACCCGGCAGCGCATCCTGGATGCGGCTGCTCACGTTTTCGCCGACTTCGGCTATGCCGCCGGGACCACCAATCGCATCGCCGAGCGGGCCGATATTTCGATCGGGTCGTTGTACCAGTACTTCCCGAACAAGGACTCCATCCTCGTCGAACTCATGACCGCGCACACCGAGGAAGGCTTCGCAGTCATCCAGCGCCACCTTGCTGCGGGACTGCCGGATTCAATCGAAGACACCCTGCGTGTCTTCGTCAGGGCGGCCATCGACAACCATCGCGATAACCCCAGGCTGCACCGGGTGCTATTCGAAGAGGCACCCCGCCCGCCTGAGTTCCTGGCGATGCTGCACCGGTCTGAGGATGCCGTTGTCGCCGCCGCGGAAGCACTTCTGGTGGCACACCCCGAGGTCCGGGTCGCCGAAACAGCCACGGCGGCAAGGATGGTGGTAGCGACTATCGAGTCATTGGTACACCGCCTGGTGGCGGGTCCACGCCCCGTCGACCTTGCGCCATTCGAGGACGAGTTGGTCAGCATGTTGACGCGGTACCTGACGGGCTGAGGATCAGTGCAGATGGTCGGCGATCTGCCCCTGCTCACCGAACAACGCGGCATTCCACTTCGTGATGAGTTCGGAGTTGTCGACTTCGTCGGGGTGAAAGTCTTTGCGGCTGTAGGACAGTAGGCGTCGAAACACCGCTCGTGAGAAGAACGGCGAGCCAAAGAGTCGTCGAGCACTGCCCACTAAGATCCTGGGGTTATAGAAATCACGGTCCCGAAGCAACGATAAGAACGATGCGCACGCGGCGAGGGTGAAGAACCCAAATGTTGTGAACCACATGACGAGAACCCTCATCCGATGGGTTCCACCGATGGCCCGGTAGACGTTGAACGCCACCGTGCGATGCTCGGATTCTTCCAACGCATGCCACAGCAGCATCGATCGAACCTCGCCCTGACCCAACATCTGCTGGGCGCGTTCGTCGGCCAGCAGAGTCTCAGCCAGGATCGCGGTGTAATGCTCCAACGCCGCGGTCATCGCAAGGCAGTACTTGGCCGAGGAGTAGCGCGTGCGCGCTTCCAGGATCTTGTTGGTCGCCCGGTCCACCAACGCGGTCGGATAGCCCATCTCCTGCAGACGTTCGTTGAGCTGGCGATGCTCACGGCTGTGTGTGGCCTCTTGGCCGATGAATCCGGCCACCTGCTTCTTGAGCTCCGGGTCGACAATCTGATCCGAGACCGCGCGCACCGAACGGATCATGAACGCCTCCCCCTCGGGGAACGCCGCCGACAGTACGGCCACCACATGACTCATCCCCAGATCGCCCTGCACGTAGTGACGGCGCAGAGAGCCCGCGGGATAGCGAAACTTGATCCGCCTTGTCGCGATTTCCGGTCCCACCATCACCCCCTAGTGCAGATGACCGGTCAGCTGCCCGTTCTCTCCGAAGAGCTCGGCGTGCCATTTCTCGATCAGTTCGGTGTTGTCGGAATCGTTGGGGTGGAACCCCGGGCGGTTGTATTCACCGATGCGACGCCGTACCTCACGACTCAAGAAGGGCAAGTGCCGCAACGCCGCAATGCTCTTCACCAGCCGGACCGGGTTGTAGGCGGCCTTATCGCGCAGCAGCGAGATCACCGTCTCAAAGAACGTGGTGTAGATGAAGGCGATGGTGGTGCGGCGCATCACCCAGATGCGTAGCCGCTCGCTACCACCGACGGCGCGGTACACATCGAAGGTCACGCACCGGTGCTCGGCTTCCTCGAAGGCATGCCACAGCAGCATGGAACGCACCTCACCCTCACCCAGCATGTCCAAGGCACGCTGATCGGTCAGCAAGGTCTCGGCAAGGACCGCGGTGTAATGCTCCAACGCGGCCGTGACGGCCAAGGTGTAGATCGGCGGATAATTCCGGGTCTGGAAGTTGAAAATCCGCCGAGCCAGCCGCTCCACGAACGCGGTGGGATAGCCCATCTCCTGCAGGCGCTCGTTGAGTTCGCGATGTTCACGCCCGTGTGTCATCTCCTGGCCGATGAACCCGGCCACCTGCTTTTTGAGCTCAGGATCGGTGATCTGGTCCGAGTAACGCCGGACCGACCGGATGAAGAACTCCTCACCCTCCGGAAACACCGCCGACAGCATCGCCATCATGTGGCTAGACACCAGGTCGCCTTGTACAAAATGACGATCCAGCGAACCAGGTTGGTAGCGAAACTTGATACGGCGGGTCTTGATCGGCCTGTCCATACTCAGCTTCCCACTACCCCGCAATGACTGATTTCGGTCGGCATCGCCGACGCGCTCAGGGTACCGCAATCCGCTGATTTTCCGAGGATTCCGGGCTTGACATATACCTATATCGGTATATGTTTCCTTCATGGCCCGCACCCCCACCACCGCCGATGCGTTCAACGCGATCGCGGAGGCCGGCCGTCGCGACCTTCTCAGTGCCATCGGCACCGGCGAGGTCACGGTGAACGATCTGGTGGCGCGGACCAGGATGGGTCAGCCGCAAGTGTCGAAGCATCTGGGCGTGCTCCGCGCCGTCGATCTGGTGCGGGTGCGCTCGCATGGACGGCACCGCTTCTATCGGGTCAACGGTGCGGCTCTGCGGCCCGTCCATGACTGGGTGACCGCGTTTGAACGCACCTGGAACGAGCGCCTCAACCGGCTCGACGACCTACTCACCGAACTACAGGAGGAAACCCCATGAGCAGTCGGTATGGCAGCGCCACCGTCGAACTTCCCTCGGATACAACGATTCTCATCACCCGATCCTTCGACGCGCCCGCCGCACTGGTCTTTCGAACGCTCACCGAGCCCGATCTGGTCAAGCGCTGGTGGGGATTCGAGACCGCGCGCTGGCAGGTCTGCGATATCGATCTGCGAGTCGGTGGCACATGGCGGTATGTAGTCAGCCAACCGTGCGAATCCGCGCCGGACATGGAGGTCGGGTTCCACGGCGAGTACCACGAGATCGACAGACCCCACCGATTGGTCAATACCGAGGTCTACGAGGGGATGCCCGATGCCTCGGCCCTGGTGTCCACCACCCTGGACGAGGTCGACGGGGTCACCACCATGCGGGTCTTGGTACAGCACAGCTGCAAGGAGCATCGGGACGGACACATCGAGTCCGGCATGGAGGTGGGCATGCAGATCAGCTACAACCGCATCGAGGATCTGCTGGCTGACCTGAAATAGCACGCCCACGGCGGGTGTTGCAGCCACGGTGACCAACGAATTCACCTTCGAATACATCGCCGCCAACCCACAGTGGGTCGACGAGCAGATCGAGATCTACGAATCCAGCGGCGGCGTCGAGGGCACCACGTTAGAGGGCATCCCCGTCGTGATCTTGTACACCGTCGGCGCGAAATCGGGACAGATCCGCAAGGCGCCGCTCATGCGTGTGGAACACGAGGGCGTATACCTCGCGGTCGGCTCGATCGGCGGCGCACCGAAGAACCCTGCCTGGGTCGCGAATCTGCGTGCCAATCCGGTCTTCGAGCTGCGCGACGGCGAGAACGTGCAGACCGTCCGTGCCGAAGAAATCTCGGACGACGCCGAGCGTGCGAACTGGTGGGAACGTGCCGTGGCGGCCTTCCCGCCCTACGCCGAGTACACGAAGCGCACCACGCGGGTGTTCCCGCTGTTCACCCTCACTCCGGTGAGTTAGCGGCCGCCTTCTTACGTTCGATATCGGCCAGCGCCTCGGCCAGCTGAGCTCGTTGCGCGGCCGAGGCGTCCCAGGCCACCTTGCGGTTCTTGACGACCCTGGCCGGGGCACCGACCGCAATCGAGTAGTCCGGAATGACACCCTTGACCACGGCGTGAGCGCCGAGCACGCAGCCGCGGCCGACGATCGTGTCCCGCAGGATCGTCACCTTGGCGGCGATCCAGGTATCCGGCCCGATGCGCACCGGGGACTTGACGATGCCCTGGTCCTTGATCGGATAGGTGATGTCTTCCATCCGATGGTCGAAATCGCACACATAGCACCAGTCGGCCATCAGGGCGGAGTCGCCGAACTCGATATCGATGTAGGCGTTGACGACGTTGTCCTTACCGAACACCACCTTGTCACCCAGCCGCAGTGACCCCTCGTGGGCGCGCAACGAGTTTCCATCGCCGATGTGCACCCACCGGCCGATCTCCATCCGGGCCAGCTCGGGTGTGCAGTGGATCTCGACGTTCTTGCCCAAGAACAGCATGCCGCGCGTGACGATGTGCGGATTGGAGAGCTTGAACTTGAGCAGCCGCCAGTACCGCACCAGGTACCACGGTGTGTATGCCTTGTTCGCGATCACCCATCGCAGTGAAGCCTTGGTCAGGAATTTGGCTTGTGCCGGGTCGCGCAGGCGCTGTCCGCGCCACCGCTTGTGCAGGGGAGCGCCCCACATCGTCGT
This sequence comes from Mycobacteroides sp. H001, assembly GCF_001440005.1. NCBI lineage: Bacteria > Bacillati > Actinomycetota > Actinomycetes > Mycobacteriales > Mycobacteriaceae > Mycobacteroides > Mycobacteroides sp. H001. Next base: position 14,720 of record NZ_LJYH01000045.1, read on the forward strand.
CATGGCCGCACAGCCTACGGGACGCGGCAGAGCGCGCACGCTACCCTGCGATGGGCCGGACCGCCCCCTAAGGAAGGAGTGTCTCACCGTGCTTTCCCGGGCACGAGTACTCGCGAGCATGGTCTTCGCGGCACTCCTCACCGTCACCGGATGCTCCGGCGATGATTCCTGGATCAACATCAAAGCGGCGCCAGGCTGGTCCGCAAGCTACGCCGACGCGCACAACAGCAGCTACACGCCCACCGAGGGCGCTCGCGAACTGACCCTGGAATGGAGCCGGAACACCAAGGGCCAGATAGGCAGTGCCGCGGCCATCGGCATCGACAACTTCATCGCGGTCAGTGCCGACACCCCTGCCGGTTGCACGCTCATGGAGTGGGAGAACAACAAGGCCGCGCGCCAGCGCTGGTGCACCCGGATGGTCACCGGCAGCCCATGGTCAGGACCGCTCGCCGACGGCTACAACAACATCTACATGGGCCAGCCCGGCGCCGTGGTGTCATTTCCCCCCACCCAGTGGATCCGGTGGCGCAAGCCAGTAATCGGCGCACCCACCACACCCAAGATCGTCGAGCCCGGACGGCTCCTCATCGTCACGCACCTCGGTCAGATACTGATCTTCAACGCGCAGCGCGGTGAGGTCGTGGGCACCCCCATGGATCTGCTCGAAGGTGTCGATCCGACCGATCCGCGGCGCGGCCTGGGTGACTGCGAAGCGGCGGGACCGCAATGTCCGGTATCCGCCTCACCCGCCTACGACCCGGAAACCGGCACCATCGTCACCACGCTGTGGCAGCCAGGAAAACCCGTACCCGTGCTGCTGGGAATCACGTACGACGCCGACGGCCACATCACCCTGAAACACAAGTGGGCCAACAAGATCATTGACGAAGGCGTGATCGGCTCCCCGGTGATGTCTCGAGATGGCGAAACGGTCTACATCAATGACCGCAAGGGTTCGCTCCACGCGATGCATACCTTCGATGGCAGCCAGAAATGGTCGCTGCCCTTGGGATTCAACGCCGTCACACCGCCCTCCGTCGCACCGGACGGAACCATCATCGCCGGAACCGGCGATAAGGCCACCCTGGTGGCCATCAAAGACTCCGGCAGCAAGGGTGAAATCGCCTGGCGGCGCGACGACCTCGTTCCGCTCTCGACATCCAGCCAGGCCGCCGGAAACGTCGGTTATGCCGTGGTCAAGGACGGAGACAAGGGCCTGGCTCTGGTGGTGTTCAACACCCCGGACGGAGCCACCATCAACCGCTATCCGCTACCCGATGCCGCCGGCGTCCCGGTCGGCATCTCGATTGGACCGGATCAGCGCGTGATCGTCACGCTGAGCGAGGGCCAGGTGTACGGGTTCCGCCCGGGGACCTAGCCGCACAGACGAATGCTCTTGCGTCACTACCTATCCGGGTGATGACGACCGAGAGCGCCACACCGCCTCGCAACTTCATCCTGGTGCGCAGCACCGCGGGGTCAACGTCTACCCCGCGCACGGTGATCTCGACAGAACCGCAGTCTCGTGCGGCGAGCGCCTGGCGCAGCCGTTTCTCGCTATACGCCAGCGCGTCGAGCACCCGGTAGCCCTGCACACCGGCGGGCACCGAATCCCCCGACAGGTACGCGATGCGGGGATCCAACTGCCACAACCCATGCCGCGCAGCGTATTGCCGCACCAGGCCCGCACGCACCACCGCACCATCGGGGTCGACGATCCACTCGCCCGCCTCGGCGAGTGCACAGTCATCGGGATCGGCATCTGTCAGCTGGAAGCCGTCGCCGGCCGTCGAGAGCACCGTGGCGCGTCTGCGTGCCCGTGCCAACCCCGCCGACCACAGACACGCCTCCCGAACGCCGCCATCAAGGGAAACAACCTCGATCTCGCCACCGAATCCGGTCTGTTCCCGTAGATCGGTGAAGTCCAGTCCCGGCGCACATTTGACGACCAGGTCGCGATCCGCGTATGTCCGCAGCACCAGGTCCAGAGGCGGCGAGTATGCCGAGGGGTCGAACCGCCGGCGCCCGCCGGAGCGGCGCCCCGGATCGGCAATCACCACGTCGGCGCGACTGGAAGGTGCCAGCGCATCTGCCTGACAGATCAGAACTCGCCTGCCAATGTTGTGACGTGCCATCGCCGTTCGCACCGGATCGATATCGCTGCCGATGACCGTCGCGGCGACACCGTCGAGGGCGGCCAGCTCGGCCCCGACCGAACAGGTGACATCGTGAACCACCCGATCGGCCAGCCGCTCGGCGCGATGCCGCGCCACTGCCGCAGGTGTCGCCTGCTGTAGCGCGTCATCGGTAAACAGCCAATTCTGTACGTCGCCCAGCTTGGCCGCCGCCTTACGGCGCAACTGCACCGTCTGCGCCAAAACTGCGGCGCGGTCACCGAATTCGGTACGCAGAGCCGCCGTATCGGCCACCAGGGTGCCCGCAGAGAACGTGTAGGCCGATGCCCGTGCGAGGTCCGTACTGCCTGCCTCCGACGACAGATATGCAACGTCGGAAGGCTCGAACACCGGCGGGAATTCGAGGGATTAGGAGGACTTGAGCCCTGTGATCATCACGTTGTAGTACCAGCCCTTCGGCACCACGTGACGCCACACGTTCTCGTCGACCCAGCTGAGCGCCTTCCAACCGCCGAACGCGAACTTCGCCCAGCCCCAGCCCAACTTGCCGGGCGGCACCGTCGACTCGAACGTGCGCACGGGCCAGCCCAGCATGGCGGCCGTGAATTCCTCGCTGGCGGTCCGCACCGCGACAGCACCGGCGTTGGTGGCCATCTTCTCCAGGTCTGCAGGATCAAAGGTGTGCAGGTCAACCACCCATTCGAGGGCGGCAGCGCGCGAGTTCTCGTCGAGTTCCTCCTGCGGACGCCGCCAGCTCTCCAGTCCGGGCAGCTTCATCGCCTGGACCGTGGCCTTCCAGGTCAGATTCGCCAGCGCGCGGGCGTATAGGTTGCCGACCGTGGTGGGCTCCCCGGCGAAGATGAACCGTCCACCCGGCTTGAGCACCCGCAGCACCTCACGCAGCGACAGCTCGACATCGGGAATGTGGTGCAGCACGGCATGGCCCACCACCAAATCGAAGGTGTTGTCGTCATAAGGAATCCGCTCGGCGTCGGCGACCCGGCCGTCGACGTCCAGACCTAGCTCCTTGCCGGTACGCGTGGCGACCTTGACCATGCCCGGCGACAGGTCGGTGACCGAACCACGGCGCGCGACACCCGACTGCATCAGGTTCAGCAGGAAGAAGCCGGTGCCACACCCCAGCTCCAGGGCACGTTCGTAGGGCAGCTCGCGCTGGTCCTCGACGGGCACGATGGCGTCGAACCGGCCGCGCGCGTAGTCGATGCATCGCTGGTCATAGGAGATGGACCACTTCTCGTCGTAGGTCTCTGCCTCCCAGTCGTGGTACAGGATCTGGGCGAGTTTGTTGTCCTCAAAAGCAGCAGCGACCTGCTCCGCAGTGGCCTTGGTCGTCGGCTCCGAAATCTCCGTCATGGCCGTCAGCCTAACGCCTGGTTAGGCTCCCCTGAACCGGGCCGTCCCTGGGCCGATCTCCAGCTGAGCAGCCACCCCGTCCACGCGGTCCTGCGTCGCGAACACCTGGCAAAACAGCTCGCGTTCCCTGTCCAGTCCCCCGGCCAACGGACTGTCGAAACCGTGGTCGATGGCCTGTTTGGCGGCGGCGAGTGCCAAGGGCGGCCCGTCGACAAAGCGCCGGGCCCACGCTGCCGCCTCGGTGTAGACGTCGTCGGGTGCCACCATCTGGTCCAGGAGCCCCATCCGCAGGGCCTCCTTGGCGCCAACCAGGCGGCCACTGAACACCATTTCCTTGGCCCGGCTCAGCCCCACAACGCGCGCCAACCGCACCGTGCCGCCGCCACCCGGGATCATGCCCGCCAGGATCTCGGGCGAACCGACCTTGGCGTTGTCCCCGGCGATCCGCCAGTCGGCTGCCAGTGCCAGCTCCAGGCCGCTACCCAAGGCGTACCCGGTGATGGCGGCGACTGTTGGTTTGGCCAGCTCCGCCACCGCGGTCAGCGCGGCCTGCCGGTCACCGGTGCTGCGCGACATCTCCTCGGCGGTCAACTCCGATAGTTCATCCAAATCATCTCCAGTGCAAAAGATTTCGTGCCCGCCGTAGACAATGACGACCCGGATGTCCTCGCGTGCGTTCGCCTCGGCCGCAGCCAGCGCCAGTTCGCGGTACATCTGGCGGGTAAGGGCATTGGTGGGCGGACGCGACAGTGCGATGGTGCCGATGCCGGGGTATTCGGGCGCGGTGCGCACCGACACGAACTCGGGTTCGGTCACGTCAGCTCCGTCCCGGTCACCTCGGGGATCTCCACGGCGCCCTGCCGGGCCGCCTCGTAGCGGTCCACATCGGCGAATTGGACGAGCCATCGGCCGTCCTGCTCGGTCAAGATCGGCATGATCGGCGCGATCTCCCGCACGGAAGCCAGCACGTCCGCGACCGTCGCACCGGACGAGGACACGGCGTCGAGCTGGGACCAGGTCGGTGGAAGCAAGAAACTGCGCCGTTCGGTAAAGGCCGAGATCGCGGCGCCGGGGGTCTGCCATCCCGAGGCGACCGCCTCGGTGTTGTCGCCGTCGGCATCCTGTCCCGAGGGCAATGCCGCGACGAAGAAGAAGGTGTCATAGCGACGCGGTTCTGCCTCCGGAGTGATCCAGTTGGCCCACGGCCGCAGCAAGTCTGCCCGCAAAAGCAAGCCCTCGCGCTGCAGGAACTCCGCAAAGGACAGGGACTTGTCCGACAGATCCTTGCGCGCCTGGTGATAGACCGCCGCGTCCTCGACGATCGAGGTATCCGAGGTGCCCGCGAACAACACACCGCATTCCTCGAAGGTCTCGCGCGCGGCCGCGCACACCAGTGCCGATGCCAGCTCGGGTGTCACGCCGAATTGTTCGGCCCACCACGTGACATCCGGGCCCACCCACGGCACATCCGCACGCAGATCCCGCGAGTCCACCCCGCCGCCCGGGAAGACCGTCATTCCCCCGGCGAAGGCCATGGCGTTATCGCGACGCATCAGAAAGGCCTCGACACCGACGGCGCCGTCACGTATGAGTACGACGGTCGCCGCCGGCTTCGGCGGCGTTGGATCGTTGGGGGTAGATGTCACTACTGCCTCCTGGAATGTGCGGCGCGGGGCCGGGCGCGTCGCGCGAAGTAACGCCCATCGATCATCTCAACCACGATCGACTGCCCAAACGCGCGGGACAAATTCTCACTGGTCATCACATCCGCCAACAGACCGTGAGCGACAATCCCTCCCTCGGACAGCAACAACGCGTGACTGAAACCCGGAGGGATCTCCTCCACGTGGTGAGTCACCAAAACCATCGCGGGCGCATCCGGATCGGCCGCGAGCTCACCCAGCCGGGCCACAAGTTCCTCACGCCCACCCAGGTCCAGCCCGGCCGCCGGCTCGTCGAGGAGTAGCAATTCGGGATCGGTCATGAGCGCACGCGCGATGAGCACCCTCTTGCGCTCTCCCTCGGAGAGCGTGCCGTACGTGCGTTCTGCCAGATGCTCGGCGCCCAGCGTCTCAAGCATGTCGATGGCGCGCGCCGTATCGATCTCCTCGTACTCCTCGCGCCAGCGCCCCAGCACCGCATAGCCGGCCGATACCACCAGGTCACGCACTACTTCGTCATCCGGTATCCGCTGCGCAAGGGCGGCCGAGCTCAGTCCGATTCGCGCCTTGAGCTCGGAAACATCGACACGGCCCAACCGCTCGCCGAGGATCACGGCCTCCCCCGATGACGGGTGCTCCATGGCCGCCGCGATCCGCAGCAACGATGTCTTCCCGGCACCGTTGGGGCCGAGAACCACCCACCGTTCGTCAAGCTCGACCGACCAGGTAACCGGGCCTACCAACACCTTGCGATTACGGCGCAGCAGCACATCGCGGAAATCGAGCAGAAGGTCCGGATCAATTTCGGCCACGGGGCCATCGTGCCGCATCGAGCCCGGCAAGCGGCGAGCGGGAGCCATCTCGCGGGCCGTCCTGACCGTGCGCCCAGACCTCTATCGCGTATCCTCATCCATACGTCAGCAAGCTCGGAAGGAATTCTAGGCAACCATATGACAAACGATCTTGATCCGGATCCCTACCTGGACACGGTGCACAACATCGGGCTTGCTAACCATCGACTGATCGCACAGCTCGATGCCGAGGCATGTCGCATTCAGCAACGTGCAGCTCATGGCGAGGATCGATCATGGGTATGGGATGACCTCAAGGCATGGCGTCGCCGAGTGGACGCCTTCCAGTCTCAGCTGCGTCGCGATACGACGGCTCTCGGCCGCCTGATCGATGCCAACCGGCGAATTCAAGGATCGGACAGTCCGGACGATAGTCGCACATCAAAACTCGATTCTTCGGCTGAGAGCAACCGCAATGCCCTCTATCCGTTCAAGGACTCCCGAGCACAAGAGGAATTCGTCGCCAGACTTAACCGGGTGTTCGCGGTACTGCATACACCGGGCCGCGGCCCCTACTCCAACAGCGAATTTCTTGTGTTCATGCGCACTGGCGGCACCGTGGTCTCGGCGCCTTATCTGTCACAGCTGCGCAATGGGCAGCGGGGACGCCCTTCCCTGCAAGCACTGGAGAGCATCGCGCACGCTTTCCGCATCGATGTCCGTTACTTCACAGATAGTGGCTACGCAGACGAGCTGGATGCCGATCTGACCACCCTTGAACTCGCCCAGAACCCAGTGGTGGCCGAGCTGACATCCAAACTGCTCGACCTCCCGGAAGCGGTTCGCAATCAGTTGTTTGCCGATGCCGAGTCACTCGACCGACACAGTCAAGCCGCCACATCCTGAGGTGATTTCGACGGCGCCGCGCATGCGGCGCTCTCACGCTGCGTGCTCAACACCACGCCCCAGCCGCTGACGGCCAGCAGCCGCCGTGGCAGCAGCCGCAACACCACCTGAATGAGGGGGCCGATACCTAGCGCGTAGAGCACGGTCCCCACCCCGACGTTGCCGCCGAGCAGCCAGCCCGTCCCCACCACGATGACCTCGATGGTGGTTCTGATCAGCCGTACAGACCGACCGGTGCGATGAACCAGTCCAGTTGTCAGTCCATCACGAGGCCCCGGGCCCAGCCCAGCGCCTACATACAGCACCGTGGCAATCGCGTTCAGCAGTACGCCGCCGACCAGGAACGCCACCCGCACAGCCATCGCCGAGGGCGCGGACAACCAGGCCAATGTGGAATCGACGGCGACGGCGATGACGACAATATTGGCGATCGTTCCGACACCAGGCTTGTTACGCAACGGAATCCACGCGAGAAGCACCACGACACCGGTCACCGCTGAGGCCAGCCCAATGCTCATTCCGGTCCGCAGGGAGAGCCCCTGATGGAACACGTCCCACGGGTCCAGCCCGAGGCCCGCCCGCACCATCAGTGCCATCGAGACCCCGTACAGATACAGACCCACCAACAGCGCGGTGCCGCGAGCACTCCATCCAATCCATTTCCCGGTCACCACACGATTTTCTGGGCTAACTGGCTTGTCTTTCAATAGCCAGTTGAGTCACACTGGCTTTTATGTCCGATCGTGTGGTCGTTGCAGACGCCCTGGCCCGTCACCTCGGCCAATGGCGCACGGCTGGGTCTGCCGGACCCGCCTACGGAGCGTTGGCGGATGCGATCCGGCTTCTCGTCATCGATGGACGCCTGCCCCTGGGCGCCCGCGTCCCCAGCGAACGAGCATTGGCAAGTTCCCTGCACGTCAGCCGTACCACCGTCACCGCCGCGTACGCAGAACTGCGCGAGAGCGGATATCTGCGCGGCCGCCAGGGCGCGCGCAGCACTACCGCCCTGCCCGGCCCCGACCGATCACCCTCGGCCACAACGGGATTGGCAACCCCGATGATCGACCTACAAAACGCCGCGACCGCAGCGCCGGCGGCCGCGGTACTGGACGCCTACCAGGTGGCCCTGACCAAGCTGCCGACCCACCTTCGGGGAATTGGCCATGAGCTGGTGGGCATTCCAGAACTGCGCCCTCGTATCGCCGAACACTTCTCACGACGCGGGCTGCCTACTACCGAGGATCAGATCATGGTGACCTGCGGCGCCCAGCAGGCCATCGCCTTGCTCCTCGGCGCCTTCGTGGAGCCCGGCGACCGGGTCCTGGTGGAGCAGCCGACGTACCACGGCGCACTCGATGCGATCACCCAGCGTGGCGGGCGCCCGGTTCCGGTACCGATGCACACCCACGAGCGCGAATCCGGCTGGGATATGACCGGCATGGAGACCACCATCCGCCAAACGGCCCCCAACCTGGCCTACCTGGTGCTGGACAACCACAACCCCACCGGTCTCACGATGCCGCTTGCGCAGCGAAAGACGTTGGCGGACATAATATCCCAGACTCGAACCCGCACCGTTGTCGATGAGTCACTTGTCGGTGCCTGGCACGAGGCCTCGACCCCCGCGCCGATGGCTTCGCTGGTGGCCCGGCCCGATCTGGTGGTCACCATCGGGTCGATGTCGAAGTCGTTCTGGGGCGGCATGCGCGTCGGCTGGGTCCGTGCCGACCGCACCACGGTCGCCCGGCTCGCGGCAGTGCGCTCCGCCATGGACACGGGCACGCCGATCCTGGAGCAGTTGGCCGCCGCCGAGCTTCTGGAACACGCGGACGAGGTGGAGGCCATGCAGCGGGCGACCCTGCGCGCACGGCGCGCCCTGGTATTGGCCGAGCTGCGTCGTCGCCTCCCCGATTGGGAGCTACAGGAAGCCGAAGGCGGACTGTGCATCTGGGCCCGGTTGCCCGCCCCGATGAGTACCGCACTCGCCGCCGCTGCCGCGCGCCTCGGGGTCCGTATCGCCGCCGGCCCTCGGTTCGGTGTCGGCGGCTCGCTGGAACGATTCGTGCGAGTGCCCTTCACCCAGCATGACGATGAGTTGATACGCGGTGTCGAGCTGCTGGCCCAGGCCTGGCACACCGTGACCGGTGCGCTGCCGCTTTCCGACTCGGCGATGGTGGGCTGAGGCCCGATCCGGCAGCGGCTAGTCGTCCGGTATATCGACGCGACGCACGCCACCGTCGACGGCATCGGCCGCCTCGATCTCGGCGCGGGTGATACCGAGGATGAAGAGCACCACATCCAGATACGGCTGGCTCACCGATGCGTCGGCCACTTTCCGCAGCGCGGGTTTGGCATTGAAGGCCACGCCGAGCCCGGCCGCCGAAAGCATGTCGATATCGTTCGCACCGTCTCCGACGGCCACCGTTTGCGCCAGCGGAACACCTGCCTCATAGGCGAATTGGCGCAATGCCTTGGCCTTGCCGGGGCGGTCAACCACCTCCCCGATCACCCGGCCGGTGAGCTTCCCGTCGACGATCTCCAAGACATTGGCCGCCACGAAGTCCAGGGCCAGTTCATGGGCCAGCGGCTCGATCACCTGACGGAATCCACCCGACACCACGCCGCAGGAGTAGCCCAGCCGACGCAGAGTCCGGATGGTGGTACGCGCGCCCGGCGTGAGCACCAATTCGTCGGCGACATCGTCGAGTACCGACTCGGGAAGCCCGGCGAGTGTGGCGACCCGCTGGTGCAGCGACTCGGCGAAGTCGAGTTCCCCACGCATGGCGGCCTCGGTGATCGCGGCGACCTGCTCGCGCGCGCCGGCCCGATCGGCCAGCATCTCGATGACCTCACCCTGGACAAGGGTCGAATCCACGTCAAAAACGATGAGCCGCTTGGCCCGCCGGTCCAGACTGCTGTGCTCGACGGCGATATCCACCGGCTCGTCGGCGGCCACCTGGGCCATCGCGGTGTGCAGGTCGACATCGGTCAGCTGAGCTTGCGGGACGGTGACACGCAGTTCCAGGCCGGTCACCGGGTAGTCGGCGATACCCCGGATGAGGTCGATGTTGATGCCAAGTCCGGCCAGCCCGCGGGCGACCGCGCCGAAAGCGCGCGCCGTGACCGGCCTCCCGAGCACCACGATGGTGTGCGTCGACGGATCTTTGATCACCGAACTGTCCCCACCGAATTCGACGTCGACATCGAATCCGAGGGTATGCATGGCCTCTTCGAGCTCGTCCTGCAGCGCCTCAACAGCTTCGCTGCGACCCTGTGCCTTGACGAGGACACCGAGCGTGAGCTTGCCGCGAATGACAACCTGTTCGACATTCAGCAGCTCGACACCGTGGCGGGACAGCACCCCCATCAGCACCGAGGTGACGCCGGGCTTATCGGCCCCGGTGACGGTGATCAGAACCGTGACGCGGTCACTCACAGCTGCGTATCGCGGCCGTTATTTATGGCCGCCACCCACATGTGCCTCAGCGCGCATGCGCTCGGACATGTGCGGGTAGTGCAGCTCGAATGCCGGGCGCTCCGAACGGATTCGGGGCAGCTCGGAGAAGTTGTGCCGCGGCGGCGGGCAGCTGGTGGCCCACTCCAGGGAGTTGCCGTAGCCCCACGGGTCGTCGACCGTGACAACCTCGCCGTACCGGTAGCTCTTGAACACGTTCCACAGGAACGGCAGGGTCGAGGCACCCAGGATGAAGGCACCGACCGTCGAGAACGAGTTCAGGAAGGTGAAGCCGTCGGTGGGCAGGTAGTCGGCGTAACGGCGCGGCATGCCCTGGTTACCCAGCCAGTGCTGCACCAGGAACGTGGAGTGGAATCCGATGAAGGTCAGCCAGAAGTGGAACTTGCCGAGGCGCTCGTCGAGCAGGCGGCCGGTCATCTTCGGGAACCAGAAGTAGATACCGGCGTACGTCGCGAACACGATGGTGCCGAAGAGCACGTAGTGGAAGTGCGCGATCACGAAGTACGAGTCAGTGACGTGGAAGTCGACAGGGGGCATGGCCAGCAGCACGCCGGTCAGACCACCGAAGAGGAAGGTGACCAGGAAGCCCACCGAGAAGATCATCGGGGTTTCGAAGGTCAGCTGCCCCTTCCACATGGTGCCGATCCAGTTGAAGAACTTGATGCCGGTCGGGACGGCGATCAGGAACGTCATGAAGGAGAAGAACGGCAGCAGCACGGCGCCGGTGGCATACATGTGGTGCGCCCACACCGCGATGGACAGCGCCGCGATACCGAGCGTCGCGTAGATCAGCGTGGTGTAACCGAAGATCGGCTTGCGGCTGAACACCGGGAAGATCTCCGAGACGATGCCGAAGAACGGCAGCGCGATGATGTACACCTCGGGGTGTCCGAAGAACCAGAACAGGTGCTGCCACAGCAGGACACCGCCGTTGGCGGGATCGAAGACGTGTGCGCCGAGGTGGCGGTCGGCCGCCAGACCGAACAGCGCCGCGGTCAGCAGCGGGAAGGCCAGCAGCACCAGCACGCTGGTCACCAGGATGTTCCAGGTGAAGATCGGCATCCGGAACATGGTCATGCCGGGGGCGCGCATACAGACGACCGTGGTGATCATGTTGACCGCACCGAGGATGGTGCCTAGGCCACCGACGGCCAGACCCATGATCCATAGGTCAGCACCGGCACCCGGCGAGTGGATGGCGTCGGTCAACGGGGTGTAGGCGGTCCAGCCGAAGTCGGCGGCGCCGCCGGGGGTGATGAAGCCGGCGATACCGATCATGGCGCCGAACAGGAACAGCCAGAAGGAGAAGGCGTTCAACCGCGGGAAGGCGACGTCGGGGGCGCCGATCTGCAACGGCAGCACCACGTTCGCGAAGCCGAACACGATGGGCGTCGCGTAGAACAGCAGCATCACGGTGCCGTGCATGGTGAACAGCTGGTTGAACTGCTCGTTGGACAGGAACTGCAGACCCGGCACGGCCAGCTCGGCGCGCATGAACAGCGCCATCAAGCCGCCGATGAGGAAGAACGCGAAGCACGCGACCAGGTACATGATGCCGATCAGCTTGTGATCGGTGGTCGTGATCAAGCGATAGATCAGAGTGCCCCGCGCGCCCGTGCGGGGCGGGAACGGGCGGCTGGCCTGCAATCCACCAATGGGGGGTGCTTCGGCGGTCACGGCTCCTCCGATTCCTCGTAGCGCGCAGTCGTTCCAGTGACTGCATGTCTGGGGTGAATCCTAGCCCGCGCCACCCCCGATCGCGGAGCGGGTCCTACAGAGAGTCGTACTTAGGGTTGATTACCATCCGCGCGGACGTGGTCACCGGGCCCTGCCGCGGTCCTACCCGCGTGTTCACGACCCCGCGCGGTAAGTTCAACCGGGTGCAGACAGTGAGGTTCTGGGGCGCTGCCGTGATATCGGCGGCACTGGCGGCGGCGACGGTGGCCGGCTGTACCGAGAAACCCACCAACGAGACCGCGAGCACCGTGGTCACCAGTACGACGAGGATTGCCGGCGCGGGCGTGTTGGGTAATGAGCGCAAGCCCGACGAGTCCTGCGCCAAGGATCCGGCGGCGCTCGACTCGGCCGCGCCACGCGAGGTGAGGCACGCACAGGGCGAGACCGAGGTACCCGAGGACCCCAAGCGGATCGTGGTCCTTGACGGCGGCGCCATCGACACCCTGTGTGCGCTCGGGCTGCAGGATCGCATCGTCGGGGTCGGGTTGGCTGACCGCGCGACCTCTCCCCCGTCATACCTGGGCACGACGGTCCACGACCTGCCGTCGATCGGCCCGATGGCATCTCCGGACCTGGCCAAGATCGGCGCCGCCAAGCCGGATCTCATCCTGAGCTCCAATGGGGAGCAGAATTCCTACCTCGACCTGAGCGCCATCGCTCCCACCGTGATCGTGTCGGGCCACGATCTGGCCGAGCACGTCCGGCTGGTAGGTAAGGCGACCCGCCGGACCGCAGAGACCGACAAACTGTGGTCGGATTTCGTCGACGCCGCCAAGAAGGTGGGCCGCGAGAACGACACCGCACACTTCCAAGCCTCTATCGTCCAGTTCACCGATCAGACGGTGCGGGTATACGGGGCCAACAACTTCCCGGCATCGGTGCTCACCACAGCGGGATTGGATCGTCCTGCCACCCAACGGTTTAGCGATACCCCCTTCATCGAGATCGACACCGACGACTTCTCGGCCGCCGAGGGCGACATCGTCTACGTCTCGTTCACCAGCCCGTCGGCCAAGGATCGCGCCGCCCGGATTTTCAGCACCAAGCCCTGGATGGCGCTCGGCGCCACCCGCGACCACCGGGTGTTCGCGGTCAACAACGAGATCTGGCAGACCGGGGACGGAATTGTCGCGGCGCGCGGGATTCTCGATGACTTGCAGTTCGTCAACCGACCCATCAACTAGATCCCCGGTCGCCCGGCCCGTGCCCGCCGCTGCACGCGTTACGCTCCCGGCATGTACCACGTACTGCAGCTGACCTATACCCAACCGCTCGATGTCGTGGACGCTGTCCGCCCCGCACACCTGGAGTGGCTCGATGGCGAGATCGCGGCAGGCAACCTGCTGATCAGCGGCCGCAACGAGGCCGGCACCGGGGGCGTGCTGGTCACCGGCGATATCAGCGCGCAGGACGCCGAAGCCCTGATCGCCGCCGACCCCTACACCACGGCCGGGGTCGCCGAATACACCCGAATCGGGTTCAACGCGGGCCGCAAGGCGGAGATAATCCCATGAGCGATAAGGGTTTTCCTGAGAATCGCTGGGGCAATCCGGACAGTGCTCTGTCGCGGGTCGCGGCCAAGTTCGCCGCCACCAAACCGGGTTCGTGGACCATCCGGAAACTGACGCCACTGGACCGGGCCGTTATGGAGCGCACCGGTAGCAGATACACCGTGCTGGGCCCGCTGGGCTTGTCGACGCTGCTGCTGACCACGACGGGTCGCAAGTCTGGCCAGCCTCGGGTCTCTCCGCTGCTTTATCTGCATGATGGTGACCGAATCGCGCTGGTGGGCAGTAATTTCGGCCAGGAGAAGCACCCCGCTTGGACCACGAACCTGCTCGCCGACCCGCGGGCCAAGGTGACACTGGCCGGCCAGACCTTCGACGTGATCGCGACCCTTGTCCAGGGCCCCGAGCGCGACGACTACTACCGGCGCTTCGAGGCGATGCTCGAGGTGTACTCCGCGTACAAGGGCCGCACCGGACGCGAGATCAGGGTTTTCACCCTTGAGCGCACCCCGTAAAGCTATCCGTTACGGGTAGTATCCGTACCTTAAGTACCGGTTCTGAACTGGCAATTTACAATCAACTTGCCACAAAGGCCCCCATTTAGGCTCGTATTGGGCTAACGTTCCCCGCAGTCCGCGGAAGGATGGAACGTGATCCAGGAACGCTTAGACATCACCGTCGCAGCCCGGCCGGAAACCGTCCTTGAGGTACTCAAGGACGTTGAGTCCGTCGACAGTTGGCTACGGCCACATCTGCCGACATGGCCACCGGTCACCAGCACCATGACCGTCGTCGAATCGTTTGACGACGGCTCACCACGGCTGGTGCGAACGGTGAGCTCCACGCTCGGAATCTCCGACGATTCCCTGACCGAGTACGAGTGGTATCCCGACGGCTGCCAGCTCACGCTGCTGGAGAGCAGAACCCTGCGCCACAACGTAAGCCGGTTCACCGTCATCCCCGACGAGCCCGAATCCCGGCTGACCGCCGACATCTCCCTGGATCTCAAGATCCGGTTGCCGGGCCTGCTGGAACGCCAGCTCAAGAAGACTCAGGTCGGATTCGTCCGGAGCTTCCAACGGGCGCTTGCCGAGGAATCGGCACGACGAGAACTGAATTCGTAGCTGAGTTCAACGCGAACCCACATCGACGGCGCGGCGTTTCACCGAGCGCAGCACGTGATTGGTCGCCAGCACGTGTCCGCGGGTGCCGATCACCAGCGCGCGGTAGATCCGGCCGCGCACCCCGGGAAAGTCCGCGTACGTCTGCGCGCGCAGACGGGTAGTGCCGCCGCAGTCGTCATCGAGCTCAAACACTAGTTTGTACCGCGAAAAACGATGCCGCCCAGTTAAACTCAGGCGCTGTTCGGGGTCGATGCGGTCTACCGCGAAGCCCGCACGCGGACGGGTACCCAACACAGCGCCGAGCGGATTGCGCTCGGCGGATCGCAGGACCGCGTCCACGTAGCGCCGCAAACTCTCCCACACCTGCCCCCGCGGCGCGTCGATACGAATCGCATGCTCGTCAATATAGGATAGATGTTCCATATTCCAGATTTACCAGAATTAGGACGAATATTCCAGATGGCTCCTGAACGCAAACACACCAGCGATGCCATCCTTGATGCGGTGCGATCACTGCTGCTCGACGGCGGCCCCCGCGCCGCGACCATTGCGGCGATAGCGGAAGCCTCGGGTGCACCACCGGGGACGCTCAATCACCGCTTCGGCAACCGCGAGGCCATCATGTCGGCAACGTGGCTACGTGCGGTTGAGCGCTTTCACCAGCACGCCCTCCATGCGTTACGCACCTCCGCCGATCCTGTTGAAATTGCCGTGGCACTAGCCCTTTCGGTGCCCGCCTTCGCGCGTGCATACCCCGAGGACGCCCGGTTGCTGCTTTCCCTGCGCAGTGCCGACGTCCTGGGTACCGACGCGGGCTCCACGCTCGACGAGATGAACGAGCCACTGTTCACCTCCGTGCGGGATCTGACGCGGGCCATCTACGGCCGCACCGATGCGCGCTCACGCGACCGGCTCACCCGGGCCGTGGTGGACTTGCCGTATGCCGCAGTACGCCGCCACATGCCCGCCCTGCCCGCGTGGCTCGAAGAAGATCTGGCCGACGCGGTCCGCACGCTCTTGGCAGCGCGGTGACTGAACCCGGGCACCACCGGCTCACCGCGCCGGCACTCATGCTCGTCAGCGGCACCTCCCTGTACATCGGGGCGGCGGCCGGAGTCAGCCTGTTCCGCTGGCTCGACCCGGTGAGCGTGGCCTGGCTGCGGATATGTGGTGCGGCGCTCGTGTTCCTCGCCATCGCCCGGCCCGCGGGCTCGGCCTGGCGGGGCCGGGCGTTGTGGTGGGCGGGGGGCTTTGGCGTGGTCACCGCGCTGATGAACATGTCGTTCTATCTGGCCATCGACCGGCTGCCGTTGGGCACCGCGGTGGCGATCGAATTTCTGGGGCCGATCGGTGTGGCCGCCGCCGGATCACGGTCCCTTCGAGACGGATTCTCGGTACTGGCCGCGCTCGTCGGCGTGGTCCTGATCGCAGATGTACAGCTTTCCGCCGAGCCGGTGGGAATGGCCTTCGCACTACTGGCCGCGTTGTTCTGGGCCGGATACATCGTGCTTGGAAAACGTGTTGCGCTGCAGGGCAACCCGGCAGACTCACTTGCGGTGGGCTTCACGGTCGCCATGATCGTGACCGCCCCGGCCCTGGCTGTGGGCATCGCTGGCATCCACGGTCAGGTACCCGTCGTTCACATCCTCGTCCTGGGACTCCTGATGGGCGTGCTCTCCAACGTCATCCCCTACGGGCTAGATCAGGTGATCCTGCGGCGGGCGGGGCGAGGCCACTTCGCGGTACTCCTGGCACTTCTCCCGCTCTCCGCGACCGCGATCGGTGTACTTGTCATGCACCAGATTCCCAGCACACCAGAACTTTTCGGCATCCTGGCAATCGTGGTGGCGGTGGCTGCACGCCGAGACTCCCCGCCAAGCGAGCTCCCCGGCGCATAACCTCCGGCGCGTGGTAATTTAGCCATATGACCAACTTGGTCGATCGGCCTAGTTTGGGGCGCGGTGACCGGCGACGTGCCCAACTCGTGCAAGCCGGGGTCGAGCTGTTGTGCGAAGGCGGATGGCCCGCGGTAACCACCCGAGCGGTGGCCGCCCGCGCGAATACCAACCCCGGGGTCATCCATTACCACTTCGGCGGACTGCCGGGCCTGCATTGCGCCGTCGCCCGCCAGACTTGTGAACTGGTGATCAGCCCATTGGTGACGATGTTTCTCGATGCTCCCGATACACGCACCGCCCTGCGCACGATGCGGGATGCGCTCCCCCAGACTGCGAGTGACGACCACGCGATGCATCTGGCCGTTGAACTCATCGCGGGGGCGACCCGCGATTCCACGTTGGGGTCGGCGCTGGGCGCCAAGCTCAAAGAGGTACGCGCGGAGATCGCCGATCATGTACGGATCCGTCATCCCGACTGGACCCGGCGCCGCGCCGCCGGGATGGCGACGTTGATCATTGCTTTCATGGACGGACTGGTGCTGCACCACTCAGTCGATCCCAATATCGAAACGGCCGAGGCATTTTCACTACTCGAAGGCCTGCTGGTCGAACAGTGAGCCGAATCGACCGCACCATCTGAAGGGAGAGTGTCGTGAGGAGGATCCAAAGACCCAATCCGCCAACCGGTTTCCAGCGCCTGCTGTGGCGCCTACCAATTACGTTGTTCCGGGCCCACCTCGGATTCCTGGTGAGCAAGAGACTGATGTTGGTCACTCATGTGGGCCGGTCTTCCGGTCAGCCCCGACAGGCCGCGCTGGAGGTGGTCGAGCTCAGGGACGACGGCAGCATCATTACGGCGTCGGGATTTGGCACGGCCGCAGACTGGTACAAGAACATCCGCAAGACACCCGAGGTGACCATTCAGGTGGGTAACCGCGTTCACGGTGCGCGGGCAACCACGCTGTCCACCGAGGAAGGCGGCGACATCATGGCGAACTACGCGATAAAGCGTCCGCGGTTGGCGAAGCGACTGAGCCGTGTGATGGGTTTTGAGGTTGACGGCTCCGTCGATGACTATCGCGCGGTGGGATGCGCCATCCCGTTCGTGAGGTTCGTACCCGTCGTCTAGTAGTTCACTCTTGGCGCTTGTCAGGACGTGCTCAGCATGTGCCCGTACACTCCGCGGTCAACTGGATAGTGATGGACTCGGAAGGTGTACGGATGAAGACAGCCATCGACTGGGGCGACGCGCTCGCCGAGTCACTCAAGTGGATCGCCTGGGTGTGGCCGCTAACAATCGCGGTCTTCCTGCTTATAGCGCTCATCATCATTCGGTTCACCCAATGGGGCCAACAGTTCTGGCGCATCAGTGGAGGTTTTTTCACCGGCGCCGAACGTCTGGCCGCGTGGATACTGCTGGCGCTCCTGCTGTTATCCGTCGTATGCGGTGTGCGGCTCTTGGTCCTCTTCTCGTACTACTCCAATGACTTTTCGTCCTCGATCCAGTACATCGTTCAGGCGACCGCACGCCACGGTGAAGGCATGGCCGAGGCCAAGGCGGCGTTCTGGCACGCCATGCTGATGTTCTGCATCTTGGCGACCATCCATGTAATCCGTGCGCAGATCGATGTCTTACTGTTGCAAACGTTCATTATTCGGTGGCGCGTGTGGCTTACCGACCGCATCACCGCTGACTGGCTCTCGAAGCGGGCCTTCTACCGATCCCGGTTCATCGACAACACGATCGATAACCCCGATCAGCGAATCCAGGCTGATATCAACAACTTCGTGTCCATGTCGACGAGTCCCGACGCCCCGCAATCCACCGCTGTACACCTTGTCTTCGGCGCTATCAAATCCACGATTTCGTTGGTCTCATTCACCTTGATCCTGTGGGAGCTATCCGGCCCCGTCGATGTCTTTAGTGTCGAGGTGCCAAGAGCTATGGTCTTCCTCGCCTACGTCTACGTGCTCATCGGAACCTTCATCGCGTTCCGGGTGGGCCGCCCGCTCATCCGGTTGTATTTCCTCAACGAACGCCTCAACGCCATGTTCCGGTATGCGCTGGTGCGCCTGCGCGACACCGCGGAAAGTGTGGCCTTCTATCGCGGCGAGCGCGCCGAATCCAAGCAACTGAAGGGGCGATTCACGTCGATCATCGCCAACTTCTGGCACCTTGTGTTCTGGACTGTGGGTTTCAACGCCTGGAATCTGAGTGTCACCCAGGCCGCGCAAGTGTTCCCGTACATCGTCCAGATCCCGCGTCTCATAGCAGGCCAGATCACCTACGGTGACCTAACTCAAGCTGCTGGCGCTTTCAACAGCGTTCACGACAATCTGTCGTTTTTCCGGAACATGTACGACACCTTCGCGGCTTACCGCGCCACCGTCATGCGTCTGGATGGCCTGTTACAGGCGAATGCGCAGTCGCGCGAGCTGCCTATGCTCGAGCCGGGCGATCAGGAGAACGGCGTCACGCTGCACAACATCTACGTCCGTAAACCCAATGGTGACAGTCTGATCGATGATCTGAACCTGAGTCTTGACGCGGGCGACGCGCTACTGATCAAGGGGCCCTCGGGCGGAGGCAAGACCACGCTGCTGCGCTCGCTGGCCGGGCTGTGGCCCTACACCGATGGCGATTGGACTCGCCCCGGCGGCGAACACGAAACGTTGTTCCTCTCGCAGCTGCCGTACCTCCCGCTCGGCGATCTGCGCGAGGCGGTGAGTTACCCGGCACCAGCTGGCACCTTCACCGACGAGGAACTGCGCACAACGCTCGACCAGGTGGCACTTGGTCATCTGTCCGACCGGCTCGACGAAGAATCCGACTGGATCAAGGTGCTCTCCCCCGGTGAGCAGCAACGTGTCGCATTCGCCCGGGTGCTGCTTCTTAAGCCCAAGGCCGTGTTCATGGACGAGTCCACGTCCTCGCTCGACGAAGGGCTGGAATTCGCGCTCTATCGGCTCCTTCGCACCGAGGTGCCCAACTGCACACTCGTCAGCGTCGGCCATCGCAGCACCATCGATCAGCATCACGATCAGAAATTGCAGCTGGTGGGCGAGGGTCGCTGGGCGCTCTCTCCCATCGGACAGGAATAAGCGGGGCCGAGTAGGCTTTTAATCGGTAGCAATGTTAACTATCGCAAAAGGATGCATATATGGTCACCGTGTCGGCTTATGCCGCCGTTTCCGGTAAGGACCCACTGGTTCCCACCACTATCGAACGGCGCGAAGTAGGGCCCCACGATGTCTTCATCGACATCAAGTTCGCCGGTATCTGTCACTCCGATATCCACACCGTCCGCGACGAGTGGGGCCGCGCCAACTACCCCATCGTCCCCGGTCACGAGATTGCCGGCGTCATCACCGAGGTCGGCTCCGAAGTAACCAAGTTCAAGCCGGGCGACCATGCCGGCGTCGGCTGTTTCGTCAACTCGTGCCGTGAGTGTTCGAGCTGCCTCGCCGGGCTGGAGCAGTTCTGCGAGCGCGGCATGGTGGGCACCTACGGCGCCAAGGATCGTGACGGCACCCAGACCCAGGGTGGGTACAGCCAGGCCATCGTCGTCGACGAGAACTATGTGCTGCGCATCCCGGACAGCCTGCCGCTGGACGCGGCCGCGCCACTGCTGTGCGCAGGCATCACCACCTTCTCTCCCTTGCGGCACTGGAACGCAGGCCCCGGCAAGCGCGTCGCTGTCGTCGGACTCGGCGGCCTCGGCCATATGGCCGTCAAGCTCGGCAAGGCGATGGGCGCCGAGGTGACAGTCCTGAGCCAGTCACTCAAGAAGATGGAAGACGGCCTGCGTTTGGGCGCCAGCCACTACTACGCCACCGCCGACCCGGACACCTTCAAGTCGCTGCGCAGCAGCTTCGACCTGATTCTCAACACCGTGTCCTCGAACCTGGACATGGGCAAGTACCTGGGCCTGCTGGGTGTCGACGGCACCCTGGTGGAATTGGGTCTGCCGGAGCACCCGATCGAGGTCCCCGGCTTCCCGCTGCTGACCAACCGGCGCAGCATTTCCGGTTCGTTGATCGGCGGCATCCCGGAAACCCAAGAGATGCTTGACTTCTGCGCCAAGCACGGCATCGGCTCGGAGATCGAAGTCATTGACGCCAACTACATCAACGAGGCCTACGAGCGCGTCGTGGCCAGCGATGTGCGGTACCGGTTCGTGATCGACACCGCCACTTTGTAAGTTTCATCCCGAGTACAACCGGTGACTGATGTCGTCGGGGTGCCGATGCTGAGGGGATGACCCGCGTCATCCGTTTCAACGCGTTCGATATGAATTGTGTTGCGCACCAATCCCCCGGCCTATGGCGGCACCCCGACGACCAGTCGTGGAGGTACAAGGATCTGTCCTATTGGACGAATCTGGCCAAGCTCCTCGAACGCGGTCGCTTCGACGGACTGTTTATCGCCGATGTACTCGGCACCTACGACATCTACGACGCCAGCGATGAGGCCGCTATCCGCCAGGCAGCGCAGATACCGGTCGCCGATCCCCTGCTCCTGGTCTCGGCGATGGCCCTTGTCACCGAACATCTTGGCTTCGGAGTCACCACGGGCACCGGATTCGAACACCCATATCCGTTCGCGCGCAGGCTATCCACCCTCGATCACCTCACCGGAGGCAGGGTCGGATGGAACGTGGTCACGGGGTATCTGCCCGCCGCGGCGCGCAACATGGGACAGACCGACCAGCCCGCGCACGATGCCCGCTATGACCACGCCGACGAGTACCTGGAGGTGCTCTACAAGCTCTGGGAGGGCTCCTGGGAGGATGACGCCGTTGTCCGCGATGCCGCGCGTGGTGTCTTCACCGATCCCGACAAGGTGCACCACATCGGCCATGAGGGAACGCATTTCACCGTCCCCGGTGTGCACCTGGTGGAACCATCGCCGCAGCGCACCCCGGTGATCTACCAGGCGGGATCCTCACCGCGCGGGGTGCGCTTCGCCGCCGAGAACGCCGAGGCCGTGTTCACCGCGGCCCCCACCAAAGAGCTGCTACGCCAGACGGTCACCACCATCCGCCGCGAGCTGGAGCTCGCCGGGCGAGACCCCTACTCCGCCAAGATCTTCAACCTCACCACCGTGGTCACCGGCGAGAACTCCGAAGCAGCGCACGCTAAGCACCGAGAGCTGCTGAGCTACGGCAGCGCCGAGGGCGCGCTGGTGTTCATGTCCGGCTGGATGGGCGTGGATCTGGCCCGTTACGGCCTGGACGAACCCATCGGAAACGTGGACTCCAACGCGATCCTGTCGGCGGTCGCAGCGTTCCAGTCCGCCACCGATGATGGCAGGGAGTGGAAGGTGCGCGATATCGCCGAGTGGGGCGAAATCGGTGGCATGGGACCGCGTGTGGTCGGCTCGGGCGCCGAAGTCGCCGACACCCTGCAGGAATGGGTGGAGGAAACCGATGTCGACGGCTTCAATCTGGCCTACGCGATCACCCCCGGCACTTTCGAGGACTTCATCGAGTACGTCGTTCCGGTGCTGACCGAACGTGGTGCCTACCAAACCGAGTACGCATCAGGGACATTGCGCCACAAGCTGCTGGGCAAGGGTGATCGCCTCCCCGACGAGCACCGAGGGGCCAAGTACCGAATCGGCGGGCCGCTCTCGACGATCATCGACCGTCCCTCGACCGTTCCCTCGTCGTCGGGTTCCACCGCACCGGCTCCGACACGCGGGCGGTAGATTTCCGTGTATGAAGAGCAGCGTCAGGCTAGGCGTGTGCGCATCGGTCGCGCTGCTGTGCGCGACAACCGTTAGCGCTGGTTCCGCTGCCGCCGACCCGCCCTCTGGCTTCCCCGACATCAGCGGGCTCCCCGCCGTCGAGTCCCGGCAGTACTTCAGCGTCAAGGTCTACCGGTTCGCGACACCCGATGGGGTTTTGTGTGAAAGCGCCGGATGGAATCCGTATTTTCAGTGGACCTGCATCGGGCCTAAGGGCTCCGGGTCGGCGCAACTGGATCTGGGTAGCTATGCACGGAACAACGGCACCCCTGCGACCGTGGGCGAATCGCAGGGCAACCCCGATTTGTCCCGTGTCCCAGTGCTGCCCGGCAATCACCAGGTACGGATAGCCGCCCCAGTGCACAACGACGACGGCAGCCAGACCACGTTGACATGTGCCACCCCGGCACCCAAGACCACGGCGTGTTTGGTGGACGATCTCCGCGGTACACACGGATTCGTACTCAGCCCAGAACGCAACTGGGCGTTCTAGTTACGCGTTGAGCGCGGTGGAGTCCACGCCGGCAAGCGGCCAGCCACCTGCGGCCAAGCGCGAGGCCACCCGCGAAATGTCTTGAGCGGTCGGCTCATCCTTCGTCACGTCCGTGATGAACTTCTCGATCTCGTCCTGACTCACCACACCGTCGATCTGTGCAGACGACTGGGGGTCGGTCAGCTTGGCGACGACTTCCTTGACCTGCTCTTCGGTTAGCGTGCGGCGCAACAGCGCCAGCAGTGGAAACCGATCCGTGGGGGGTACTCCCTCGGGGTATCCCGCAGACAGCCAAGACAGGATCGAACCGATAATCGATGTGCTCGTCACGCTAATAGTGTCCCTGCAGCAGGTTCACAGCGCGAGGTGACATCAGTACAGTTCACCGGCCGTTCATTTGTTCTCGGCGAACAGTCCCCCGGCGTCGAGGGACTGTTCAGCAGTAGAAGATCTAGAAGTCCCAGTCCTCGTCTTCGGTGTTCACTGCCTTGCCGATGACGTACGAGGAACCGGACCCGGAGAAGAAGTCGTGGTTCTCGTCGGCGTTCGGTGACAGCGCCGAAAGGATCGCCGGGTTCACGTCGGTCTCCTCGCGCGGGAAGAGCGCCTCATAGCCCAGGTTCATCAGGGCCTTGTTGGCGTTGTAGCGCAGGAACTTCTTGACGTCCTCGGTGAGCCCGACCTCGTCGTAAAGGTCTTCGGTGTAATCGGTTTCGTTCTCGTACAGCTCGTAAAGCAGGTCGTAGGTGTACTCCTTGATCTCGGAGCGGGTGACCTCATCGACGCGCTCCAGACCCTTCTGGAACTTGTAGCCGATGTAGTACCCGTGCACTGCCTCGTCGCGAATGATGAGGCGGATCATGTCGGCGGTGTTGGTGAGCTTGGCGCGACTCGACCAGTACATCGGGAGGTAGAAGCCGGAGTAGAACAGGAAGCTCTCCAGCAAGGTCGAGGCAACCTTGCGCTTGAGCGGCTCGTCGCCCCGGTAGTACTCCATGACGATCTCGGCCTTGCGTTGCAGGTTCGGGTTCTCCTCCGACCAGCGGAACGCGTCATCGATCTCGCGCGTGGAGCACAGCGTCGAGAAGATCGAGCTGTAGCTCTTGGCGTGCACCGACTCCATGAACGCGATGTTGGTGTACACCGCTTCCTCGTGTGGAGTGATCGCGTCGGGGATCAGGCTGACCGCGCCGACGGTGCCCTGAATGGTGTCCAGCAGCGTCAGGCCCGTGAAAACCCGCATGGTCAATTGTTTTTCGAAATCGGTGAGGGTGTTCCACGACGGGATGTCGTTAGATACCGGCACCTTTTCGGGAAGCCAGAAGTTACCGGTGAGCCGGTCCCAGACCTCGGCATCCTTCTCATCGGGAACCCGGTTCCAGTTGATCGCCGAGACGCGGCTGACCAGCTTCAGTTTTTCACTCACGAGACCACTCCTGGAGAACGTCGAACAGATTCGCGGGATTCGCTGACTGTGGGACAGACACTACCCCTGGGGGCCGACATCGCGGCGCAACACAACGTGTTGTGGTTAAGCGTGTCGAACTCATTCGGCAGAATTCCCAGTGACACAAACTTGACACGTGTAAAGTCCGTGGTCATGGACAAAATCACGGGTAAGAACATCGCCATTACCGGTGCCGCGCGCGGTATCGGCTACGCCACCGCCACCGCCCTGCTGCGGCGCGGCGCCCGCGTGGTGATCGGCGACCGTGATGTTGAGGCACTCGGCGCGGCCGTCGAGGGCCTCAAAGAAGAAGGCAATGTCGACGCCCACCCCGTGGACGTGACCGACCCCACCTCGTTCAAGCGTTTTCTGGAGGCAGCCGGTGTCGGCGGACCTGTCGATGTGCTCATCAACAACGCGGGTGTCATGCCGATCGGACCATTCCTGTCCACGAGCGACGGCGCGATTCGGTCGATGCTGGAGGTGAATCTGTACGGCGTCATCAACGGCTGTCGCCTGGCACTTCCCGAGATGGTGGCGCGTCGCGGCGGTCAGATCGTCAACATCGCCTCGGTGGCCGGTTTGATGGCGGCCCCCGGCATGGCCGTCTACAACGCGTCCAAGTTCGGTGTTGTCGGGCTGTCCCGCGCGCTGAGCGACGAGTTCGAGCCACAAGGGGTCCAGGTCAGCGCCGTACTGCCGACGTTTACCAACACCGAGTTGATCGCGGGCACCGATTCGACCGGCGCCCAGAAACCCGTCGAACCCGAAGACATCGCCGCGGCCGTGGTGCGCATCATCGAGAAACCGCGCGTGCAGGTCACCGTCCCCAAGCCACTCGGTGCCGTCACCACGATCGTCAACTCCCTGCCCACCAAGGTCCGCCGGTTCATGAGCAAAAAGACCGGAACCGATCGCGTGTTCCTCGATATCGACACCAACGCACGCAGCGCATACGAGAACCGTGCGGGTTCGAGCCTGGGCGTGACCAAGCCCGACGGCGAATAGCCGCGCTCTCGGCCCTTACTATTTGATACGTGAGCGAGAAGCACTACGACATTGCGGTAGTCGGCGGAGGCCCGGCCGGGTCATCCGCGGCCTGGCAAGCCGCCCGAACCGGCGCCAGCGTGGTTCTCGTCGACAAGGCCGAGTTCCCGCGGGATAAGCCCTGCGGCGACGGCCTGACCGCCCGTGCGGTGAGCTACCTACAGAAAATGGGCCTGGCCCATGAGGTCGCCCAGTTCCATCGCGTCGATGGTGTGCGCGTGGACAGCGGCAGCGTCTGGGAACTCACCTTCCCCAAGCGTCCCGGTATGCCCGATCACGGACATGTGGTGCGCCGCCCTGAGCTGGACACCCTGCTGCTCAAACACGCCGAGTCCGCAGGCGTGGAAGTGCGCCAGTCCACCGAGGCAGTGGCCCCAATCGGCGACGGCGACCTGGTCAAGGGCATCGAAGTCAAAACCGCGAATGGATCTTGCGAGACCATCTCGGCCGACGCGGTGATTGTCGCCGACGGCGCCTACTCCCCCATCAAGCGCGCGATGAACCTCGACTCCGAGGTCAAGGGATACACCGCGATTGCGATCCGGGCCGAGATGGAAGCCAACCGCGAAGACTCCAACATGCTCGACATCGACCTGCGACTGCACCACAACAACGACGCGTTGATCGGATACGGCTGGGTTTTCCCACTCGGCGCCGGACGCATCAACATCGGCATCGGGTACGTCAACAGCTACAAGAAGTGGCAGGACGTCAACGCCGCGCAGGTGCTCGACACCTACATGAAGAAGCTGCCCAGGGAGTGGGAGCTACCCGACCTGGCCGAGCTGCGCAAGAACAAGGGTGTGCGCGCCTGGCGCCTGCCCATGGGATTCACCGCGTGGCCGCCCTGGCGTCCCGGCGTGCTGTTCGCCGGCGACGCGCTGGGCGCGGGTAAGCCGGTCAGTGGCGCCGGCATCTCCAAGGCGCTCGAATCCGGTTTGGCGGCAGGCGAATGCGCGGTGGCGGCGTTGCAGAACGCCGGGCCACAGGACTTCACCAACTACCAGCAGCGGATGAACGACGCCTGGGGCCGGGAGTACCGCCGCGGGCGGATCATGCACCGCGCGCTGGGCAATCCGTGGCTATGCGACAAGGGCATCAAGCTGATGGACAACGCGACCTTCCGCGACAACATGCTCAAGGCCTTGTACAAGCGGGCTCAGGGCCCCGGCCACAAGCACTGATTCGCCGTGTGGTCGATCCGGCGGCGTGAGATGGTGCTCGCCACCGGACTATCCACTGTCGCGGGGTTTCTCGATGCGATTGGGTTCGTGCATCTGGGCGGGTACTTCCTGTCCTTCATGAGCGGGAACACGACCAGGATGGCGGCGTCAACCGCCACCCAGCACTGGGAATCCGCTTACAAGGCAGCCGGTTTGATTGGCATGTTCTTCATCGGAGTGATGGTCGGCTCGGTCGCATCACGCATCAGCGGCCAACATGAACGGGTCGCCGTCCTGGCGGTTGCCTCAAGCACCGTGGCGGCGGCGGCGATCACCCAGGAATTAGGCGCGGGCGTCGCGGCGCTGCTCCTGACGGCACTCGCGATGGGCTCCATGAACTCGGTTTTCCAGCGCTCCGGCGAAGTCCAGGTGGGCCTCACCTACATCACCGGCACGGTGGTCAAGGCCGGGCAGCGACTCGTCGATGCGTTCTTCGGCGGCCCTCGGTGGGTGTGGCTGCGCTACATCACACTCTGGGCGGGCCTAACCGTCGGCGCCGTCCTGGGCGCGGCGACCTACCACCGCATCGGACTCAACGCACTGTGGATTGGCCTGGCGCTGCTGCTCATCGCCACTATCACCACGTGGTTGGTGCGCCGTTCCAGCCCTGAGGATTTAGATCCGGACCAGATCTAGCACCCGCTCGACACGAGCCACATCTCCATCGACCGTCAAGTGTGACAACGGAACCCGGTGCCATAGCGCCAGCAATAGGTCAGACGTCGACGCCGTAATCGTGGCGTCCGGTTCCGCGTCGTCGTCCACGATGCCGATGCCGTCGGCATCGGCACGCAACAGCCAGGAGCCGTCGGCGTCGTTGGCGTGCAGAAGTATTCGCGCTCCCCGTAGGTCCTCCGGGGTGCCGCCGTCACGCCCGATACGCCTGGGTGTGAAGAGCTCCGACCACTCGCTGATGCCATCGGCCGCGAGGGTCTCGTCGATGGGGGCGGCGTCCCAGCCCCGGTATGCGTACTCGATGTCCCAGCGGTGCACCGCCACCTCGTTGGCCTGCCGGCGATACCAGAACCGCACCGGCCGCTCACCGAACGGCGACTTCGTCGGCGCATCAAGGTAGTTCGACGTCAACGCAGCGACAAGGCTATCTGCGCGATCGGCATACCACCCGATGACGGTCTCCCCTGTCGGAGCCTCCGGGTCGACATCCGCGTACGGAATCTTTTGACCGGTAACGACTCCCACGGCCCAGCGGTGCACTCCGCCGAGATGGGCCACGACGTCGCGTGCTGTCCAGCCAGGGCAGGACGGCGCTTCCCGGTCCAGATGCTCGGGCGGGGTCGCGACGACCGCCGCAATCCCGGTACGTAGCGCTTCTAGCCACTGATCGGGTGTCATACGGCAGTCATACCAGCATCCGGCAAGTGCCGAGACCCGAGTCCGCTCAATTGACCGAACAGATACGGTGCGGCGAGTTTCGCGCGACATGATCGTCATCGCGTGCCGCCGCCGTGCATGCCACTACGCATGCATGTTCTCGTGCTCGACAACAACCCACGCGGCGGGGCCACCTCGTTACCGCAATCGCCGAACACACACGATCAGTAGAGTCGTGACGTGCCTTTTTTCGATGCAGAGAACACCAGCCTCTACTACGAGGAACAGGGCTCCGGACACCCCATCCTGTTGCTTGCGCCCGGTGGCCTGCGCTCATCGATTCCGTACTGGGAACGCGTCGCATGGAACCCTATCCAGGAACTCTCCGCCCACTATCGCGTCATCACGATGGATCAGCGCAACGCAGGCCAGTCCTCGGCCAGGGTCACCGGCCAAGAGACCTGGGCGACCTATGCGTCCGATCAGTTGAGCCTGCTCGATCACCTGGGTATCGACCGCTTCCACGTCCTGGGCATGTGCATCGGTGGCTCCTTCATCGCCAAACTCGCCACCACCGCACCGGAACGGATCACCGCCGCGGTGGTGGCGCAGACCATCGGCCAGGACGACAATCTCGCCACATTTCGGGAGATCTTCGACGAGTGGTCGACAGGCTTGGTGTCAACTCACCCCGAAGCCGATGACACCGCATGGCAGAAATATTGGAATGCGTTGTTCATCAACGACAATCGAGTCTTTAGTGTGCCCGACGCGGAATTGACGAATATCCGGGCTCCGCTGCTCGTCCTCAACGGTGACGACAGGTTCCATCCCGCGGTCGCCAGTCGCGCACTTGTGGACGCGGTACCGGATGCGCAATTCATCGAACGGTGGAAAGAGCCCGAGGAGCTTTCCGCTGCACGAGAAGCGGTGTCCGAGTTCCTGAAACGACATACCCCGGTCTAACCCGACGCACACCACTTCACTCGGTGTCAGCGCCGACCGCGCTCGGTTCGTCCCGGCTTGCGGGCGACCTTGCCCGCGGTGGCGCGGGCGGCCTGCTTGGCCAGGGTCTTCTCGCGGGCGGTACGTTTCGGCGCCGGCTCGGCCTGCCCCCGCGATGAACCGGGTTTGCGGCCACGCACAATGCCGATGAATTCCTCGACCAGTGCCGACTGCGTGCCCTCCGGAAAGGCAAGCGCCACCGGACACGTGGGCGCGTCGGCGATCGGGCGATAGGTGAGGTCCTTACGGTGATAAAGCCGCGCCAAGGACTGCGGGACGATGAGCGCACCCAGCCCCGCCGCGACGAGTTCTATTGCTTCCTCGGTGGTCTCGGGTCGATGCTTCACCGGACTGCCCGGAGCGTCATCCCAGTTCAGGACATCGTCGAGCGGCACCAGCGTCGGCTCGCCATCGAGGTCCGCCGCGGTTATCGCGTCGGCAGCACTGAGATGGTGATCGACCGGAACCACGGCCACCGTTGTCTCGTCGTAGAGAGGGATCACCGCCAGCCCGGCTGGGTCGGGTAGCGGCCGCAACAAGGCCACATCGACGACGCCGGCCCGCACCGCGTCCGCCGCGTCGGCTGCGGCGACCGCTCGCAACTGCAGCGGGACCCCGGGATGACGCTCCGCCCAGATGCGGGCCCACTTCGCGGGCGTCCCGCCGGGGACGTACCCGAGAGTGAGCGAGGGCGGGGTCACCGCATCAGGCTACCGATAGGCTGATGCCATGAGCAGGCCGAACGCGCAGTCCATGAAACCCGCCACCGCGGCGAAGAAGTTGGACGTGTACTTACAGGCGACCCCTGCGGAGTTCCAGGAGAACCCGATCACCCGCGCCGAGCTGGCCGCCCTGCAGGCAGACCCGCCCGAGTGGCTCAAAGACCTCCGCAAGCATGGACCGCACCCGAAGAACCTGGTGGCAGCCAAGCTGGGCGTATCGATTTCCGGCCTCACACGCGGGGGTGTCGAGGGCGCGCTGACCACCGAGCAGATCGATCAGCTGCTCGAGGAGAAGCCGCCCTGGCTGATCGCCGAACGCGAGAGCTACCAAGAGGTGCTACGCGAACAGCGGCGCGTGAAGGCGCTGCGCGCAGACAAGGCCCGCTGATCCGTTAGAGATCAACGGGCCTTCGGCTACTGGTTCAGCGGCAGTTGCGCGATGATCGGGCCCATCGGCGAGGTCGAGCCGCGGCCCTTCTCGACAGAGAATGCCAGTGCGGTGGAGTTGTTGAGGTGGGGTATGACCGCTGTGGTCGACGGTGCGACGGCCTGAGTATCCATGGTTCCCGCCGACTCCGGCCCGCGGTCGCCGATCAGCCACATTTGGTACACAGTGCCGGGTTGTGGTGGTGCGACATTGTTCATCACCAACACCGCCGTGTTCTTCTGCCTCGAGTAGACGACCGTCGCGGTACCACCGGTCGGGATAGAACCGCTGACCGTTCGCACATCGGTTGCGGTGAAGACCTGCTGCGCGGACGGTGGCGGAGGCCGCAGGATAGTTCCGATCCCAGCCGCCGCCAGCCCGATTGCGGTAGCGGCCGCAACAGCCACCAGAGGTGCTCTCCAACGGTTGATATCTTTTGCCCCGGAATCTCTTTGGATATCCCGGGCCACAATCTTGAGCAGGCGCGGTCGAAGCCGGGCCGGGGGTTCGACTGCGGTACTTGCCGCCAGGGCCGCCATGGTTTCGCGTGTGGCACGCACTTCCTGGGTAAAGGAGAGCGTGTGTTCAGGCGCGCCGGCTGACAACCACCGGTCGATGTCGTCTCGTTCATCGTCGGGCAACGCATGCAGTGCGTATGGAGTCGCGGCGGTGATGAGGTCGTTGGGTTCGGTCATGGTGTCCCCAGGCATCGGCGCAGCGCCTTGATTGCGTCACGCATACGAGACTTGATAGTTGCCAGATTAGCGGCAAGCCGTTGTGAGACTTGGTTATAAGTCAAACCGTCGTAGTAGGCCAGATGTAGGCACTGGCGCTGTGTATCCGTGAGTGTGTCGAGGCATTCAGTGACTTGCCGCTGCTCTTCGCTACGGATCACCGATTCAGTGACCTCGTCGGCGGCACGCTCGATAGTGGCGGCGCCGTAGCGCGACTCGCGGTCGGCGGCGGATTGCTCCGAGCGCACGCGGTCGATGGCGCGCCGATGAGCCAAGGTCATGATCCAGGCCAGAGGCGATCCGGCGGTCGGGTCATAGCTTTGGGCGGAACGCCAGATCTGTAGGTAGATCTCTTGCGTTGTCTCCTCGCTATAGCCGGGGTCCCGTAATACCCGCAGCACCAGACCGTACACACGCGAGCGGGTGTGATCGTAGAGAGCGGCGAATGCCGCGGAATCACGGTCGGCGACATCGCGCAAGAGGGTATCCAGGTCGCCAGTCACGCCCGTGAGCCTAAACGCATCGCGGAGAATGTTCATGGCGATTCGCGTTTCGGGGGACGCGGCAGGATAAATGAGACCCGGCGTTGGTAGTCAGCGAATCCGGGCCGCCCGGCCATTGCCTTCTCGGTGCGGCGACCTCCGGTGGCGTAGACCAGGAAGTAGGTCATCAGCACCGGGTACGGCACCGTTGCCAACGATTGCCAGCCAGTGATGGTGATCAACCACAGCCCCCACCACACGCAGGCATCACCAAAATAGTTCGGGTGCCGAGTCCAAGCCCATAGGCCCTGCTCCATGATCTTGCCCTTGTTGGCCGGGTCCTGTTTGAAACGGCGCAGCTGAAAATCACCCACCGCTTCGAAAAGCATTCCTAACAGCCACAACCCGATGCCGACGACTACTACGGGACGCAGCGATTCAGGGGTTGGCCCTTCAACGGCTGAGCGTTGGATGGGTAGGGATACCAACCAGGTGGCAGCGGCCTGGATGACGAAGATCTTACGCAGCACATGCGGCACCGAGAAGTCGCCACCAAGCAGGTCGCGGTACCTCGGATCTTCGCCTTTCCCAGCCGACTTCACCCACATGTGCCACGAGAGCCGGGCACCCCATATACCGACGAGCGCGAGCAGCAGAACCTGGCGCTGCCGATCACCGTCACCGAACGCGGCACACACCACGGCAACTGCGATGAACCCGAGGCCCCACGCGACGTCGACCACGTTGTAGCGGCCTATGCGGTAGCCGATCAGGAAAGTGACACTGTGCACGGCCACCACAGCGCACAGCGAGCACACCATCACGGTGAAGAAGTTCATTGTTGACCTCGCTGGAAAATCCATTGGTGGACATCGAGATATCCGGATCGGAACCCGGCCTCCGAATACGCCAGATACAGCTGCCACATACGGTAGAAGGCGTCGTCGAATCCAAGCGCCAGTACGCTCTCGCGCCGGGCCGCGAGCTGCTGACTCCATAGCCGCAGTGTTTCGGCGTAGTGCGGCCGCAGGGACATTGTCTCGATGGTCCGCAAATGCGTGGTATCCGTGGTTGTTTCGGCGATTGCCCGTACCGAGGGAAGCAGACCGCCGGGGAAAATGTACTTCTGTATCCAGGTATGGGTGTTGCGGCTGGCCAGCATCCGCTCATGGGGCATGGTGATGGCCTGAAGGGCCAGTCGGCCTCCTGGTTTGAGCAAACGGTCGATGGTTTGGAAATACGTTGTCCAGAAATCGAATCCGACCGCTTCGAGCATCTCCACCGACACGATAGCGTCGTATTGGCCCTGAACGTCTCGATAGTCGCGCAGCTCTATCTGCACTCGGTCAGACAGACCGGCAGCCCGTACCCGCTGCAGAGCCAGTTCCCGTTGCTCGCTCGACAAGGTGACCGACCGTACGTGCGCACCGCGAGCGGCGGCCGATAAACACAATTGCCCCCACCCGGTACCAATCTCCAGAACCCTGGTGCCGGGGCCTACCTGTGCGTGGTCCAGCAAGCGATCGATCTTGCGGTGTTGGGCATCCGCCAGCATCGCTGCTGAGCCAGGGATGTGGTCGAACAGCGCACTCGAGTAGGTCAGCGTCTCATCCAGGAAAAGCGAGAAGAAGTCGTTCGACAGGTCATAGTGATGCGCAACATTGCGATGGGCCTGTGGTGGCTCGTTGCGCTGAGTCCGTGGAGCGCGCGGCACGGTGAGATGCCGGAAGCGTTGCAAGCTAGGGGGAATCAACTCCCCCATTGATGCTGCCCATGGGGTGAGAAAGCCGGGCAGATCGTCGCAGTCCCAGTCTCCAGCCATGTACGCCTCGCCGAATCCGATCAAGCCGGATCGACCCAGACGTCGTGCCAGTGCCGTCGGCTGCCGAACTCTCATGGTGGGCAGGGACGTATCTGCTGCTCCCACAAAGGACCCGTCCGGGTACACCACCCGCACCGGGAGCCGCGCGGCCGCACGGCGCAGCAGCTTGTCGGCTACTACCGCCCGTGCCGCTGCCAGCGGCCCGGAAGGAACCGGCGCGATATCCAGCGGGCGATGCGCCCCGATATCACGCGCATCGGTAGTGGTGCTGTCGAGATGACCGTTCACGCTATCCTTTCCCTCTCGCGTGTAGGTGTGCGCTCTACCACCGGTAGCCCTTTCAGCCACAGCCTGATCCCTTCTTTACGGATGGCCAGCGCACCCATCAGTGGGGCCAGGGGCGCGGCGGCCTGCAACCACAACAGTTCACCGACCCGGGCCCGGCGCCGGGTGCCGCGCACCGCGGCGAAGAACGGCAGATGTCCGCCTCGCTGCAACCAGATACTGATGCTCAATGTCTCGCCGGGGCGAGTGGCTCGAACTCGGTATTGTCCGTCGACACCGTTGAATGGCGACACGTAAAGCTGTTTGTCCACTGGGGAATCGGCGGTCGGGGGCAGCAGGTATGCGTGCCGTCCGCCATAGGTGTTGTGGACCTCGGCAATGATGTGGACGAGATTGCCGTGGCGATCATGGCACCAGTACAAGCTGAGTGGGTTGAAGACGTGACCCAACACCCGTGCCTGCAGCAGCGCGGTGACCGTACCGCCGCCCAGTTCTACCCCGTGTGCGGCCAAGAATCGATCCACGCGTTGGCGCAGCGTGTCGTCAGCATCCCCCCGGAAATGGTCCCGTGCTTGGAAATTGGCGAAGGCGCGCAGACCGAAGGGCAGGCGCGGCGGCTTGTCGATATCGATGTACCAGCAGTAGCCGCGATAGGCGAACCGGTGTGTCACCGGCGAACGCCGCACATGGATGATCCGGGTGCGGTACAGGCAGGGAACCGCCGTCGCCGAACTCATCGTGCTCCCACGCGATGCTCGCGCTTGGTGGCCACGCCGACCGGCCAGTCCCGACCCAATGCTTGTGCGGCACGTAGGCCCGATGCGGCACCGTCCTCATGAAAACCCCATCCGTGGTACGCACCGGCGAACGCGATACGGCCATCGTTGAGACTTGACAATCTGCGTTGGGCAGCAACAGATTGCGGCGTATAGACCGGGTGTTGGTAGGTCATTTCGGCAAGCACCGCCCCGGGGTCGACCAGATGCTCGCCGCCGAGGGTGACCAGAAACCTGCGCGGACCGGGCAGTCTCATCAACCGGGTGATGTCATACGTCACCACGACGCCCTGGCCGCCTTGGCCGCACAGGTAGTTCCACGACGCACGGGCACGGGGATGTCGCGGCAACAGTGACTCGTCGGTATGTAGTTGCGCGGAATTGCTCACGTAACCAATGGCTCTCAGCACCTCGCGCTCGGTGGCGGTCGACTGCGCCAGCAGGGCCAGCGCCTGATCGGGATGCGTCGCGATCACGGCGGCATCGAACACCTTCGGCGGGTGCCCCGCAGCTGTCACCACAACGCCCTCGGGAATCCGTCTGACCTGGGTGACAGGGGAATCGGCGAATGCCTCGTGTAGGCCGCGCACCACAGCGTCGACGTACGTGCGCGAGCCCCCTACCACTGTTTTCCACTGCGGCGACCCGAATACCGACAGCATGCCGTGATGGTCCAGGAACCTGAACAGGTACTGCGCCGGATACGCCATGGCCTGCCCGGGCGGGCACGACCACACGGCGGCCACCAGTGGTGTCAGGAAGCGGCCGAGGAAGAACTGTGAGAAACCCCGCTGCCGAACAAAATCCCCGAGACTCAGGGCGTTGTCGTCCGTATCGGGGGCAGCGAGCAATCGGCGGGCGTGGCGATGAAACCGCTTGATCTCTGCCAGCATCCATAGATAGCGAGGGTTCGCTGTCGCGGGCGACGCAAAGAGGCCGCGCACGCCCCTTGCGCCCGCGTATTCCAGCCCAGTGCTGTCATCACGCACCGACATCGACATATCCGTGTCAGAGGTGGCGATACCGAGTTCGTCGAACAATCGGCACAGTGTGGGGTAGGTGCGGTCGTTGTGCACCAAGAACGCGGTGTCGACTGCGGTCGGGGCGCCTTGGCCAGCATCGACGAACTGGGTGTGGGCATGTCCCCCGAAACGCCCATCGGCCTCATACAACGAGACCCGGTCGTAGGCAGAAAGCACGTGAGCTGCGGTTAGTCCGGCCACACCACTACCGATGACGGCGACGGACCGTGACCCGTCGGGGCCAGATATTGCACTCACACCCCGTATTCGGAGTAAACCTGCCCGCGGATGGGTATTGCGTCTATGAGCGGCGCCACAGCCCAAGCTCAAATTTTTAGGTAACCGACCCATCCGGATGGCGTTTAGCACCGAATGACCCCAGAGCTGCACATACATGCCCGGTGCAGCAGCGCCCGTACACCCGCAGAAGAAAGACCGGCAGGTAGACGTTCCCCGCACCGCCTAGGAAAGGTTTTGCCCAGATGTCAGACTCACCGCGACTGCGCCCGCATTTCGCCGATGTTCAGGCCCACTACGACCTATCGGATGACTTTTTCCGTCTTTTTCTCGACCCGACCCAGACATATAGCTGTGCTTACTTCGAACGCGACGATATGACTCTCCAGGAGGCTCAGATCGCCAAGATCGACCTGGCGTTGGGCAAGCTGCATCTGGAGCCCGGGATGACGCTTCTGGACGTGGGGTGCGGTTGGGGTGCCACCCTCAATCGCGCATTGGAAAAGTACGACGTCAACGTCATCGGTTTGACTCTGAGCAAGAATCAGAAGTCGCACGTCGAGAAGCTTTTGGCGGCGTCCTCGAGCACCCGGTCAAAGAGCGTCCAGCTGCACGGGTGGGAAGAGTTCGACGGCAAGGTCGATCGGATCGTGTCGATCGGCGCGTTCGAACATTTCGGCTTTGACCGCTACGACGACTTTTTCAGGTTCGCCTACAACGCGCTGCCTGACGACGGTGTCATGCTGCTGCACACCATCACCGGGCTGCACCCCAACGAGATCATCGCCAAGGGCCTGCCGCTGAGCTTCGAACTGGCGCGTTTCATCAAATTCATGGTCACCGAGATCTTCCCCGGCGGGCGATTACCCTCCATCGAGATGGTGCGAGAGCATGCCGAGCGGGCGGGCTTCACCTGCACGCGAGTTCACCAACTGCAGCAGCATTACGCCAAGACCCTGGACCTATGGGCGGCAGCACTCGAGGAACACAAGGATGAGGCCATCGCCATTCAGGACGAGGTTGTGTACGAGCGTTACATGAAGTACCTCACCGGATGTGCGAACTACTTCCGCATCGGCTACATCGACGTCGCCCAATTCACCCTCCCGAAGCTGCACATCCCGTATCTCGAGAAGTAGCGCTTGTCGAAAGGAGCAAGAAATTGAGTGCCATCGTGCCGCTGTGGACTCTGGGGGCCGAACTACTCAAGGCTGCGGGCAATATCGTCGGAATCCGTTCGGGGACCGAAGAACCGCAATACTCGTCACGGCCACTGACCGCTTCGGTCCAGATCAGGCAATACAGCAGCCGAGTCGCGGCAGAAACCACCGTCTTGGCCGACGACGACCAGGCACGCAGCGAGGGTTTTCGCCGCCTTGCGGGTTACATTTTCGGCAAGAACCAACGGCAGGCCAAGATCTCGATGACCGCACCGGTAGCCCAACAAAGCGACACCATCGCCATGACGGCTCCGGTAAGCCAATTGTCAAGTCCTACTGGTGGTTCAATAATCCGGTTTTACATGCCGGCGAAATGGACGCTGGCAAGCCTGCCCACTCCCGGCGACGAGAGCATTCGGCTCACCGAAGTGCCGGCCGAGACGCTCGCGGTGCTGCGCTTCAGCGGCGACCGATCGGCGGCCGCCGTCGCCAAACGAACCGACGAGTTGCTTAATACCCTGCGCGACAGCAACATAAAGACCTCGGGCGATCCGCAAGCCTGGTTCTACGACCCGCCGTGGACACTCTCGTGCGCTCGACGCAACGAGATCGCAGTTCCCATCCACGCGCAAGGTGACGACACCTTCTGAGGGACAACGCAGAGGACGGTGGAACTAGACTTCCCGATGATCGGAGACTTATGGGTATCAGTGGTTCGGTGATTGTCGACGCGCCCGTCGACGACGTGTTCGCCTGGCATTCCAGGCCGGGCGCCTTCAATCGCTTGGCGGCGCCGTGGGCGCCGGTCGAGATGCGTACCGAGGCGGCCTCGCTGCGCGACGGGACTGCGGTCCTGGATTTACCGGGAGGCTTGCGCTGGATCGCCCGGCACGATCGGGAAGCGTTCCTGCCCGGCCGACGATTCGTCGACGAGGCGGTCGCGACGGGACTGAGGTCGGCGGTCAGTGGTGCATTGCCCTGGCGGCACATTCACGAGTTCGAGCCCGTCGGCGATAGCAGCACTCGGGTACGCGACACAATCGAGACTCCCATTCCGGGACGGCTTCTCGCCGATCTGATCGCGTATCGGCACCGGCAACTCACCGGAGATCTGGCCGCGCACCGCAGAGCAGCCGACCATGGAATGAATGCCTCGACAGTGGCCATCACCGGGGCATCAGGCCTGGTCGGCACCGCTCTTGCCGCGTTCCTCAGCACAGGTGGGCACCGCGTGATCCGCCTGGTTCGCGGAGAACCCAAGAACCGCACCGACCGCAACTGGGAACCCGATGATCCCGATCCGGCCGCGTTGGAAGGCGTTGATGCCGTTATCCATCTGGCGGGTGCCACCATCGCCGGACGCTTCACCCAGCGGCACAAAGAACTGATCGCCTCAAGCCGAATCGAGCCCACGCGCCTACTTTCCCGAGCCGCCGCATCCGCAGGTGTCGGCACCTTCGTCAGCGCCTCAGCGGTGGGGTACTACGGGAAGAATCGAGACGACGAAACGCTCACCGAGACTAGCCCTCCCCCGCCGACGGCAGACTTCCTTTCCAATGTGGTCGCTCGTTGGGAACAGGCAGCGTTAGCCGGCGAGGGTGCCCAGACCCGCGTTGTCACCGT
The DNA here is from genome assembly GCF_001440005.1 of Mycobacteroides sp. H001. Classification (NCBI taxonomy): domain Bacteria; kingdom Bacillati; phylum Actinomycetota; class Actinomycetes; order Mycobacteriales; family Mycobacteriaceae; genus Mycobacteroides; species Mycobacteroides sp. H001. The sequence goes on from NZ_LJYH01000045.1 coordinate 52,918, forward strand.
CCGCACCGGCATCGTTCAGTCACCACGCGGCGGAACGCTCAAGCTCCTGCTTCCGCTTTTCCGGGCCGGTCTGGGCGGGCGTCTGGGCTCCGGCACCCAGTGGTTACCCTGGATCGGTATCGACGACTTGGTGGACATCTATCACCGTTGTCTGTGGGACCTTTCACTATCGGGTCCCGTTAACGCCGTGGCCCCCGGCGTGGTTCGCAACGTCGACTACACACGCGCACTGGCCCAGGCAGTCCACCGCCCCGCACTCTTACCCGTGCCCGCCTTCGGCCCTGCACTGCTGCTCGGACGCGAGGGTGCCGACGAGCTCGCGATGGCAAGTCAGCGTGTTTCTCCCGCAACGCTATTGGACCGTCAGCATGTTTTCCGGACTCCCAGTATCGGTCCCGCCCTGGGACATCTCTTGGGAAGTCATACCGGCTCGTGACCGTTATCTGGTGGGCCCGCCGCGATTTGCGGTTGGCCGACAATCCCGCGCTCCAAGCTGCCGCCGCGAGCGGTGACGTACTTGCCCTCTTTGTGCTGGACCCGCAGTTGCTTCGCAGCGCAGCCCGCCCGCGGGATGCATGGCTTGCCGCCAACGTTCTTGACCTTGATCAACAACTCGATGGGCGGCTCTCCCTGTGTTCCGGTGCACCGGAAAAGATCCTGGTAGAACTGGCGGAACGTTCCGGTGCGACTGAAGTGCACGTGGCCCGGGAGACGACCCCCTTCGGCAGGCGCCGGGATACGTCGGTATCGGCCGCGCTGGCCAAGATTGGTGTGGACTGGATCGAGACGGGCTCGCCCTACGCAGTGACGCCGGGCCGAATCACCAAATCAGACGGGTCTGCGTATCGGGTGTTCACCGCATTCGAGCGCGCCTGGCGCGAACACCACTGGCCGCGCCCCGCCCAGCTGAAAACCAGTCCTTCCTGGGTTAAGCCTCCCAAGCCTGCACAATCAGGCCCCGCCAGGTCGTTACTCACCGAACTCACCCAAAGCTGCAGCATCACATTGCCTCCCGCGGGTGAGGGTGCGGCCCGCGCGCAGTGGGAACACTTCCTCACACGCGAGCTGACGGGCTACGCCGTAGGGCGTGACCGCGCCGACATGGACGCCACATCCAGGATCTCGACCTACCTCAAAGTCGGGGCAATACACCCCCGCACGCTGCTTGCCGACCTGGCAGCCATCGCGGGCCAAGACGCCGCCAAGTTCATGTCGGAGCTTGCCTGGCGAGACTTCTATGCCGACGTGCTCTACCACCAACCGCACTCCGCGCGCGCCGACTTGACCGATGCGCTAGCGCATTTGACCTATACCGAACCTGGCGAAGGCTTTACGGCCTGGCAACGCGGAGAAACCGGATACCCATTGGTGGATGCCGGCATGCGACAACTACTTGCCGAAGGGTGGATGCATAACCGAGTACGGATGGTCACCGCAAGCTTCCTTACCAAGGATCTCCACATCTGGTGGCCGCACGGAGCCAGGCACTTCATGAACCATCTCATCGATGCCGACAGCGCATCCAACACGCACGGCTGGCAATGGGTCGCAGGAACGGGCACCGATGCGGCGCCGTACTTCCGAGTCTTCAACCCCACCGCTCAGGCGCAAAAGTTCGACCCGAACGGCGAATACATCCGCAAGTACATCCCGGAGCTACGGCACCTGCCCGGGGCCTCGGCCATCACGCCCTGGAAACATCCCGCCGGTCATACGCGCGGGTACCCGGCACCCATCCTCGATCACGCAGAGGAAAGAAACATCGCTCTGCACCGTTACCGGTCCAGGCAAGACCACTAGCTATTCAGCTGCCACACCGAGAAATTCAGCACCGCCGCGAACGTCGTCCATGCCACGTAGGGAAGCAACAAGATTGCGGCCCAACGACTTCTGTTCCAGAAGAGCACCACCGTCGCGGCAACAAATCCCCACAGCACGAGGATCTCGATGAATGCCACTCCCCGCCAGCCAAGTCCAAAAAACAGCGGTGTCCACGCCATGTTCAGGACGAGCTGCACGCCGTACACGATGAGCGGCACACGGTTTTCCTGTGATGGCTCTGACCGCCATACCAGCCAGGCCGATATCGCCATCAAGACATACAGCGCCGTCCATACAGGACCAAAAAGGTAAGCCGGTGGCGCCCAGCCAGGTTGTTGCAGGCGCCCATAGGTGTCCGCAGCCCGCGTCGCGGCCGCGCCGCCGACTCCTGCGACGATGGTCACCGCAATGACAGAAACGGCGAGCCCAGCCCACTCCCTGGGCCAGCGGCGCGAAATCCCCTGAGTCATAACGCCATAATAGACAGAATTTCGTACGTCGGTAACGCTCTACCCGCCGCCTAATGTCCAGACCGCGCGTTCCACGCGGCGCGATCAACTCGCCGATCAGGGCCGGGTACTGTCTCCGATCTCGACTGCCAGCGGCGTGGTGTCGGCAGGACCTCCGGAAGGCGACACAGGTGGGCGGCGAGCTTCGCCGGGCCAGGACAACTCGGTGCTGGCTTCCGATTCACGGGCCGCCAAGTCGGCCGTAAACCGTCCAAGGCTCGTCTTTCCATTTCAGATACACGGCGACCGGGCCTTCGGTGCTCTCGCACACTCGCCCATCGGGACCGTGCGGTGTCGCCGCAGCGATCGGGTAGGAGAACGGAAACATCGTGCCGAGCAGACAGTAGTGCGGGCCAGGCGCCCGCACTAGTCCATGGCCGCTATAGCCGCGGTCCCGCACTTGCAGAAAGCGCGGCTTATCGTCCCACCACGCGAACACGCCATAGCGCTGCCACATCGTGTACTGCCCCGCAGCCCCTAACACCAGCACGACCGCTAGTGACCACGCGAGAGTGACCTTCCAATGTGACAACCAAAACTCGCGCACCGTTTACTCTCCCGGATATTGCATGCGAACGAATCGATAGGTCACATCGGTGGGATTGCCCGAATCGTCCAGATGCGGCAAAGCCCACGAATGATGTTGCACGTCGTTTGTATGATAGTCCACCGCGTCTCCTACTCCAGGCATATCGATAAACTGTTGCTGCCCAACGTACATCGAAGCGTGGATCACTCCCTCGCCCGTATGGAAGTCGTAGAAGAGAATGTCACCTGGCTTCATTCCCATTTTGGATAGCTGGTTGGGATCCCAGGAAGCCGTGCTCGGGTTGAACGTCGTCTCGCCGATGACCGTGCCGACCGGTCCGCCCGAGGCCTTTCCATAGCCGTTATTGATGTAAGTCAGCAGACCACTAGCGTTGTCCCACGCGGCAGACGGACTGCCCAGCTTCAAGGATGTGTTGAACCACTGGTCCTCGGTGTGGTTGTTGATATGGAACGGATCGGCAGGTTTGAATCCACCCTCTCGTAGCGCGTAAGAGACGAAGTTGGTGCAGTCGTAGGTTTGTGGGTTGAAGTACATCTCATCAGCGCCCCAGCCTTTCGCATACCTCTCGGCAAACGCCACAGCATCCGCGCGATTCCCGCCGACCGGCATATCGGCATATCGCCCTACAGGCGGCGGCGTCGGCGTAGGCGGGGCCGGTTCCATCGGTGTGCCGAATTGCGGGGCCTGCTGGAACCCGCTTCCCAAAGCGGTGGCGTCGCCGCTCATTAGCTCAACAGATTTCACCTGGGACGGATCCATGCTGGAGCCACCGCTCACAGCTCCGGCGCCCTGGGAGGTGAGTTCGGCGACCTGACCGCCGAACTGGGTGACCTGGTCGGCGCTTCCAAGGGTTTCAGAGAGTTTTTCAAGCTGCGCGCGCTGCGCGGGGTTCAAATCACCAACGATCTTGGTGACACCCTGGGCGTCCTGAATACCGGTGTGTGCGATATCAGTTCCCGCATTGATCGCGTCCGCGGTCCCCTGAATGCCTTGCGAAACACCCTGCACCACCGTGATCGCATCCTGCGGATTCACCGCTCCGGATTGCGCAGATGAGGCCAGCGAGGCACCTGCTTGCGCGGCGGACCCGAAGCCTTGCGCGGCCTGCCCCGACGACTGCCCGATCTGCTGACCGGACTGCACATAGGTCTGCACATCGCCCGGAAGACCCTGCACCGCTTGGGATGCATCCTGACCGAGCGCCTGCGTATCCGGCCCCTGCTCCTGCTCGTCCTGCTTACGACGCCGCGTCGACGCCGCACCAAGTAGCAGCGAGGCCAGATCGGTGTTCTGCGACTGATCGTCGCGGTCGTCCTTGTCGTCCTTCTTCTTGTCCTTCGACGGGAACTTCGTCGACTGCTGCTTCTGGTTCTGCTTTCCCTGTTGCAGTTGTTTAGTCAGATCGTCAATGCGCTGCCGATCCTGACCGGACTGCTGCTGCTTTTCCTGCAGCTGGCGCGTTAGATCGTCGATCTTCTGCTGATCAGGGTGATCCGGTGACTGGTTCGGCTGCTGTCCCGTATCTTGTTGCGGCGGCTGCTGCTGAGGTGGCTGCTGCGCGCCCTGATTCGGTTGTTGGGCTGGCTGCTGCACACCCTGATTCGATTGGCCGCCTTGCGATCCCGGATTGGCCTGTCCGCCGTTGAAATCCGGATTCGGCTTACCCGGTCCTTGGGTATACGGCGTCGCGTTCTGATAATCCGGAATCTGAGTACCGTGCGCGGGCTGATCCCACCCCTGCTGAGACCCCTGCTGCCCACTAGACCCGTTAGCACCATTGTTGCTAACTGAGGGTGCCTGAGTGTTGTAGATACTGATGCCGTTGTTCTGATCCAGCGGCGCCTGATTGATGCCACCTTGATAGTCCGGCATCTGCGGGCCACCCTGACTGGGCGGCTGAAACATCTGCCCACCCCCAGTCGGACCATCACTACCACCAGGACCACCACAATCCGGCGGGCACGCCGCCCGCGCCTGCGGAACCGTGGCCGGAGTAAACCACCCCAAACCCAAACCACTTGCCGAAAACATCAACACCGCAACAACACCCGCGACAGCACCAGCCTTCTGCGAGGCATCCGTGGCCCACTTCCACAGACCCACAAGACCTTTCCACCACCCCAGGTTGGAGGCGATTGCCCACAGGAGGACCAGAGTGATCGCCGCCACCGCAGGAAACACGTCCGGGCCCGTGATCCACACATACAACCGCGGAGTAATCCCAGCCGCCAGCAGCACCAAACCCAAACCACCGCCGATGAGTGCGGCCACCAGGCCCGGATGCCACAACCCTTCCGGTGCGCGGCGCTTGCCGGTTGCCTGGTCACGCTCAATGAGCAGACCCGAGCCAGCGAGCGTCTCCTTAGCCAGGCCTGTCATATACCTGCCGCCGGTGAACAGTGCAGCGCCGGCCAGAACCGCCACCAGCATCTGGCCAACTCCCAGCGGCAGCGACCACTGACTCTCCCCGGTGAGGTGCTGCCACCAGATCGCATACCCACCGCGGAACGTCCACCACATACCCAACGCACCAACGATTACCGCAACGGCCGCCATGACAGCGAGCAGCGGCTCGGACAGGCGCCCTTTCACTGCGTCAGATAGCTCGGCCGTTACCGGCCTGACGCCCCACATCGCAAGCTTGACCCCACCACCAAGCGCGGTCATAGCCAGCAGCAGCAGCCCGGCCCAGCCAATCAACTCGGTGGCACTATCACCGCTGCGGTACAGGTGGTGCAACGCAGCCACCGCACCAACCACCAGAACACCCCCAACAGCGAAAGCCGCCAGCCGGTGCCCGAGGTCAGATCCAGCAGTGCGCCCGGGTTCAAGATCACGCACCGGCAACTTCTGTGTGGTTTCATCGGAACGAGCCTTATCGCGGGCTACCGCCACCGCTGTCAGCTGTTCAGTTGACTCACCATTCCCCGCCACATCGCCTCCGTCGAATCAGCGCAAACCCCTCGAGGACACGACACTACGCCCGTTCGCTCGCCACTGTCCAGACGGGTAGCAAACATCATGCTTCGCAGAGAGACATGGCGATGCGTGAGAAGGACTTAGCAGCGGCAAACGCGTAGGCGAAAGACGAAAGCACCTCGCTCCGCAGTTCCAACTGACGTATTGGGGTCCGAATGAATCCAGTTGTCCCACGCCCACCGCATAGCTCGCAGATGCAGTAAAAGGGCCTACTCATCACCGCCCCACACCGGTTCGGAGGCACGGAGATGTCGTCACATTCGCAAGGCCTTTGGCCTTAGCTGAATAAGAAGCAGGCCAGGGAGCATTTTCCCTGGCCTGCTTCTTTACCAAAAGTGCTTCACAGCATGCAGGAGACGCAGCTATATAAACGACTATCGACGCAGTTAGGAGATCATTGGTCGCCGAGGGCCACGCTTCCATGCCCCACACGTGCCCCACCGCTAGACGCCCATTGCAGACAACGAAGCCATCTTCAGCCAAGTTCTAGGCCTCCTCGACCCCGTCAAACATTCTCCGCCCTCACCGGAGCTCACGATATTGTCATGGACAGCGCTCCGCCGTCCTAGATTTACTCGACGATCAGATCAGCCTCCATGGCACTGGACGTCCCGGATCAGATACGAGAACTGGCGCAACCTCGTCGCTCTCGCGGTTCTGATCCCCGCGTTGACCGCCGGCTAGCATCTCTACGCGTCAGTACCTTTCAGCGCTAGCGCGGCGACACCAACGCGGATAGATCCGCCATATGGGAGTTGCAAGGAAGCTCACGCAGACGGCGCATACAACATCAAGAAGGGCGATCCCGGATATAGGAAAGCTGGGATTAGACAATGACGGGCCTCGCCTGCGAGAGACGCCCGACACCCAACGATCGTCGGCCTAAACGACGTACGCGTGTGCAGTGCGGAAAATCAGTACCGGCCTTAGCGAATGCTCGGCAAGATCGACGCATGAGGTTGTGGGTGGACGATGAACGCACCGCCCCGGGCGGTTGGGCCTGGGCGAAGACTTCGGACGAGGCTCTGAACCTACTCGGTGGAATCGAGCCCGTCGAAGCGATCAGCCTGGTCCACGACCTGGGTGGCGAGGACACGACGCGGCCGGTTGTGCTGTGGCTCGCCGAACATGGCAACTGGCCACAGCGTGTGTACGTGCACACCGCGAATCCTATTGGTAGACAGTGGCTCGAAGGAATGGTGCAGCGGTACGGGCCCGGCGTAAGCCGATGGAGCAACCCCGGCGCGCCGTAGCCATCAACCGGGGTCAGACGAGTCGTGGGGCCGTAGCCGCAGAACCCGTACCTTGCTCGTTGGTGATTCTGCCACTTGTGGCGAACTAGCATCTGACGGCGCACCCTTGCCCGTCACCCCTCCACGGCACTAGAGCTTGTAGCGGAGATACGTCATGGCAAGAAAGAGGAGCACGAACGCGCCAAGTCCCAATCCGGCAAGCACGCTTTTGAGCGCCAATGAGATGCATACGACCGCGACCGCAGGAGCGACCACCCAATAGAGCCACTTCTGGGCGGTGCTTTCGCGCGGCTCCGCGAATAGGGATACGCCTCCGATCACCGCGGCCATCAAGGCGATGTAAAAGTCCGGTTCCGGGGCTCTCATCATCTGACTCCATGTGTGAACCCCATCGAGGCACCGCCACAGGGCATTTCAGCAATGCGGTTGGTGGGCAACATGATTCTGCCGACGCTCAACGGTGCGGGGTCTGTACGCCGTACTCCACGGCCGTATCGACTGCCACGAACCAAGTGAGGGAACACAGGCCGACCAAGACAGCGTGCCAGTAGCAGAGTTGTTCATTGAACCGGCCCCTGCGGGCCCCAGCCACGATCGCAAGTATCACGCTGATACCGAAGGTGATCCAGGATCCCAAGTACAGGGCCTCGGACCAGAAGACCGGGAACAACACCGCCGCCACGATCAACACAGCAGCATGCTCAACCCGAGGCCCGCCGCGAACGCCAAGACTGCGAGGACGACAGTTTTGGTGCTCAAAACATCCAACTCTCATGAGGTTTGGTGACGGCCTCCCTTGGGCCCACTCATCCGGCGATCTCCGCGGCGAGCTGGAAACCCCATGCAGCTACGTAGCCCAGTGCTATCACTGCAGCCGCAACCAAGGCATAGCGAGCCAGGAATTCACGTGCAGGCGGCGCTTTCCTGAGTCCGTCTACTGCCAGTCCAACGGCGAGTGCCACCACCAGAGGGCCGACTAAACGGCACAAGTTTGCCCAGAGACCAGCGGTATGAATCTGGTCCAAATAGTCGTCGGGATCGACGTTGGCACGACCTTGAGCCTCGATGAGCACCACCGCGACACGCCAAAACCCCAAATACATTCCAAACAAAAACGTCGCCACGACCGTGGCAAGCATGGAGAGCCTCGTCGCCAGTTTCCCTGCAGCACCACGCCGCTCAAACGAACCGGGCTGCCCAACCGGCTGACCTTCAGGAACCATACTGCCTCATTCTCCCAGCCAGTGCTGGCTCGATGATCGCCACACGGTGACCATCATTGCCTGCCACTTGAGCGCGCTGACGCAATCCCAACCGCGACGATACCGCCGCAGTACTTCCAGCCCTCGTTCTCTTTAAGGAACGCGACACGGTAGCCCTCGGCCAGCTCGCGCGCTATCTCAGGAGGGGCTGCAAGCGTGGCTAGAGCGGCGTCACCGTGCACTGACACGTCGGTGAGAGCGCCAGTTGCGGGTAGATCGGCTGCAGAGCCGCTCTTAATGGAATCGATCCCATCCAAATGCTGCCGGGCACAGGTCAACGCGTTGTACACATCGAGGTTGTGGTTCTGCACCGCCTGGGCGACCTCGCGGTAGATGTCATTGAGCTCATCGGCAAGCACCTCGTCTGGAGTCCGACCACACGCAGACAGAACACACACGCCAATCAATGTGAATACCATTGCAGTGCAAACACTCTGATGACGCAAAAACCGACAGACCATTCCAACCAGCCCTTCATCCATACGGCGAACCTAGAAAACCCAGCTCTTGGGCGCCGCGATCACGAAACCGTGAGCGACCGGCGAACCCGCGTCAGAGCTGATTTCGTGTGGCGCTTTAAGGACACAAACCAAGTCCGCTGACGCCGGCACCCCACACATGAATGACTCCGTGGCCGAAAAGTTCCAGAACACGATCTTGTGACCTCGCGGAAGCAAGACAGGCGCCGCGCCGCTGGTATCGCCGAAGAACTCTTCAGAGGTTCTGGCCACGAAATTAGCAGGGCCAGAACCTCGGTCATAGATCGAGTCCAATGTCACCGTATGCGTCCTCGCCGAAAGTCCCGCCAAGTCACCCGCGCATGCCACCTGGTGCATAACCTTGACAGTCCATTCTCTGCACAGGAGCCCAGTCTCCGTGGTGAACCATAGAGCGGGTATCGCATTAAGGTCATCAGGGCTGACAGGCAGCGGACCGCTGTCGTCGACCAACGAATCGATATCCGGAATCGGCGGTGCTGCCGCAGCATTCAATGGCGATCCGAGTTGTAGCAGCGAGAATGCAACCGCACCAACCAATCCGGTTGTGAGTGCTCTGACAACCGAGTCCACATTGCTACCCGCTCTGCCCATACGAAGCCCCCTATCTACCCGCTATCAATGTCCCCGGCACGCCATCCAACCGTCCACCATCCTCTCACATCCACCGGTTTGCTGTTCGCTTACACTGTGCTGGTGTGGATCAGACTTGCACTTGCCCCGTGGTGGATTCAGTGGTTCGCGTATTCAGCCCTGATTTTCATCGCAGCGGGCATCCCGGTGGCGGTCATCAACCGCGAAGACAAACAGGGGCAACGGCTCGGTTGGTGGATCGGTATCGCCGTGGTGGCGCTCGTGGTCGGGCTGGTGTGGGCGTTGGCCGCGCGGTCCCGGGCGCCGCAGCTGCACCAGATGCTCGACGGCCTGACACCGGCCCAATATCGGCAAGCCTCCAAAGCAGTCCTGTTCGGGCCGATACCTTCCGATCCAGCGATCCGGCGCGCCGCTGCACACTTGGCCCAGAACACGATTGAGCGTCAGCTGCGCGTGATGTCGCCAGCAGTGCGCAAGTTCTTGATCGGATCCATGGCCGTCAATGTCCTTATCCAGGTGGGTATTTCAGCCACCGGAGCGACGATCAGTTTTACAACCGTCTTCAACGCTGCCGTCTTCACGGGCACGGCCGTGTACTGGTGGCTCTATCCCCCACTACTCGAAGCACGAGCACAACTACTCGCAGGTGCTGCGCTCGCACCGAACATCGGCATCGCTGCGCCGCCGATGCTGTGGTCGTATGCCGCCCCAGACGCAGGCCGCTATCAGGGCCAGCCCGAAGGCACTTACCCCCCACCACAGGTATGACGACGCAGTCGACCGTTGGTCGAACCTCAACATGGCTTCGTCCCAGGCCTGCAACATGATTCCGAGGCCGGTCAAATAGATACCGGCGAGAGCCCCCACGAGCAGCACGATCGCTGTGAGGATCTTCCTGATCACGATGGAACCCCTTCTGCCAATGGCGATGTATTTAGTCAAAGCTGCGTAAAACCGTTTGGTTCAAGCAGCTTTGGGAAACCTTCCATCACCTCCGACGTTTCCACCGCTTCATGCCCTCGCAGGGGTTCCACGACCGGCTGCCCTTGACCTGGTCGAGGTAATAGGCGTAGTTCGCCGTTACCATCAGCACGCCACTCATGGCCAAGTTGATGGCCTGATAGACCCTGTCAGATCCGCCCAACGCATACTGCACGGCGATAACCGCTAGCGTGAGCGCCACAATGGTTAAACCCTTGCGCCACATGCCTTTAACGAAGTAGTAGATAGGGCCGAAAAAGAACGCCAGCAGATTGCCACTGAGCATCAATCGGGCACCGAACGGGAGCGCCCGATAAGCCGTTTCGGATTCAGGGCTAGAGCCCGGGTGTCCGAACTGGTCATAGAACCCAAACCGCCACTGCCAGACCGACGCCAACTCGGTGCGGTCATCAGCTTGATTCATCTCGATACCCTCGATCTAGACCACTGAGTATGCCTTCATCGCATCACTGCCTGCGCCCGTCTCGAACCAGCCGCGTTGCCGCCGCCAGCCCTAGCCTGGGTTGTGCTTCACGTAGAGCCTTGACTGCCTCGATCACCGAGTCCCGCCCGGCGACAACCTCGGATACCTGTACGTCCGTCCACTCGGCCACCACCTGCTCTTGGGCTCGTCGCTGTCGGACCTTGCGGCGCTCGCTCCACACCAGATAGAACGCCCCGAGCATGTACAAACCATGCAAGAAGGTGCCAGTCCAGTCCCGCTCAAGCATTGACGACGCACACAGGATCAGCGCCGCGACAACGAGAATCCACGGAACAACAAGGCTCAGACGATTCATCACGTCTAGAAAGCTCGGGACCCGTCGGGGTCGATCACGAACCCATTCGCAAAGTTGACCTGGCAGACAAACGACATAGGCTCGCCGCGATAGTTCGGCCACTGGCCGCCCACTGTCCAAGACGGATCACCACCCAGATACGACGACCGAACATCCGGGTCCCCACACTCGGACTCGAGACTGTCAGCGTCGGCACCCAGTTCCGAAAGCAACCCATCTAGCCCCGCTGGAATCCCCATAACAACGAACTATATCCAAGTTCAGCAACCTACCGCAGCCAGATTTTTCGGCTCCTGCGCTCGCACCTACCTCTAGCGGGGCCTAGCGCAGTTGATTCGACCGGTCCATAAATCGTGACGGCGTACTCATCACGGCTAGCAGCAATCGCCGCGGTGGCGTTACCTAAGATCATCAATTGTGATCAACATGTGGCAACCTTGCACTGTGGCGTGTACCGCGATGCTGCTGGCCGGTTGCTCCGTAGCAGTGAGTGGACGCGCTGTGACTACCAGCCCACTGCCCGAACCGCCACAGCGCCCGATCACCAAGCTGCTGCCCGATGAGGCTGAACTTTCAGCAGCGCTGGGCTCACCCATGCGAAGCAGATACGGCGGCAGACCCGGCGGGGTCGAGATACTTCCCAACGGCAAGAAAGGCGCTGCCCCCGTCGAATGCCTCGCGGTCCAGTCCCCGGCGATGGGCTACACATACAGCAGTGCCCCCGTGCGCGCGGCGATCCGACTCACATGGGCCACCAACACCGAGACCATCCACCTCCCCACACCCAATTTCCGTACCACCACCGGAATCATCGAACTGGACACTCAAGCCAGCGCACACACCTGGTACTCACAGTTCTCCACCCAATGGCGCCAATGCGAAGACAGAACCGTGACCCTGCAGGTGAACGCCAACTACACACTCACCTACGAAATCACCTCAGTCTCCGACGATGGCAACAGAATCACATCAACCGAACTGCTCTCGGGGCCGGGTACCCGCAGGCCCGGCGTCGTACAACGTGTTCTCGCCCAAGAAGGCCGGTATCTCATTGACACCGAAACCATTGACACCACCGAAGATCCCGGCAAGACGCCGCCAACCACCCACGACGCCGAGACCATCACAGATCTGATCGCCCACAAAATCAACACCCCGAACTAGGTCCCAGCCCACCATCAGAAGCCAGTCAGCTACCCTCGTACTTGATCGCGAACAGGTGAAATGCGAACGGGGGTTACGGGTGCAAGTCAACAATCCTGATGCTTGGCCGCCACACGCCGACGCATATCCCTGGGGCGCTCCACCACCACCACCTCCGCGTTGGCCCACGCCCCCTCCCGCCGCACCACACCGGCCGACACCGCGCTACTGGTATGGCATCGGCGCGGCCCTGATAGCGGTCGGGCTGATCGGCGGCCTCGGCATATTCGTCGGCGGACTCATATCGGCAATGAAGGGCCCCACAAGCCAGTTCGACGCAAACGGCTCTGCCACTGCACAATTCACTTCAGGCGAACAGATGATCATCTACGTCGCCGATGTCGAACCCGTACCGAAGCTGACTCTGAACACCCGCTGCGTGGCCCGCGACGAGAACAACAACGACGCCACCGTCAGCCGCTACGACGGCTCCATGAGCATCAACCAATGGCATGCCCTTTACGTGGTGCGCGCCCACCAGAACGGCAACTACACCGTCAGCTGCGCCGGATACTCCGACATCACCTACGGGCTCGGACCACGAGCCGGAACCGGAGCCATCACGGCGGCCCTCTTGGGGCCCATCGGCGGCATCACACTCGTGGGAGCCGGAGTCATCGTGATCGCCGTCACCGCATCCCGGCGACGCAAAACACCACCGCAGTACCCGTACGGCAATCCGTACCCGTACCCACCTGCGCCGCAGTAGCCGACCACAGTGGGCAAGCACTCCGAGGACGGCACACGGCGCCCGTTCCTATCGAAGAACCCTTACTCGGACTGGCGCCTGGTGATCGCAGTCCCTATGTGCACGCTTTTCCTAGCGATCGCACCGGTCATATATCTGCATCCAGCGACCTGCGATCACAAACCCATGAGCCAATGGGACCGCTGCCACCACTACGGAAGAACCAAAGAGCAACTGCTCACAGGCTCCCCAGACCATGCGCCCAGTTTCGGATACGACGTACATGGCCAGATCGTCCACAACCGGATCCTCGCTGTGGCGGCAACAGTTTTGGGCGCAACTGGATGGGCAATCGCTATCGCCTGGGCCCGACGTGAATACATCCGACGCAAGGCCCGGACCCACGCGGGCTAGCGGACGATAGCCGTTCTCACTGTTCAAGCAGCGGCCGAATTCGGCCTTCTCAACGCAGGAATTCGTAGGATTGCCGTGCGAGTCGGAACCCGCGGCCCGTGGTGGTGTCGACACAGGTGATGCCGTCGACTCGGCTCGAGCATTGGAATGGGCCCACCTTCGTGTCGTCGCCATACTTCAGCACGAACAAGTTCTCGCCACCCGCCCAGTCCGAGATGCAGTGGAACGCAGGGTCCTCACCAATAGTCATCGTCACACTTCGCCCCCACACGCCATGACAATCTGCAGACGGCCTAGGCGGCGGGGTGAACGTCGCTTCCTTGAGGTCGCACCGCACAGAAGGTTTCGGCCATTCATTGACGATGATGCAGAAAGTGTTGCCCGACGGCGTGGTGAAATGCCTGACGCCATAAGTATCGGCCAGCGCTGGCGGTACGCGAACCCCAAAGCACCCCAACACTATTGTCATGACTACGAAGAAGCTAAAGACGCGCGACAGCGGCGGCAGAAGTGCCCAACGCTGGGGCCTGGTCGCCACCAGATGGAGCGAGACCTCCTGGACCCGGAAGGCCGCGAGAACCGCATCAACGATTCTGTGCAGTAATGAAACTCGCATAGTTGTGCTAATCCGATCCATTTGAGGCAGGTACCTACTTTTTCGCGTAATAGTCGCCCAACGCGGCACACAGATGCTGTTCGGCGGTATCCAGATCGATCCCATGAGCCTTTAGCCGCTCATCACCAGCTGCCAACGTCTTGGGTGGGCGACCCTCACGACCCAACGCGCATTTGGTGTTGCCGATCACTATCCACGGACGAGTAATCCACGGGTCATCGAAACTTGCCACCGCGACCTCAAGGGCAGCGGCCTCCACCAACCGATCACCGACAAACTCGTAGAGTGACACCACACCAGAAGCAGCACTCGAATGCGCATACTGAGCAACAAACCCGTCCGTGGTCTGCCAGAAGTTTAAGAACCCAAACGTCTCCCCGGCACGTACGAACTGGGCCGAATCCCCCGTTGCTCGCCAGATTGCCAAGTTCTCGCCACCGGTGCCGCCGCAGCCGGTGATGGCCAATAGCTCGTCGCGGCCATCACCATCAAGGTCGCGCAAGAAGAACCCATTGCCGCAAGCCCTAGACGCTGGTTCGGTAATCACCTGCTGCTCTTGCCCGCCCGACGACATCACATGAACGTCGACCTCATACGCCATCGGATAGCCAAAACGTTGTGCCCCCGTGTTCTTCTTGATCGTCCGGCCTTGGAACAACAGCCCCACATGGTCGCTGGATATCAACTGGCAATCCTTCTGGTCGCCCTCATCCCAAGTGCTGATCCGATCACATGACGGCAATGGATCAGCCCCCTCGGGCGGCGCATCTGTGTGACATCCACCGACAGTCGCCGCTGCGATCACCGCAGCTGCCCGAACACCCCGCCAGCGGCGCTGGCAGCTGGACCCATCAGCCATGGCGACGATCATACGACCAAAGTTGTTTGCTGCTAGCTGACCGCCCATGTCTTATGCCACGACCACGGCCGATGCACACGGTAAAATGGAACCAGTCTCCCAGACCCTCCATCAGGACGACCTCACGTGTCTCGTTTGTTTGATGCCTTCCGACCCCGGTGGTCTAGCCGACTTGCCGCGCGTCAGTGCCCCGCATCCTGATCGCACCGGAATCTGTAATAGTTTACGGCAGAACAGAAATCAACACGTCCATAGGAGCATCCTGACGGTTCTCATCCTTCCGATGCACCCAGCCGACGCATGAGATCGTGAACGTCGAATTCAGGAGCGCGCCGAGTAAACGAGAATGTGCCCTGCGTGCCCGAATCGACGTGAGTCGAAGGCGTTTTCGCCCCCGCGCCGAGCAGTAGTGGCAACGCTTGCTCGCCTACGGACCCCGCCAACGCGCAGCCTTCCGCAGCACAGGCCGCGAAGTCGATGCCTGACAAGTCCGCCGCTCGGTGAAGAAGCGACGCGACCAGTGAGCATTCGCGCCAGTCGATACCGCTTTGCAGGACGATACTCACCGCGAACGCTGAAGTTATAAGCGTTCGACGCGCCTTACTGCGAACGATATGGTTAGCAGCAACTTCCGCCCATGACAACAAACTCCAAGCGTCGTCTTCACCCATTTCCGTCGCGGCGGTAACCCAGTCCTGGGGATGCTCCTCCAGTGAGCGCTCGATACGCACGAACCAATCCCCCTCCGGTAGAGACGAACCCACCGGAGGGATTCCCTTGAGAACTACAAAGACGCTCATGCCGGAGGAACCAAGTAGTCGCCGACTTTGGTACAACCAGCTTTCGTGAGCATGTCGAGTCCGCACGTGGCTGTCATCGCTGTATCCGGAACAGGACTAGGGGCCTCATTGGGAGACTCTCAAGGAGGTGAGGAGCTTGGCGGCGAGAAGCCGGATTTCACCCCATCGAGCATCCAACTGCAGCCCCTCATACGACCACTGGCCGACATCCGGGGCCTCTGTCATCGCGATCAGAAGGCGATCCACGTCGAGCGCATACACACCCTGCTGATCAGTTAACGAAAGACGTTCTGGCACATGCAAAGATTCGAACTCAAGCGCCAGTTCATCAGTTCCCACGCCAAGCTCTTGTAGGTAACTGATCTGAATTTCCGGCGAAGCTGCCATTCGCGCAACAAGCGCCACGAAACTGTTACGCCAGTTGTCGATGCCTGATGTCATCGGCTTACCCAACCGCGGCCATCAGCGTCGGGCGCTAGGACACAGAGTGTGAAGGGTAATTCTGACATTGCCTTAGCCCGTTCGGCCAGACCAGATCTCGGCCAGTACCGATTTGGGTGTGCGCCTGCCGCCACGCCATTGCGCGACGGCTTCTTGTGGCCACACGTAGGAAGGAAAGAACAGCGTCGACAGATCCGGGCCGATCAATACTGACCCCGCGCCTCTGGCCTCGCTTGAGACCACAATAATCCCATCTTCCATATCATTAGCCCGAACAGCTACTGCTTCGAGGGTCCCATTGAGGATCCCCGCGGCCACACTGAGTTTCTCGTCACGCGTTGCCAGGTGGGAGTGGCGCTCTACCGTTTCCGAGGGTGACTGCCAAAGCAAAGCGAACTCTTCGACCGGTGTACGTTGACCACTGCGCCAGTATTCGAGCGCATCGTTGGCGTCATTGAACGGCGGTACAAACATGGTTGAAAGATCGGGAGCGACCACCACGGCACCAACTTTCGGCAATGGACTTTCGATCAAGATCAAGCCAGACTCAAGATCTTGAGCGGTCTGCTCCGCCGCATCGACGCCAATGTTCATGCACTGAGCACCGACCGCGATCTGCTGCTCTCTACTCACCCTAATCACCCTTTGCCTGTCAAGACGCCCATATCCCAGTGCGTGACCGGGGCCCCTGGCGCATCCATGTTAGGCGGCCAACCAAATATTTTCCCCACCTGACCATCTATCGCCCAAACGTTCTGGCCATCGTAGTACGCGTTAAACCAGTGCCCTGCAACCCCGTTGGCGCGATCTACCCCAACGATCGTGTGTGCTCCCGGCCCCTGCTTAATAAGGTTCTGTGCAATCTGATCCGGGCTCATCGACACCTGTTTGAACCCCGTCGCCGCCTCCATCTCGGAAATCGAGAGTGTGCCTAGGCCAGCCGTCGCATCAGGCGCGTGGCCTGACAAACGGTGTTCAATCGCGAGCGCACAGTTGCCGCAATTCACCGCACGCCCTGGCGTCGATATTCCGGGACTATTGATCTGCTTCAACCAACCACCGATTTCCTCGACGCTCGCCACACCAGGTCTTGCTGCCCGTACCGCCGCGCCTTCGCCACCAAAAGGAAGAGTGGCTATGACTGGAGCTGCTTGCCCTGCCTCAACTCCGAAACCGTATGCAAGGCTGGGCGCATCCTTGATCTGCTCGACGCTGTGAACAGTCGAACCCACAGGGCCGTCCGCGAGTCTCCCAAGTAGACCTCGCCACGCATCCGGCATCGCATCGACACCCTTCTCGCCCTGGCCTCCAAGGTCGCGTATCCCTTCGAATAAGCCATCCCAGCCCTCCTTGAACCCATCAGCAAATCCAGGTGCTGGCTGCCTAGTCGCCGGTGTCTGCCCCCAAGAAACAACCGGCTTTTGCTTCGACAAAAGCTCAGCCATCTTGTTGATCTGGGCATCAACGGTTTCGGGCGGCAGCTTCTGCTCCAATAGGTACTGGCGTGCGTGGTCCAAAAGCGCTTTGCCCTCAGCACTGCTGGGGTCCAGCGGCATCGAAACGCTCGGCGATGTCGATGGTGTCGGCGGCTTCCAGGTGTCCCGAACGCCAGGCAACATGGCCATACTGCCTGCAGCAGGGTTCGGCGTGGACGGCGTTGGTGTGCTGGCGGCCTGCGCCGTGTTCAGGGCCTGCAGCGGTGCCGGGAGTGCGGAAGCCTCTAGCGGCGAGAGTGGCTTAGAGGTCGAGGTCTGGTTGGCGGTCTTCGGTGTCGACGGGTTAGACGGTTGAGGTGGCTGCTGGGGCGCACGCGTAGTCGTGCTGTCGAGCCCCTGCACACCCGACGATGGCTGGGGTAGGGGCGGTGGCGTGGGTTTGGGGACATCCACGGCTGTGGCGGTCCCCGAGAGCGCATCAGTGGCACCTGAGGTGTCGGGCATGCCGGAGGCGCCGAGGCTGGAGACGGAGTTGACGACACCGGATACCTGGGAGACGCCGCCAGCGACTTGGCCCGTCAGGTCCGCGACTTGGCCACCAGCCTGAGTGAGCTGCTGAACCTGCTCGGCTTGCGGTTTGAGTTGCGGGTTTACATCGGCGGCTAGCTGCGCCCCCTGACCGGCGTTATTGATCCACGTCGAAGCGATCGAGGCACCCGAACTCACGGCGTCAGCGGTATCGCTGATGCCACCGGAGAAGCCCTGCACGACCTCAACGGCGTCCATCGGATTGACCGCACCGGATTGCGCACTAGAAGCAATCGAGGCACCCGCCTGTGCTGCGGACCCGAAGTTCTGCGCCGCAGATCCTGCAGACTGACCCAGATTCACACTGTCGGAGACGGTGTTGGCGATATCGCCGGGCAGGGACTGGCCCAGCTGTGCACCGTCTTGTGCCAGCGCTTGGGTGTCCGGTCCCTGCTGCTGGCTTTGTTCAGGCTGCTGCTGGTCGTCTTGTTTACGGCGCCGTGTCGACGCTGCACCGAGTAGTAGGGCGCTGGTGTCGTTGTCTCCGGATTGCTTATCGCGATCCTGCTGATCGTCTTTTTTCTTGTCCTTGGACGGAGCTTTGGGGAGCTTCTGGTTGCCGTTCTGCTTCTGCTGCCCCTGCTGCTGCAACTGCTTGGTCAGGTCATCAATACGTTGCCGGTCCTGACCGGATTGCTGCTGTTGATCCTGTAGCTGGCGGCTCAACTCATCGAGGCGCTGCTGATCAGACTGCTGCGGCTGCTGGTTGGGCTCCTGCCCGGTGTTGTTCTGCGGCGGCTGGTTTTGGGGCTGCTGGCCGCTGTTTTGTGACGGCGGCTGCTGGGGCTGCTGGGCACCCTGGTTACCGCTTTGCGCGCCTTGGTTGGCTTGCCCGCCTTGCGATCCCGCATTGGAGCCTGGGTTCGATTGTGCGCCTTGGGATCCTGGGTTGAAATCTGGATTCGGTCTGCCCGGTCCTTGCGTGTACGGGGTCGCGTTCTGATAATCCGGGATCTGGGTGCCGTGTGCGGGCTGATCCCACCCCTGTTGAGGACCCTGCTGTGCATTGGAGCCGCTAGTGCCATTGTTACTGACCGAGGGTACTTGAGTGTTGTAGATGGATACCGAGCCGTTTTGGTCCATCGGCGCACGGTTGTTACCGCCTTGGTAGTCGGGCATCTGCTGCCCACCCTGGCTCGGCGGCTGGAACATTTGTCCGCCCCCAGGAGGACCGTCCAACCCGCCACCGCCGCCGCAGTCCGGTGGGCACGCCGCGTGAGCCTGGGGGACCGTGGCTGGGGTAAACCATCCCAACCCCAGACCGCTTGCCGAGAACATCAGCACCGCTGCCACGCCCGCGACCGCGCCAGCTTTCTGGGAAGCGTCGGTGGCCCATTTATAGAGCCCCACAAGACCTTTCCACCAGCCCAGGTTGGACCCGATCGCCCACAGCAGCACGGCAGCGATGGCAGCGATGGCGGGAAGTACGTTGGCACCGGCGATGGTTGGTGCGAGTTTCGGAGTCAACCAGGCGGCCATGACCACCAGCCCGCCGCCCCCGACGATCAGGGCCGTCAGCAGCGCCGGATGCGACGGCGCGCTGTCGTCGCGGTGGTCTGCGCGGCCACGTTCGGTCACTAGACCCGCCTCGGTCAGGGCCACTTTGGCTAAGCCGACCAGATATCGGCCGCCGGTGAACAGCGCTGCACCGGCCAACACCGCCACGAGCATCTGACCGACGCCGAGCAGTAGCGTCCACTGGTGCTCGGCGGAGACCTGCTGCCACCAGATGACATATCCGCCGCGGAACGTCCACCACATGCCCAACGCCCCGGCGATCACAGCACCGGCGGCCACGACAGCGCGCCCGAACGCGGTCAACTGGGCCTTCGCCGCGTCGAACACCGCCGCGGTCACCGGCCCCGCACCCCACACCGCCAGTTTGATTCCGCCGCCCAGGCACGAAAGCCACAACAGCAACGGCCCTGACCATTTCACCAGCTCGCCGATACCGTCCCCGGCCCGATACAGGTTGTGCAGCCCAGCCACCCCGACGACCAGCAGCACTGCCCCGGCAGCGAAGGCCATTAGCCGACGTGCGGAGTCATCGGCCCCGTGGCGGACGGGTTCAAGATCACGTGCGGGCAACTCCTGCGTCACCGCAGCCGATCGCGTCAAATCGCGGCAATCGGTCACCGCTGTCAGCTGTTCAGTTGATCGCCCGTTCCCCGACACATCGCCTCCGTCACACACCGCAAAGCCTTCAGGGACGTGACACTACGCCCACCCGCAGACCCATGTCCACACAAGCAGCAAACATTCAGCTATATGGGAATGCCTGATCATCGATCAGTTGGTGTTGGCTATCGCTGCGCGATACATGGACCGACCTGGTAATCGCGGCAACTCAACTTGCGCCGGATACGCTGCGGGCTCTGGCACACGCCTATCGTCTCAACGTCAGCCCGGTTTCGACCGTCGCCGCCAAACCAACCGCCGCCGGAGTTCTCTAAATTTTGTGAGTGAAAAATTGTGAAGCGGATGAGGGCGTCGCCGGCTGTCCAGTATCTCGTTAGCGATCACGATTGTTGGCCCTCCGCTGGGCCATCAAGCGTCATCCGTTGAAATACCGTTGGCTATCGCTTGCCAAAGCCATGTCGGGAGCGTGTCGCGCCAGTGGCTCAGCTACCTGGTCGCCGTGACCACAAGAGCTCCGTCGACCGTACAGCTATTCTCAATCCGGCGAGCAATGAGACTAGGGGGGGAACTGTCGTGGCAGATATCTGCTCGGCGACCGATGAGGCGGCGGTGACGATGGCGCCTTCGTGGCGCAAACTCATCTTGCCGCGGCGCGGCGGCCCGCCGATTCCGATACGTCCCGTCGACGAGGATGCCGTCGCCCGGATACGGAAAACGACCTTCGAGACCAGGCGCGCCGATATCGAGGCGATGCTCGCGTACCACCGGACGTTTCCGGAGACTGCCGAGGCGGGGCGGCGCTACCTCGCTGGGCAGCCAGATCCGCTCGGCGCTGCCGCGGCGGCACGCCTGAACCTGTTAGATGGCATCAAGCCTGCCGACTACGCGGACCTGTGGATCTGTGAGCACGGTCTTGCCTTCGCTTTATGGACGGCGGTCCAGCTGGCCGATGGGCCTCCTTTGTTCAGCATGTGGAGTTCCGCCGATGCGCCCGTCCCCGACTTATGGAGCCACGTCCGGGTCGAATGTTTTGATGTGGCGCTGCGGCTTCGCGGGCGACTAACCCTGGTGGGCTCCACGGAATACCAGCAGGCGGTGCACGCGATCTCCCCGGCCCGCGTCTCGGACAAGACGAAATGCATTGCGGCGTTTATGTTCCCGACGGAGACTCAGTGGGTTTCAGAGGCCTGTAAGGAGCCGATCGGGCTTGTCGAGAACCGCTCTCGCCTGGAGCTGCTGACCAGTGTCTCCTCGATCGACATGGTCTGCGAGCTGCTTTTCCACGACACCGGCTGGGACTCCTACTACCAGGACTACCGGCGCATCCTGCCCACGCTGGTGGACCGGTTCGGGGTGGCCCTGGTGCCCGTCCTGGACCGCATTCTCGACGGGTACTTATCGAAGGGGCGCGCCGCGGTGGTCTCCGAAGCACTGGCCTGCCTGCCCGGTGAGGCGGCCTTTGCCGCATTGCTGCGGCATGCGGACAAGCCTGGGGTGCGACAGTCGGTGGAGCTCGCGATGACCCGCTTCCCGACGCGCGCCGCGGACCAGCTGGCCAAGCGGCACGACCCGGCATCGGCCGAGCTGCTCGCCATGCATCTGGCGCTACGCCCGCACCTGACGGCACACCTGCCGCAGGGCTCTGCTCCCGTGCCCGACGCCGCGCCCACCGTCGGCGCCGCAGACTTGCCCGAGCTGCTGGTCTCCCCGCCTTGGACCACGAAACAGCCGAAGGCCAAACCCATCGTGCTCAGTGAGCTACCCGCCCCTCCAGATGCCGAATTGTCGTGGACCCCAAATGAATTGGAGAAGTTGAGGAATTTTCCCGAACATGAGCCGCGGTTGGGCGCGCGGACCTGGGGTGATCTGGAGGCCGACGGCGAGCGCGGCAAGCTGTCCGGCTTCGATTTCCAGTCGATTCTGCTCAGCGGTCCGCCTGAGCTGGCCCGCAAGCTCATCGAGGGCCATTGGTTGCCACTTTGGTGTTTCTCGGCTGGCTATTGGTTTCCAGCAGCCCTGCACCGGCACGGACCGGCACTCGGCCCTGTGGCCATCCAGATGTCCGCTAAGGAACCGGAGGCCGCATCGGCGGTCTTGGGGCCGATCATTACTCGCGAGGTGGCCGAGACCCAAGCTCTCTGGCTCGCCGGAAAACGCCGACTCCTGTCCATCGCCGCGCGGACCTACTTCCGTAGGCACGGAGCCGCCGTAGCCCCGATGTTGGTACCGGCGGCGTTGGGTCCACTGGGCGCCCTTCGCGAGAGCACCCACCTAGCACTGCGGTACCTGGCCCGCACCGACAGCCCCGCGGCGGTCATCGAGTCGAGCCGTCACTATGGCGATGCCGCCGCCAACGCCATCGGCGAGATCGTCGGGCTCGATCCCCTACTGGTGTTTCCGAAACGGATACCCTCCGTACCGGATTGGGCTGCAGGGGCGCTGCTGACGCCCGTTACGCTCACCGACAGAACATCTCTGCCGACCGAGAGCGTGAACGTCATCGTCGTCATGCTGATGATGTCGAGCCTCGATAATCCTTACGCCGGGCTCATCGCCATCGCCGAGAGCTGCGATACCGCGGCACTGCGCAGACTGACTTGGTCGCTGTACGAGGCGTGGGACCGCATTGGTGCACCCACCCGGCACTCGTGGGCGCTCGACGCCCTAGCCTGGTTTGCCGACGACGAGACGGTCGATCGGCTCAACGACATCATCCGGCGCTGGCCGGGAATGGGACGTAGCGCCAGAGTCCCCCACGGGCTGGACGTGCTGGCCAACATCGGATCCGACCACGCTCTGCTCACCATCTATCGCATCTCTCAGCGCGAGCGCTCAAAACCATTGAAAGACAAGGCAAACTCTAAGATACAAGAGATTGCGTTGAGCCGGTCACTGTCTGCCGAACAGATGGCAGACCGTCTGGTACCCGACCTTGGCCTCAGCGACGCCTCAGCCCTGGCACTGGACTACGGCAGCCGGGTATTCACAGCCCGATTCGACGAACGGCTGCAGCCTGTGGTGACCAACGAATCAGGTTCGGTGTTGAAGGCCCTACCCAAACCGGGTAAGGGCGATGACGCCGTCCGCGCCGAAGACTCTTACCGGCGTTTCTCCGCACTGCGCCGACAGGTGCGCACCGTGGCGAAGGAACAACTGCGCAGGCTCGAAGACGCCATGATTCACGAACGACGTTGGAGCGTTGAGGAATTCGAATCACTGTTCGTGTCGCATCCGCTGTTGATCCATGTCGTCAGGCGCCTGCTGTGGGCTGCCTTTTCACCAACCGGGCAGCTGAGCTTGTTCCGGGTGGCCGAGGACCGGACCCTTGCCGACGACAATGACTCCCTGATATCCCTCACGCCGTCCCACACCGTGGGCATCGCGCATCCACTCCACGCCCCTGAGCACATGATCACCTGGGGCAGGATATTCACCGATTACGAACTGCTGCAGCCCTTCCCACAGATCAACCGGCCGGTGATCAACGCTACCGAGCAGGATCTACGGGAGCAGGAACTCTCCAGATTCGCGCAGGTCACGGCAAAGACGTTCTCGCTCACCGCGCTCAGCAGCCGGGGATGGGAGATCGGCCAGATGTTCGACGGTCCATTCCGCCGCCAGATCTCGCGGTCTGCGCCCGGCGGCCGCATCGTCGACATCTGGCTCGACCCAGGCATTCCTGCAGACCCGCGGGAGATCGAAACCCAAGAAATATCGGTGCGACTAGACCGAGGCACGTTCGCCGAAACAGGCCTGGTGTTCGCTTCGGAAATCATCACCGACGTGACGGGAGCAACTGCACAATGACCCCATTTTCATTGCCAGACAAGTGGCTCAACCGGGTGATCCCGTGGCGCGGGTGGGACCGGCCGCAGGCCCTCAAACCGATCGAGAGGGTCAGCGCGCGAGATTGCTTTGAAGCCCAATCGGTGGAGATCGACAAGGAGCTGGCCCGGTCGTCCACCACCGATCAGGTCCGCGACAGTATCAGCGAATGTGATTGGGATATACCCGATCTCAAGCTCGCACTACCGGCATTGCTCGGGTTTTCCGGGTCGGTCGGCCTGCTCGCCTGGACCTTGGACACCTACGGAACCACCCCGGCGATTCAGGCCTGGGCGCAGTCCACGCATTTCGGTTCCTGGTACCGGGGGCTGACGTACCAGCCGGACCCCGCGGTGTCCTGGCGAACCGCGCAGCCTGAGTTGCTGCGGCAGACCCTCGCCACACTGCCCGAATCGGAATACCGCCTCGCGGTCACCGAGCTTCGCGATCCTGCGATTCATCCCGTGCACGCGGCCTATATCGCCCCCACCGAACCGGACCTGATCGACGCCGCGCTATCCCTAACACCAATAGACCATCTGAGCTTCAACCTGCTGCTGTGCACCGTGAAGACACAATCGCAAGTACATGAGCTCGTGGTAAACACGCCTACCATCTACACCCGACTGAGCAGCATGCCCAGCTTCGCGACTGCTGCCGTGCGCGCCGGCACCGCGGTAACCGAGGCGATCGCAGCCGCCTTCAAAAACGAGGCGGACACCGACGGGCGTGTCGAGCTAATGGACCTCCTCGCCCACTGCCCGACACCCGAAGCATTCCGGCAGCTTCTCGGATACGCTGGCGCCCGAGGCGGCTACGGCGCCATCCGATCCGCTCTCGAGCGCCACCCGAGTGTAGGTCTACCTGCACTGGCTCACTCAGGAACCGAAGCCGCGGCAGTCGAGCTGCAGGCCTACGTGCTCACCCAGCCCGAGCAGATAGCCACGGCGTCGCCCGCGCTGGACGATGCGACCAGGGCAACCATCGAGAAGATCACGGCAATGCAAGATGCCCTGCCCGAATCCGACTCGCCACCAACGATTCTCCTGAATCCACCGTGGATCGGCCGGAAGAAGTCCGCCAAACCGCCGGTATTCGAGCTGCAAGCTGAGCTGGCCGTAGCCTTTCATTGGCCGCCGGGAGAACGCGAGCGTCTTTTGGCCAGGCAGCCCACCTTCCGGTTCACACCGCAGTACATGCCGTCCTGGCAGCGCCTCGCCGAAGGCGGTTACTCGGATTGGCAGATGGAAGGGGCACTGGTCGAGCTTTCTGGCGATGATGCGTTGGCGTTGGTGCGTCACTGGGCACCAACTGCCCGTTACTGGGATGCGGGATGGCTGCCCTATGCGCTGGCGCGCTTCGGCGTGGATGCCTACCCCGCCGCCGTACGTGCGCTCGACAAGAGCGCGGTGGCGGCCGCCTACACGCTGATTCCGGTGCGCAGTCACGAGGTGGCGCCCCGGATGGCCGAATTCCTGCTGCGCCGCGGCAAACTCCGCACCGTTGCCCTGGATTGGCTTCGCTGTCACGGGCTGGACGCCGTGGCGTATCTGGTACCTGCTGCGCTGGGCAAGGCGGGAGCCCGTCGCCGGGGTGCCGAGGCGGCATTGCGCCGTCTGGCGGCGGATCACTCGCGGGTGGAGATCGTCGACCGTGCGCGCAGCTATGGCGAGGAGCCCGCCGCCGCCATCGCGGTGCTGCTGGACACGGAACCACTCACCATCTTGCCTGCCAGGATCCCCGCGCTTCCCCCTTGGCTTGCACCGCAGCTACTTCCGCAGGTCAGGCTGTCCGGACGGCAATCGGCGTTGCCGCGGGAGCTGGTTCCGGCCCTGATCACCATGTGTCAGCTCGGCGATGCCGGCGCGCCCTACCCAGGGTTGGAAACCGTGGCCGTACTGTGCGATCCGGGATCGCTGGCGCAGTGGGCGTGGGCACTCTTCCAGCAGTACCGCCGGATGGACTATTCCAGCAAGGATGTGTGGGTTCTGCGCCTGCAGGGTTGGCTGGGCGATGACGACACGGTGCGTTCCCTCTCACCACTGATCCAGGCCTGGCCGGGAGAAAGCGCACACCAGCGCGCGGTTGCTGGCCTGGACGTCCTCTCCGACATCGGGACCGATGTCGCGCTCATGCACCTCTACCGCATTTCGCAGAAGGTACCGTTCAAGGCCCTGCGGGCCAAGGCCGCCGACAAGATCGAGCAGATCGCCGACGAACTGGAGCTGACCCCCGAGCAACTGGGCGACCGGCTCGTCCCGGATTTCGGTTTGTCCCCGCAAGGTACGGTCACGCTCGACTTCGGGCCCCGACAGTTCATCGTCGGATTCGACGAGAGCCTCAAGCCCTACCTCACCGACGCCGACGACAAGCCGCGCAAGGCTCTGCCCAAGCCCGCGGCCACCGACGACCCGGACCTAGCGGCCGCAGCCACCAAACAGTTCTCGGCCCTGAAGAAGGACGTGCGGGGCGCGGCCTCCGATCAGATCGCCCGGCTGCAGCGCGCCATGCGGTATCAGCGCCGCTTCGGCGCCGCGGACTTCCGCGCCTACTTCGTGTCCCATCCCCTGGTCGGCGTGCTGGTACGTCGGCTGGTCTGGGGTACCTACGAGACCGCAGAGCCCAATTCGCCACTGCTGCAGAGCTTCCGGGTCGCCGAGGACAACTCCTTCGCCGACGCCCAAGACAATCCGTTCGAATTGGACGAAAACGCTGTCGTCGGCGTGGCTCATCCCGCCCAGCTGTCCGCCGAGCTGCTGGCCGCCTGGTCCGAGTTGTTCGCGGACTACGAACTGCTGCAACCATTTCCGCAACTGAGCCGTCCGGTATACCGACTCACCGACTCCGAGAAGTTCACCAACGTCCTATCCCGGTTCGACAAACTGACGGTGCCGTCGCGCGTGCTGCTCGGCCTAGCCAAGCAGGGCTGGAACCGTGACACCCCCGCCGATGCGGGGGTGCAGAACAGCGTCATCCAGACCCTGCCCTCGGGTGCCGAGGTGAGCATCGACCTCGATCCGGGGATTCCGGTGGGCGAACCCGACATGCTGGGAGACCAGACCATCCAGCGGGTCTGGCTGTCGTCCGGGACTTACGGTGATATCGACCCCGTACTCATCTCCGAAATCCT
Organism: Mycobacteroides sp. H001; assembly: GCF_001440005.1. Lineage (NCBI taxonomy): Bacteria > Bacillati > Actinomycetota > Actinomycetes > Mycobacteriales > Mycobacteriaceae > Mycobacteroides > Mycobacteroides sp. H001. The sequence goes on from NZ_LJYH01000045.1 coordinate 80,303, forward strand.
GGCGGACCTGACGGAACTAGAGCGGCACCGATCATGACTGACGCGAGAGGACCACTGTGACAAGTGATCTGCAGAGGCCACCGGCCGAGATCCGGTACGCCGAGGAACTGCGGCGGCTGCGCGACAACGACCCCGACGACCGGCCGCCCGGCTGGGCGCTGAGCATGCGAACGGCCAGAGCCTTCATTCTCGGCGACCGCAAGCTCGGTATCGAGCGCAAATTCGTCGGCGATCCCTCCCTGATCGATCGAGCGCTGGTCACCCTGGCCACCAACCGCGGTCTCATGTTGGTGGGCGATCCGGGAACCGCGAAATCCTGGCTGTCCGAACTGATCGCAGCCGCCGTCAGCGGCGAGTCCACCTTGGTCATCCAGGGTGGCGCCGCCACCACCGAGGATCAGATCAAGTACTCGTGGAACTACGCGATGCTACTGGCACAGGGGCCCAGCCCGGATTCGGTGGTACCGGCTCCTCTGCTATCGGCCATGCGCACCGGCACGGTGGTGCGCTTCGAGGAAATCACGCGCTGTCCCTTGGAAGTTCAGGACAGCCTGCTCTCGGTACTCTCCGAGCGCGTGTTGGCGATACCGGAACTGCACGGCGCCGACGGGCTGGTTTTCGCACGGGCCGGCTTCAACGTGATCGCCACCGCGAACACCCGGGACCGTGGCGTCAACGAAATGAGTGCCGCGCTCAAGCGACGCTTCAACTTCGAGACGGTGTTTCCGATCAGGGATATGGAGACCGAGCTGGCCCTGGTCACCACCGAGTCTGCCCGGATGCTCGTGGAGTCCGGCGTCACGATCGCTCAGAGACCCGACGTGCTAGAGGTCCTGGTGACGATATTCCGCGAATTGCGAACGGGCCGAACCGCTGACGGCACCCCCATCGAATCGCTCAGCTCCGTGATGAGCACCGCCGAGGCCGTGTCGGTGGCGCACGCCGTCGGTATCCGAGGCTGGTTCCTGCGCCGCGAAGCCGGGTCTGCCGCCGATATCGTGGAGGCCATCTCCGGCACCGCTGTCAAGGACAACTCCGACGACCTCACCAAGGTGCGCACCTACATCGACCACCACGCCGCACGGCGAAACGGAAAGGCCTGGAAGGACTTCTATCAGGCCCGACACCTACTGAGCGCCGATTGACCGTCCACTTCATCGGGGTTCGCCACCACAGCCCGGCATGTGCCCGGCTGGTGCGCGACGTGATCCACAACGTCTCTCCGGCTTACGTTCTCGTCGAAGGCAGCGCCGACTTCAACGATCGAATCGACGAGTTGCTGCTGGGACACAGATTGCCGATCGCCCTGTTCAGCTTCATCACCGGCCCCGACGTCCACCGGATGATCTGGGCACCGTTTTGCGACTACTCCCCGGAATGGGTGGCGCTGACCACGGCCAAGGCCGTCGGCGCCGAGTTCCGGTTCATCGACCTGCCGGCCTGGCATCACGCCTTCGAGGAAAGAACCAACCGCTACTCCGATGCCGATGCCCGGCATATTGCCGTCACCTCCCGGCTGTGTGCGGAGTTCGGGATGGACAACAACGACGTGCTGTGGGATCACCTCGTCGAGGTGCCCGGGGCCGAGCACCACACCCTGGCCCGGTACTTCGACACCCTGCGTGGGGATGCGCGGGGTGGGGACTCAGATGCGGCCCGCGAGGAGTACATGGCCCAGTGGATTTGCGCCGCAAAACACTTCGCTCGTGGACGCCCCATCGTGGTGGTGACCGGAGGGTTTCACCGACCGGCGCTCGTCTCACTCACCGCCGGACGCGATGATCTGACGCAATGGCCCGCGGTGCCCCCGCCCCCGGACGGCCACCGCGTCGGCAACTACCTCATCCCCTACTCCTACCGGCGCCTCGACGCGTTCTCCGGCTATCAGTCGGGTATGCCCTCGCCGGGCTACTACCACCAGGTATGGCACAACGGTGCCGAGGCTGCTGGTCAGCGGCTCATCGCGGATGTCGCGGGCCGGCTGCGCGAACGTCACGTGCCGGTCTCCACTGCGGATCTGATTGCGGCCCAATCTCTCTCCGAGGGCCTGGCCCGGCTGCGCGGACATCCTGTGCGCGCCCGCGCCGATATTCTCGACGGGTTGGCGGCCGCCCTGATCACCGAGGACTTGCCGGTTCCGTTGCCGTGGGCCGCCCGTGGTGTGCTGCAGACCGGAACCCATCCCGCCGTCCTGGAAATGCTCGCGGCCCTCACCGGCACCGCTCACGGTGAGCTTCATCCCGACACCCCGCTGCCGCCGCTGGTGCCCGATGTCGAGCGACTGCTCGCCGAACACGATCTGACGCCGCCTCGTCAAGTCCGGCTCACCCTGACCGTCGGGGCTGACCTTGACCGTAGCCGCATCCTGAATCGTCTTCGGGTGCTGAGTATCCCGGGGTTTGAGCGCATCTCGGGGCCCACCGCCGGCACGGACCCGGCGACCACGGAACGCTGGGAATTGCAGGTGCGGGATACCCAACTTCCCAAACTTCTGGAGGCCAGTGCCCACGGCGCTACCCTCGGCGCTGCCGCGGCACATGTATTGCGCGAATCGGTGGCCGATGGCGGCACGACACCGGCCACGCTCGGCCCGGCACTGTTCAACGCCGTGCTCTGCGGCAGCGACGAGGTGCTCGGCGAGCTCGTGCCCCCCGCTTCCCAGGCCATCGCCGACAGCTACGACCTGGGCGGGCTCGGTACCTTCCTGTCCGCGCTGCTGGCCTTGTGGCGCCACGACTGGATCTACCAGGTCCGCCAGCACGACCGGCTTCCGCCGCTGATCGCGGCCTCGGTACGCAGGATCGAATGGCTGGCCGAGTCGGCCCGCGCGCGCACACGCGACGCCGATCGCAGCGAAGTCGCCGCCCTCGCGGCCGTCTGCGATGCACTGACGCACGCCGGTGAGGCGGCCGCCCTCGACAGACCTGCCTTCCTGGGCACCATGGAACGCATCGGCCAAGACCCACAGGCCCCATCCGATCTGCGCGGTGCGGCCCTGGGCGCCCGCTGGCGACTAGACGACGAGGCTGCCGTCGATCCGGTGGACATGGTGCGAGCCCTGAGCATGCCCGAGACCCTCGGGGACTTACTCGTCGGCGTGTTCGGTCTTGCGCGAGAACAGGTTCTACACACTCAGGACGGCTCGGGATTCGACGTGATCTCCGCCCTCGACCACATCGTCGAGGATATGACCGAACGCGATTTCCTGGCGGCGCTGCCCGCCGTGCGCCAGGCCTTCGAGTACTTTCCGCCGCGCGAGCGCACCCGCATCGCCGACCGGATACTGGTGGCGCGTGGCCGGGCGGCCGCAGGACGGGCATTCGTACGCACCGAGTCCGATCCGGCGCTGCCGGCCTATGCCGCGAGGATCGAGGAGCGCGTCGACAGTCTGCTGTCGGAAGCGGGGCTGAACCCGTGAACCAGCAGGAAAACCCGAACGAGCTTATGCTGCAACGCTGGCGCCTGATCCTGGGTGAGCCGGGCGGCAACTGCGCCCGACTCACCGGCGACATGGCCGGCCGCGATGCCGCGCTGTCGTGGCTATACGGACGCGACGACGAGCTGGCGGCCCGCGGCGCCCGGCCGTCAGGTGAACGCGCCGGAGGTGACGCTGAGTCGCTCGTTGACACCGTGGAGTGGATCAACGAGGTACACCGGCTCTTTCCCCGCGACACGGTCGAACGTCTGGAACGAGACGCCTTGGAGCGCTATCAGATCCAAGAGATCGTGACCAATCCCGACGTGCTTGCCCGCGCCCGCCCCAACCAGACCCTGCTGCGCGCCGTGCTGCGAACGAAACATCTGATGAACCAGGACGTGCTCGACATGGCCCGCAAGCTCGTAGCGGCCGTCGTGCAGGATCTCGTCGACAAGCTGTCCGTCGAAGTGCGGGAGGCATTTTCGGGCCCGCGACTACGCCGGCGTAGCATCCGCGGCAGCTCACGGGATCTGGATGTGCGTGCCACCATCCGGCGCAACCTGCGTCACTACGACACCAAGCACCAGCGCATCGTGATCGAACGGCCGCTGTTCACCTCTCGCAGTCGGCGCCATCTCGAGAAGTGGCAGATCATCATGCTGGTCGATCAGTCCGGTTCGATGCTCGGATCTGTCATCCACTCCGCGGTCACCGCGAGCTGCCTGTGGAACCTTCCTGGGGTCAAGACTCATCTCGTCGCCTTCGACACCTCGATCGTCGACCTCACCAGGGATCTCACCGACCCGGTGGAGCTGCTGATGAAGGTGCAGCTGGGTGGCGGCACCGACATCGCCAAGGCCGTGAGCTACGGTGCGGGGCTTATCGAAAACCCGCAGCGCACCATCTTCGTGCTCATCAGCGACCTGTTCGAGGGCGGGGACCCTCGAAACTTCACCGGACAACTGCGTGCCCTGGTCGAGCAGGGCAGCAAGGTGTTCGCACTGTCCGCGCTCGATGAGAACGCCGAGCCGTCCTACGACCGCGCGGTCGGGCAGCTGCTGGCCTCCTTCGGCGTAGAGGTTGGCGCCCTCACGCCCGGGCATCTGGTCGACTTCCTCGCCGAATGCCTGACCCCGCATGGCTGAAAAACCGTGCCGTCCAGATCTGGACATCATCACCGAGGCGGCGCTCATTGGGCTGACGAATAAGGGCCTGGTGAAACGTGCGCAGCGCGAACTGGATTCAGAGACACCACCGGAAATATCACAGGCACCTGACGGCGCCGTCACCGCCCGCTGGCACGACGGAAACGTCTCGACGCTGGCGGTGGACCGAGCCCTCACACAGGCCGACTGCACCTGCGGGGCAACCACACTGTGCCGGCACCGCATCGGCCTGGTACTCGGATACCAGCGGGCCGCCCAGGACACAGAAGATGCCACGGCGGGTTCCGACTGGTCACCCGCGATGTTCACCGACGCCGAACTGGCCGCAGCGTTCGGTGCGGCCACCATGAAGGCCGCCGAGCGGCGCCGCGCCGCCGGCTATCCGGCGACAGTTCGGCGCGGTCAACCACCCACGGTAGAGTTTCCCTCCAGCACAGTTCGTTTCATGATTCCCGAACATCTCGACTTCGCCCTCACCGATGCAGACAAGCAGGCGTCCGCGGTGACCGTTGTGCTGGCGGTATGGGCGTTCCGCCTCGCGGACGCGATCGATCCCGGCACAACGCGCGTAGAGATCGAGGTCGCATCAACCGCCGAGCGAGACGACAAGCCCACCGCGGAAGCCTACGATCTCGCCGTAGAGCTGTTGCGCTCCGGAACTGTCAACGTCACCGACGTGCTGTCGGGGAAGCTCGATCGGACCGCGGCAGACCTCGACCGCGACAACATCCGATGGCTTGCCGACACATTGCAGGACCTGCATACTCAATTCAGCGCGTATCGCACCCGCCACGCCGCATTCTCTGATCTGCGGGTGGCCGAGCTGTTAGCCGAGGTGCATGCTCGCAGTCTGGCATCCAGCAGCCCACGCCTGACCCGGGCACAGATCCTGGGCACCGGTGAAAAGGCGTCCACCCGAATCCGGTTGACCCGTCTCACCGCGCTCGGCGCGCGTCTCACCCGAATGGACGACGCGGTATCGGCGACGGTCTATCTGGTGGGCGACTCGATCCCGATGGTCATCCATCGCAGCTGGCCCGTCGACGACGATCCGGGCTTCGCCGGCGAGGTGGTGGGACGGAGGCGCATCGCGGGCACCACCCTGGAACGGCTCGCCAGTTCTTCGGTGGTGACCGAGTCCGCGGTGCGGCACGCCAATTGCGGACTCGAACTCACCCGCTCGGCCGTGGCCAAGACATCCGTGCTCCCGCTGGGCCGGGCCTGGGAATCGCTGCCCGATCATCTGGCCCACCACGAATTTTCCCTCCTAGAACGCGAAATCACCTCACAACCACCTCGATTCGTCAGGCCGCGGATCGAGGCCGAGTTCGTCAGGGTGTTCGCGGTGCACCGGGTGGTGTCCATGTCCTACTCCCCCGGCGATCAGCGCTTGGTGGCCGAGGTTGTCGACGCTCACGACGGCAGAGCACTCATCGCCGACGAATATCGCTCAGTGGCACCGGGAGCCCTCGATGCCCTGCACCGCGCCTTGAGCATGATCAGAGAACAAGCCCAACCGGTATTTCTCAGCGGGATCGCGCGACGCTCACACGGGCGCCTGATCGTGGAACCACTGGCCGCCCTGTTGGGCACCGAGGTGTCCGTGTTCGATTTCGCGCCGGCCATAACTCGTGCACTGCCGGAGCATCACGACGTTCCCCCCGATCCGCTGCACCGCTCGGTGCTGGCAGCACAGTCGCTGTTGTCCCAGATCGCGCACACCGGGCTGGACCACTGCCGTGCCGGCATACATCAGCAAATACATTCCTGTGCAGATGGACTCACAAATACGGGATTCCATCAAACAGCCTCGGCGCTGCGCCAATTCGGCAATGCCCTGAGCTCCGCAGACAGCATCGAAGCATCAAATCACTGGTTCGCCGCGACGATCCGGGTGCTGGCGATACTGGAACAGCTCTGAGTACAGGGCGTGGCTGCCTCCCACGTGGTGTGCGACCCGCCAGAAATCGAGCCCGAAAATGCTCCGCGCATCCGTGGCGAGTAGGGGGCGGTGACTGCAGGTCTGCGCCAGCGTCTGCAACGATTCCTGTATGTGGGGACGAAAGTTGGTAGATAAGGCCCACCCCCACCGCACGAACAACCTTGCCGCACTGTGTAGGTCGGCCGTCAGCGGCGGCTTCTACTGTCTGGCAATCTACTCACCAAGCACGATCACCGAATGGACCGACTACGACGATTCCGCCCTATGTCCCAAGTGTGGAATCGATAGCGTGCTCGCCGAGAACTCGGGGTCTCCGATTACAGCCTTCCTCACGAGGATGCACGCACGCTGGGCCGGAACCGCCCATCGGTTCGACGGCGATCAGAGCTGACGCACACGCGTTGCAACGTACTGGAAGCTGTCCTGTCGTCTCTGCTCGTAGTCGAACTCGACGCGCTCCCCTTCGTTGAGCATCCGGAAGCCCCCGCCCTCGATCATTGTGTAGTGCGCGAACGCATCTAGCCCATCGGGCAGCTCAGGCGACGTGATCGCGCCCCAGCCCCTCTCAGGATTGAAGAACTTCACAATGCCTTGCGCCATATCCCTAGCATGGCTGCCAGCGTCGATCGCATCAACCTGGAAGTTTGCTAGGTTACTGACCGTGACGGACGATCGCGGCGACTTGTCGGCATACTGGCGGCTCAAGTTCGACTTTTATGACCGCTACGGCACGAGATTCACCCCGCAGGCAGTTGCCGCAGCGAAAGCGAGGCCTTTCGCGGTCAGAATGCGTTCCTATTTCAACCTGCCGGCCCTGTTCTTTGGACCCGTCTACTTCGTTGTCAAAGGCATGTGGCGTAAGGCCATAACAGTGATGCTGTTTAGCCTACTTCTGGGAGCGGTTGTGTACCTGGCGTTCCCAGCGCTGGGTTTTGGTGGATTTAGCACCAATGGTGTGGTGTACATGATCCTTGCAGGCCCTGCCTACTACCGTCACCGAGTTATCGGCAGCCGATCATGGAATCCGTTCGATGGGATCGGATGGCGCTTCAATCGCGAGATGCGCGAAGACTGGACGCTACGTCGCAAGTAGGTCACACAAGTCAGGCGACCCGAGTCCGCCCGCACCACTACCCGCGGTCCCCAGTCCTGGCCTTGTGGTCATTGCATGGCTGGCACGCCGCACGCAGGTTCCTCGGGTCGAATGCCAGATCGGGCCGGCGCGATGCGGGCTGCTCCTTGTCCACCACAGTCGCTCGACCCGTGCAGATGCCCTCGTACTGGATGCGGCAGCGGTAGCGGCCTCGGTCCAAGATCTTCGGGACCAGCTCGCGCCGGGCGCTGACGCGTCACCTCACTGGAAGCTGCGCGTGGTCCGCTCCACGCCTGCGTGTGCCCAGGGCAATAGCGTGTGAAGCGGATCAAGTTGGGGCATCCGGACACTGGGCACGGACGCGGAGCGCGGGGCATAACGGCGATCTAGGCCACGAACAGGTACGGCACACGGCATACGGTTAATGTTTGCCCATGGGCGACTGCTTCCAGAAGATCGGCGACCTTGATGCGAGCGCCGAAGAAGCTCCGGCGCTGGCCGAATCGGTTCGTCACTGGCTCATCGCCGAAGGTGTGGTTTCTGGTGATCTCACGGATCGCCTGTTGAGCGGGCCGGGGCACCCGCCCGGACCAAACTGGGCGGCAGCTGTCAATGCGCCAGATCGAACCGATGGCCGATGGACTGCCCTGTGGACCAATGGGTTACACATCAAGGTGAGCCCTATGGTCTATTGGGCCATGGAGCCTGAGGATCCAGGTTGTCCTCAATGCGGGACCCAGCAACGATTCGATGAGTTCAAGGGATTAGACGAGTGGACCCCGGGCGTGGGCTTGGGCGTAAACGACGAATACCTCTGCCCAATGTGCATGAGGCCCAGCTCCGTCAACGAGTGGTTGTCGAGCATCGGGCGGGGCATTGGACATCTATGCCTGGAATTTTGGAACTGGCCCCCACTGAGCGAGGAATTCCAGAAAGAACTGATCCAACGTCTTGGCGGTCACAAGATCCTCTATCTCGGTGGCAAGCTCTAGTGCTCACGCAGATGTTGCCCGCCTGGCACTCACGCACTAACTAGCGCAATATGGAGAGACGTTCAGCAAAGTGGCGGCCAGGCTCAGGGAGGAGCTTCTGTGGGGATTGCACTGATGGTGCTGGCACTGATAGCAGTGTTACTCGGATGCTTCGGCTGGCAGTTGGCCCGCAAAGCGGTCCACAGGGATGCGCGTCGCACGCCGGAAGTCAGTAAGCCGCACCAACCTACAGCGTCACGATCTGAGAATTCCAGGCCGCGGGTCCCTACACCGCGACGCCGCGGTCCTTCAGCCAATTCGCCTGGACATGGCCGAGGATCCGGGACCGGCACGGGATCATTCGGCTACTTCGGCGGATTCGGCGGCGACAGTGGCGGTAGCGGTGGGTACTGCGACAGCGGCGGATTCAGCGACGGCGGCGGTGGATGCGACGGCGGCGGGGGCGGCTGAACGCGGCCGGAGTTCCGGTCGGCTTCGCCCTATTCCGAAACTCTCCGTGCAGCACGCCCAGCAACAACTCCGGCGATGATTATGACCGCTACCGTTGCTGCGACCCAAAGCCACATGGTGAGCATGGTTGCCACACCACTTAGGGCAGCAATGTCAGCGGCGGCCGCAACGGGCGCGAGCAGCCACATCACCGGCAATGCCGCACGATGGCCAGCCCGCCAAGCCTTCTCGCTCGCCATTGTGGACGGAATCCGGATGCCCGCCGTTTGATTGCGCACCAAACGACCGGTCGCCGCACGCGCCGTCACAGAAATAACGACGAAGGCCAGCGCGATGGAAACAATCAGCTGAATGCCAAGAGTGAACGTGTCGGACATGCCAGCAACGATAACTGCGAGCCCGAGCAGCCAGCACCGTTCAGTGCTGTGTCCTCAACGCCGGGGTTGCCTGCGTACATCGCCTAACGGACGCCCAGACGCAACCCGGCCCTTACCTCCGCTGTATCGGCGTATACCCCCTCGGACCGATCCAAACGGCACCAACACTCGCTCATTCGCCGACTGCTCTTGGGCTACCCATTGCTCTACGCGGTGCAGCGGAACTGTCGCACGGCGACCGCCATCGACTGGTTCAATCTCGGCGTAGCTGAACGGCGCCCAACGTACCGCCCGCACGACGTACTTCATACGTCGACGACCCGGCAGAATCCGCACGAACGTGTTCCCAGGAACCACAGTCATCGTCCGCTCCTCGCTGACGGCCTACCGAAGCCGAGGCTACTCCCCTTGTGCGTGCTCATAAACCCTGTATTCGCGCGCAAAACGCACGGGCGGCCAGCAGTCCTGCCGCGATCGCGGGTACGTCGTCGGCGGCGAATGGGAGCGCGGTCCCCACGACCGTGACCTGGTCACCGGTGGGCGGGCGGCGCATGCGGATCTCGGCGGGCGCCCACGGGCGGGACACGCACCCGTATAGGTGCCGTACTCGTCTCGTTCCACAGCTGGCAGCTCCAGAAGCTCGTAGCCGCGCTCCCTCAGGCCAGTTGGGAGGTTGCCCCGTACAAGGGGAGCGTCAGATCGCGCGGATCGGTCGCGCCGAGAGGCTTGGAAACGTTGTGGCGGTTCGTCTCTGGCTGGAATGGTTCGGTGCGCATTACAGATCTCCTCTGCTGGGGTTAATTGGGCTCGGGCGGACGCGGTTTCATCAGAGCGCGGCCCTCGTAGGGAGTCGGTGCTCGGTCATGCGGGAAACGGCCACAAGTTGGTAATTCCGTTCGGGCAGAGTTCGTTTGTGGCAGGGGTATATACGCTGCTGACCCCCAGCACTACCGCAGCTGCTGCCGCTAGCACCGCCATCCCGATGGCCAGAAGCACTGACCAGTCGCGCTGCACGAGGGACACCGTCAGCGCGAACAGGACTCCGGTGACCGCCGTTGTTCCGACTAGAATTGATGGTGCGGCGATCAAAAATTGCAGGCCATCGCCCACATTTGACTCGACACCGCATTCCTGCCGCATTGCGTCTACGACTCTCACCACCACAACCAGACTGAGAAGCCCAAGCACCCCGCTAATCGAGGCGCCTACGGCGACCTTTTGATCCTTGAGCATCTAGGTGTAGCCAACTTTCAATGGCACTGTGTCGGCTTCATTCTGGCCAGAACCGCTCACGTACCGGCCATCGGTGAACAGCGGCGCCGACGCCAGCGAAATCGGCACGGCGCAGACCAGAGCCGGAGCCGACAAGGCGCCCTGTGTCATCATCTCGCCGGAGCAACGCTCGTAGAGTCGTCACTGACCGCACCAAATCGCGGTAGTTAGAAACCGCTGTCGGACATCGAATTGATCGTTTGTTCTCTGACACATCGCCTCCCCCGGTCAAAGCGAAACTTCAGGCTGATGACACTACTCTCAGATCCAGATGCATGTCTACGTGGATAGCAAACATATAACATTGCAGCGGATGCGTTGAGAGTCGATACTGTCCGCAGTGGCGACGGTGCCCTAGCTCCTCGCCGAGTTCAGTTCAGTTTCGAACGTCGCCACCACACCGCCCGGCGGCGGGGTTTGTTTTCTAGGTGAAGAGCTGTGACGGTTATGAGGGGACGTCCCCAGCGGGTGAGAATCTCATTTGCGATGGCGACCGTCTCTATCGCGTCAGCGCCATCGATGTTGGCGGCCATCAAGCCACCGGGCACACTGTCAGTGTCCAGCAAAGCACGCCAGTCTCTTGACGTCATTGAAAGATACTCCAGTGCGGGAAAGCTGTTGACTTGCATAGGTTCTGCCAGCCTGCTGTAACTGGCATCTATTGTGCGGACGCTCGAGTGATCTAGCAGTGGACCCAGATCGACTGCGGTGTCAGAAATTCCGAGGCACACTACTTCGAGATCGTCGCGGGCGGCGGCATCTTCAATCGCCACCCGATTCAAGTAAACCTTGACCGCGTCTCTGACTGGTCCGGTGGGTGGACACAATCGCTGATGAACCAGCAGATCTGTGAACGAGTCGCTGACAAGCTCTGCGCCGGTGTTCAATTCGTGATCGAGGAAGATCACCTGTCCATAGTGGCCGTTTTCAGCCGGTGCCAGATCAGCGCAATAAACATTGCCTGCGCCGTCGGTACCTACCGGAAACCACAAGGCCGTGCCTGCTAGCGGCTGGATTCTGCCATTGGGGTCAGGCGCTAGTGTCTCGGTTGCGCCGTATTTCCATGCTGAGAGCCGGTTTTCCGGAAGGTACGCCTGCCTGTAGGGTCCGTCACCCAGCGGGATGATGTCCATGCCGTAGAAGTCGCCGGCGTCCGGATCTTCGTTGAGGACGAGTTCTCCGCTTCCGGCCGTCAGATACAGCGCACGTATTTCTTCTGGCAGGGCGATGCCGAGCCTGGACTCAACAGCCAGAATTTCTTCCTGCGTGGCGGGTTGGGCACCGGGGATCTTGCGTGCAGCCAGCGCGGCCAACGCGCTGGGATCTGTGCCCGGGGCGGGCGCAGCACGCGGGCATCGCTCCGCTTGGCGCCGATACGGCGCCGGAAGCGCGCCGTCATCACGGACGAGGTCTCCCACGATGTCGCCGCCAAGCCCGTAGGACACGTTCTGGGGTAGTTCGACCAGGTGAACCTCCCGAAGTCCGGCGCGGCTTGCACGCAGAACCGCGCCGAATTGCTTGTCAAGGCCTTGATGGATGCGGAATGCGGCTTCGCGAAAGTAGTCGGTAGCTGGGGAGTTCGTGGGGTTGGCGCCGTCGTAGGTGAATGACCATCCAAAGCTGTGTTCGGCGAAAGTAATGGCGCCCTCAACCAGGTTGATCCGCGGCGAGGCGTCCTGAAGCATGGCGTCGAGCGTTGGCAACCAAGTTTGGATATCGCGGGGCACCGTCACGGCCAGAGCCTAGGCCACAACCTGATCATCGACACCCGGGACGGTCACTGCCAGATCGGCGATCATGCCACGTAGGGACTGACTCTGTGCTGCGATGTCTCTATGGCTGCTGTGCCGCCCGATGCCGTGACGCAGCGAGCCGCGCTGCGCAGTGCGGTCGCCGACACGATCGCGCCCCAGACTCAAACCAACCTGCTCATCGGCACCTGGAATCTGCGGGCCTTTAGCGGTCTGAGTCCAACCTGGCAGGCCGGGGCAGGTGATTCACCTAAACGTGACTGGCGGGCCGTCACGTTCATCGCCGAAGTAATCCGGCGCTGCGATGTCGTGGCGCTGCAAGAGATCCGCCGCGATCCGACCGCTTTGCGCTTCCTGCTGAAAACCCTTGGGCCGCAATGGCGAGTCATCGTCTCCGACGTCACCGAAGGCGAGGCCGGAAACGGTGAACGGTTGGCCTTCGTCTACAACACCGAACGGGTCCAACCATCCGGACTCGTAGGCGAACTCGTCCTACCTGCAGTGAGCGATCAGCCGGTACGCCAGTTCGCCCGCTCCCCCTACGCTGCCAGCTTCCAGCGCGGCGACACCGAGTTCATCTTGCCCCTGACTCCTCCACTTTGGAGGGAGTTAGGGGGCGCCGTCGACCACGGTGGACCGCGGCCGTGGGACTGTGCCGCGTAACCCTGCGGTGGGTCCGTTCCCAAGACACGCGGGCACGGAGTTAACGCCGGACCGGCACTTCGCGTCACCAGCTCCATGCCGGCCCGATGCTTTGCTGCATGCCTATACTCACCTTGTGAGGCTCCGGTTAGAGATTGCTCCGTGGTGGGTGCACTTGGTGTTGTACTCCCAGTTGGCACTCGGAGTGCTGGCAGTGGCCTTCTGGGATGGAGAGCTGTCCACCACCAAAGTCGCTGTGAGCGGCTCCGTTTCGGCCGTGCTGGGAGTGTGGTTCGCGCTGGCTGGCCGCAAGCGGGCGACTTTCGTTCGCGAGACCCTTAGCGCGGTGGATCCAGAGCGTCGAGCCGAAGCGTTCAATGCACCTCTATTCGGCCCGATCCCCACCGATCCAGCCGTACTGCGCGCCGCGGCAGCGCTGGCGCAACCCAATCTCGGCAGCACGCCGACCAAGTGGATGGCTGTCTATGCCGCCTTGCTGATCCTGACCAATCTGAACGCACAACCCAAGGTTGGTGACATATTGATGGTCGCCTTCTTTTCCGCGATGGGGGTCTACACCTGGATCAGCCCGATCCGCTTGGACGCTCGCGCTCAACTACTCATCCAAGCCACCAAACGGCAGGAGATCGCCGACGGCCACAACGACGGCTCACCCATAACCAAGCCGCTGCGGGTACAGCGATGAATCTCCGAACGAACGTCGCCTCGGGGCTCTCGATGCTGCCTATTGATTGGTCGTGTGCAGGTTGCGGAGTCGACACCGACAATGTCGATGGGCGGGGTCACGACGAGTACTACATGCTGCATCACGATCTCTGGCTTGCGATCAATCCCAACGATGCTGGCCACCTGTGCATCGGATGCGTCGAAAGTCGACTGGGTCGACGGCTAATTCGCGCGGACTTCACCGATGCACCCGTCAACACCAACCCGCGAAGGGCAACCGCGAGGTTGACGTCGCGTCTCGCACATCCGAATTAGGGCTGGACCACACGTCATCCCGCAGTTCGGGCGGTAGGGCGGTCGCGGGGCGCCGGGTACATGGTGTGTCGCCCCGCCCATCCAGTCGCGGATATGCCGCACAGCGGCCCGGAACTTGGTGCGGAAGGTGTCTCGCTCCAACTCGACTGCCCGCAGCCGGGTTTCTAGATCGCGAACCTTGCGCGAGGTCAACGCTTGCCACGCAGCGAGGATCGCAGCAACGGCAACACCAACGGCTTGGATTATTTCGGGTGCCACACGGCCGACCCGCCACCCCCCGCAAGCCATGGCGATCGACGCTCTAGCCGTGAACCGCCTCCGTCGCATCCGCACCAAGGCGTAATATCCGCTGATCAATTTCAGACCTGGGGAGGGATCCATGGGCGGTGCCACCGAACCACAAGAGCTCGGGATTGACGAATCCCCGGGAAAATCCGTACGCCCAGCTACCGCAGTCATGATCGGTTTCACAGGTGCGATTGTGATCGCTGCCATCGGTATAGGCGCCTTCATGTTGTACTCCCACCTGACGACGCCCCGCTCATTCACCATCAACGGCAGCATCACGATCTACGACGACAACGTCTCGGTCCCACCCGGCTCCAGCTGCCGCGGCATCGGCGGTTATCGAGACATCGGGCCAGGAACCGCCGTCACAGTGTCCGACGAGTCAGGAACTCTGCTCGCTAAATCACAACTACAGTCCGGCACCAGCGCGCAAGGTACATGCTCACTTCCGTTCGAAATCCCCGATGTGCCAACCGGAAAAAAGTTCTACAAGGTAGAAGCCTCGCATCGTGGCGAGGTCAACTACACCGAGTCAGAAGCAAGGCGAGGCATCACCCTCCAGATCGGACAAGACGCGGACCGTTCAAACCCGACCGTGTCATCGCGACCCCCGAGCACAACGACCACCGCACCCGCTCCATTGGCCACACCCCTTTATCCAGGCGCAAGCGGAATGGTGTACATATCCACCAAATCGGGCGCAACGCGTTGCCAGATAAGCGAATTCGAAGTCGACTGCCAGAGCCGGTTTCAGAATGCACCTCACGTGGACGGGTACCCTGCGAACGGTATCCGCTTTACCTCTAGTGGTACACGGCAATGGGTTTCCGGCGACTTGGGTGATATCCACCCGGTCACTCTCGACTACAGCACCTACAGCGCCATGTCATGGACGATAGAGGCCACAGCTTCAGGCACCACCTTCACTAACACGACAACTGGCCACGGTGTGTTCGTGAGCGTCGAAAAAGTCTCATCGTGGTGAGAGCTTCCAACTTCGCCGCGCAACTGTAGGCTTCCCTCACGGTTGGGGCGACCACTTATGGAGGGGATCCCGAATGGCTGATGCGCCGAGACTGTTCGCAGTATGGAAACTAGCCATTGCGATTCTCGTGTTCGCGGGACTGTCCGTGGTCCTCGCGCCGCAATCATCCGCCGATGAGGCGGGATTCATCGCCGCGATTGAATCGCTCGATCACTATGCGACCACCTGCGCAGGGTGCGCTCAGGACGCGATCAACGTTGGATATCGCGCATGCCGGGGCTTCGATACCGGCGGTACCGCGGCCGCGATCAACGCCGTGAAGAACGCCTACGACCGCGATGACAACAGCGCCGAGTACTACGCGACGCTGTTCGCCCAGTACGCAGCAGTCCAACTGTGCCCGCAACACCAAGGGAAGATCGGACCGATCTAGACCGTCAGAGTCTTTCTGCTATGAAAGTTGTACGTTGCGAACAGGGGTGACGATGATCGAGGGGACCAAATTGGCGGAGACACGCTGGCGTTCCGCTAACACGTTCCGCGGAGTGCGACCACAAAGAATCGCAGCGGCACTAGCAGTAACAGCACTGCTCTCCGGCTGCAACCCGTCGGCAAATGCCCCGTCCGAGACATCAACCAATTCGGGAGCTTCCGTGCGGGGTGACAGCAGCGAAAGATGGAATCCATTCGCAGACAAAGGATTAGCAAGGATTGCTGTCGACTTGCTCATCAACGGCCTTTCACGATCTCAATCGATCGACTCATACCTATCCGATGCGCTACTCGCGAAGGTTCGAGCTCTACCGGAGGCGGAGGCCCGAAACTATCTCCGGAACATGATCTTTCGGGACGGCATGGAGCCGAACCTATCAAGCATCAAAACAACGCTGGACCTCAATCGGGGAGAGCCCAGCTACATCGAAAGTGTCGCCTACTACGACCGCGACATACGCCCAGGCCTTAACCACGAGAACGTCCGGATAACCATGCTCTTCGAAGACGGAGCGTGGCACGTTGATGGATGGACTCGGTGGAGTTAACTGGGCAGATGGAGCCGATTGAGCGATTGACGTCGGTGGTGACGCCGCCGAGCGGATTGTGGAACTACGTAATCGATTGGCAAGCGGCCGAATCGGCGTTGGGGGTAGGCCTGCCCGACGATTACAAGTTGATCGTTGAGCTCTACCAGTGGGGCGGCTTTGATGATGACTTGGGGATATGGGTGCCGCCTGAAATGGCACCGCATCCCGGTGCTGACATAGTGAAGCGTGGCCCTGAGATCGGCGGGGAGGTAGAGCGTGACTGGACCTATCTGGAGTACAACCCATGGATGCTTCCGGGGGCGACAACGGTCAACGCCTCCGACCTCGGATTAGCAAGGCCAGTGAAAGCGCTGGGGTGGGGCGGAGACAGTAGCGGCGCCACAGGCTATTGGCTCATCACCGGCGCAGATCCAAATAGGTGGCCCGTCCTGTATGCGTGGTGGCGCGGAGCAACCTATCAACTACATCCCGCAGGGCTAGCAGCGTTCCTAACCACCAAGTGTTCTGGCGAATACGGCGACGACTGGAACGCAAGCTCATTCACCAGTTGGACGTGACTGCGGTTGGCGACGATCTTCCACTCTCCGAGGCCGCAAGGCCCATCGAGATCTACGGTGACGCCATCGACACCGAAGGCAACTAGGTGGGAGGAGTGCAGCTATTCCCGCACGAAGGCCTGCTCGCGATCCTAGAGGTCAACTCCATCGGACGGCCCAAGCTGGCGCTCCCGCCGCTGGACATGATCAGGTGGCAGCGCTGCCCCGGGCCACCGACCGACCTTTACTAGCTAAGTTGGTCGCGGGTTGTGCGTCTTTGGCCAGGAGCTCGCAGCGGGCGCTAAGCGAGACCCACGACTAACCGATTATGACGCTAGAGCGCCTCGCAGCCCGTCCTGATAAGGTTTGCTATAGAGATATACTGCGCTAGTGGACCTTGGATTCAAGCTTGCTCGCTGGTGGCTGCGCTGGCCCGTCTACTCCACACTGCTTTTCCTTGTATTGCTAGCACTGAGTTGGGATGGCAAAACGCACGCAAGCTGGCTGATCACGCTTACATCCATTGCCGCGGTTGTGGGTTTTGTGGCCGCCCTAGCCGACAGGAAGGACAGCTTCGTCGCACGCGAAGTGGTGAAAGACTTATCGCCACAACAGCGTTCACAAGCTGTGCGCGCCACTCGCACTGGTCCGGTCCCCGCAGATCCAGCCACATTGCACGCAGCTGCACGGCTCGCTCAGCCCAATCTCGGCAAAAAGGGAGACCCCTGCGGACTCATGATGGTGGGAATCTTTTCAGCGATCAGCTTCGACAATCTGAATCGGATCAACATGCTCGGCCTCCTCTGTCTCGCCGCGATAGGCACCTATCAAATGACCAATCCCGCCCGGCTCGATGCACGAGCCCAACTACTGGACCAAGCCACCAAACAGACAGAGCTCGACCCCGCCTGATCACAACGCAGGAACGCGCATTTACCCCGAGACCGAGGGGTTGTCGTAGCGGGCGCCGAGGGGGTTGGTGCTGAGCAGTCCGATCACGATCCACATGACGTAGTTGATCAGCGGAATGAAGTTCACCAAGTACAGCCAGCCGGACATGTTCGCATCGTGTAGGCGGCGCACCGACACAGCGATCGTCGGGAGACAGAACCCCAGCACAACCAAGAGGAACACAATGCCGAAAACGCCTGCGGCCGTATCCCCGTCGACAAGGTTCGCGAAGATGATTGCCAGTGCGCACAATGCCACGAGGACGAGGACATAGGCGAGTATCGACCACCAGTACTCGCTCTGCGAGGCCCGCCCCGAGAATTTCGCGTAGCTGCGGAAGAACCTGCTCACGGCCTGACCGAAAGTAGCGCCGTACAACGGCAGGGACAGGTCCCGCGGATCATGAGCACCTGGATTCGGCTGCGGCCACATGACGCCCGGCGCCGGATACCCCGGCGGCGGGTAGGGCTGCCCCGCGTACTGCGGGGTGCCCTGCGGCTGCCCGTGCCCATAGCCGAGACGGTCACCGTCTCCAGGCTCCGCTTCCCATTGCCCCCCGTAGGGCGGTTGTCCATATGTCATCCCGATTCCTCCCTCAAAAGTCGCCCAAGCGGCGACTCGTGTGTGACGTCGACGTGCGACGTAGCGGCAGCCTACAACCACTCCACGTTTGCCACGGGAGACACTCACGCAACCGACACCATCGATTCTCATCCCTTTGGCCACTGGCCCGTGTCGCGTTCTCACTGCGGAAAAGCGCTCTGCCGTGGCAGATTAATTTCAGAAGTGCCAGCTGCCTTCGGGTTTGAGAACGAAGCCATGATCAGGTCGGGGTGGGTCGAACTGTTCGCCGGACACGATGCAGGCGGTCTGGCTACTGTCGTCGACGCCGCACGAGATTTCGTCGTAGACGATTTTGCTGCCTGCTGGCAGCGGCCGGTAGCTAGCCGGATCTACGGGTTTGTCGTGCCAGCCATCTGAATCGAGGACCTGATAGGTCTCAGGTTTATTCAGATCGATCTGGGTCCATGTTCCCCGGCCGGAGGTGTCTGCGCGGACCGCATTAACGCCCGCGATTCCTGGCAGGTTCCCTGTGCAGCCTGCCGAGGACCAGCCTCCGCGACCGTTCTTGATGAGTGCACAGTGCAAGCCGTCTGGCGTACTGAACCGTACCCCAGCGTTCCCATAACCGAATGGAGCAAAGTAGATCGAGGCGTCCACCGCGCGGTACGGGGCGAGGTTCGGAAAGTTGGGATCAGCGCCCGCGCGTGGTGCCGCCACCACCGATAGCGCAACAGCTGCTACAAGAAGCCACCGCAATGCTTTGCTCATCGGCCCAGACTAGCGACCGCGGCGGCCTCGCTGGCCTGGCTCCTGGTTAGAAAGTCCAGCTACCGCTTTCGGACAGCACGAACCCGTGCGTCTGTGGGGGTTGATCAGGTGATTTTGCGTCGATTTTGCAGACCAGCAGGTATCCAGGTGGTGAGCCGCAGATATGGGCACTTACCTCATAATTGGGCCTTAGTGGCAGCGCATGGCCAGCGGGTAGCGGGCGATAGAAGTGTTGCTGATCCGGTTCCGGCACCTCGTTTGGCGCACTGCTCATCTGCGAATTCCCGGTGTGGTTGAGCATCTCCCAATACACCGCCACATAGTTTTCTCCGCTCGGCACACCCGGAAGCCGACCCGCGCAGCTGCTGTGATTGGTGAACCGTGAGTAGCTCATCGCACACCACACGTCCGGCGCGGCACGAAACGCAACGCTATAGGTGCCAGCAACGTGGAAGTCGGCTGCCGCATCGCGGGGCAGAGTACTCAGGTCGGGGATTTCCGGCTCGCTTGCAGCTATCGGCGTGCCAACTAGAAGTGAGGCAACCAGCGCAATTCCGCCGAGGGATGCTTTCGCAACGCTGAGCAACATGATTAATGACGATACCCGATGCACCGATCTTAGCGCTGCACAACGAAGTACAGCTGATTGCGCCTCGGATCTGAGGGCCAGAGCTATCATCGTAACGATGCGATCCTGCGCCTGATCGGAGGTGTGAATCTATGACGGAAGTTGTCTTCTCAGCTACCGTATCTACTCTCCGCCGGCTATCCCAAGAAACAGCTAGACCCCCTTATCCACGGGTGTGGGGGGTCTGCGCAGATAACAGTACACCGACCAGCGCCAGCGCAACCAGCCCTTTTGTGATGCTGCAACGTTTCCCAGCTGCTAGCTGATCGGCAGGTTCTGATTGATGCCCGAGCTCAGACGATCCGCCAATCGCTGAGTACGTC
This sequence comes from Mycobacteroides sp. H001, assembly GCF_001440005.1. Taxonomy (NCBI): domain Bacteria; kingdom Bacillati; phylum Actinomycetota; class Actinomycetes; order Mycobacteriales; family Mycobacteriaceae; genus Mycobacteroides; species Mycobacteroides sp. H001. The sequence goes on from NZ_LJYH01000045.1 coordinate 100,494, forward strand.
GTTTCGCTGTGCTGGTGTTGATCGGTGAATCAGTGAAGTCGGCGGCGGTCAGACTTCTGCCGAGGCGCTCTTCGACACAAGCGATACAAAGGTGCCCATCGATATCCGGATTCGCTTGTGCCCACACATCGTTTTGCAGCATGTAGTACTCATCGACAGTAGACATGTCGAGACCGCAACAAAGGCAGCGCCAGTCGCAGACAAACAGCTCCCATCGATACACGATTCTGGAGCCGCCCCGAAGATAGACATCGCGGCCGCCGAAGGTGTGTGCACCACGCGAACGACGGCGGTGCCGTGTTCGACCAGACACACGTTTACGGCCTGCTCGACTTCCAGCATCGTCTGTAGAACGCTCCGTGACGATGAGGTCGCGGCGGTCGCCGAGCCGGAGTCCGCAAAACTGCTCACGTCGAGCACCGGCAGCAACGACTCCAGCTCTTTCGTCACGTTGAAGGTGGTAGGCGCCGTTGCGTAGTGGCCATCCATCCTGGGATACCGCCCGTTGGGCAGCTTGTGAATGTTGCTGAGCTGTCGTGCCCCGTGCCCCACGGCGTGCCCCATACGTGCCCCACCGGGTGCCCAAACCTGCTCATCGAGCGCAAAAGTTGCTTGGGCCGTCACTTTGAAAAGAAGCAGGCCAGGGAGTATTTTCCCTGGCCTGCGACCTAACGTAAAAAGCCTATAGCATACAGGAGACGCAGCCCTCGACCTCGGTGCCTTCCAGCGCCATCTGCCGTAGCCGGATGTAGTACAGCGTCTTGATTCCCTTGCGCCAGGCGTAGATCTGCGCCTTGTTTACGTCACGCGTGCTGGCGGTGTCCTTGAAGAACAGTGTCAGCGACAGGCCCTGGTCCACGTGCTGAGTGGCCGCGGCGTAGGTGTCGATGATCTTCTCGTAACCGATCTCGTACGCGTCCTGGTAGTACTCCAGGTTGTCGTTCGTCAGGTACGGCGCCGGGTAGTACGCCCGGCCGATCTTGCCTTCCTTACGGATCTCGATCTTCGAGGCCACCGGGTGGATCGACGACGTCGAGTGGTTGATGTAGGAGATCGATCCGGTCGGCGGCACCGCCTGCAGGTTCTGGTTGTAGATGCCGTGCTGCTGCACCGACTCCTTCAGCCGCAGCCAATCTTCCTGTACCGGAATGCGAATCCCTGCATCGGCGAACAGCTGGCGCACCTTCTCGGTCTTCGGCTCCCACACCTGCTCGGTGTACTTGTCGAAGAACTCGCCGCTGGCGTACTTCGACTTCTCGAAGCCGCCGAACGCCTTGCCGCGCTCGACCGCGATGCGGTTCGATGCCTTCAGTGCGTGGTAGAGCACCGTGTAAAAGTAGATGTTGGTGAAGTCCACACCCTCTTCGGAGCCGTAGAAGATGCGCTCGCGCGCCAGGTAGCCGTGCAGGTTCATCTGCCCCAGGCCGATGGCGTGAGAATCGTTATTGCCCTGCTCGATTGAGGGCACCGACCAGATGTGCGTCTGATCCGATACCGCGGTCAGCGCGCGGATCGACACCTCGATGGTCTGCGCGAAGTCCGGTGAGTCCATCGTCTTGGCGATGTTCAGCGAGCCCAGGTTGCACGAAATGTCCTTGCCCACCTTGGCGTAGGACAGATCGTCGTTGAACAGCGAGGGCGTCGACACCTGCAGGATTTCCGAGCACAGGTTCGAGTGGGTGATCTTGCCTTCGATCGGGTTGGCCCGGTTCACGGTGTCCTCGTACATGATGTACGGGTAGCCCGACTCGAACTGCAGCTCGGCGAGGGTCTGGAAGAATTCGCGCGCCTTGATCTTCGTCTTGCGAATCTGGCCGTTATCGACCATCTCGTAATACTTTTCGGTGACGTTGATGTCGGCGAACGGCACCCCGTAGGTGCGCTCGACGTCGTAGGGCGAGAACAGGTACATGTCCTCGTTCTTCTTGGCCAGCTCGAAGGTGATGTCCGGGATCACCACACCCAGCGAGAGCGTCTTGATGCGGATCTTCTCGTCGGCGTTCTCGCGCTTGGTGTCCAGGAAGCGGTAGATGTCCGGGTGGTGCGCGTGCAAGTACACCGCACCGGCACCCTGGCGGGCACCGAGCTGATTGGCATAGGAGAACGAGTCCTCCAACAGCTTCATGATCGGGATGACGCCCGAGCTCTGGTTCTCGATGTTCTTGATCGGTGCACCATGCTCACGAATGTTGGTGAGCAGCAAGGCCACACCGCCACCGCGCTTGGACAGCTGCAGCGCCGAGTTGATGGAACGCCCGATGGACTCCATGTTGTCCTCGATGCGCAGCAGGAAGCAGGACACCGGCTCGCCGCGCTGCTTCTTGCCCGAGTTGAGGAACGTCGGGGTTGCCGGCTGGAAGCGTCCGTCGATGATCTCGTCGACGAGCTTCTCGGCCAGTTGCAGATCACCGGAGGCCAGCGTCAGCGCGACCATGACCACGCGATCTTCAAAGCGCTCCAGGTAGCGCTTTCCATCAAAGGTCTTCAGCGTGTAGGAGGTGTAGTACTTGAACGCGCCGAGGAAGGTCGGAAACCGGAACTTCTTGGCGTAGGCCCGATCCAGCAGCGACTTCACAAAGTTGCGTGAGTACTGGTCGAGCACCTCGCGCTCGTAGTACTCCTTCTCGATCAGGTAGTCGAGCTTTTCGTCCTGATTGTGGAAGAAGACCGTGTTCTGGTTGACGTGCTGCAGGAAGTACTGCCGAGCCGCGGCGGCGTCCTTGTCGAACTGGATCTTGCCGTCGGCGTCATACAGATTGAGCATGGCGTTGAGGGCGTGATAGTCCAGCTCGCCGTGAGCCGAGCCGTGCGCAGAGGTCACAGGTTCTGCAGTTGTCGCGGTTGGCGCCACGGTGTGTCCTTCCAGAATTCGTCGAGTCCAGCCAGCACCTGCTGCACGTCTTCAGCGGTGCCCATGAGTTCAAAGCGGTACAGATATGGCACGTCACACTTGGCTGAGATGACCTTGCCCGCGTAGCAGTACTCCGCGCCGAAATTGGTGTTGCCGGCCGCGATGACCCCGCGGATCAAAGACCGGTTGTGTTCGTTGTTGAGGAACTTGATGACTTGCTTGGGGACATACCCCGCGGCCTGACCGGGCACCGGGTGCCCGCCGCCATAGGTCGGCAGGATCAGGACATAGGGGTCGTCAACCTGGATATCGCCACGCAGCGGGATCCGGGTGGCGGGAACCCCCAGCTTCTGGACGAAGCGGTGGGTGTTCTCCGACACGCTGGAGAAATAGACCAGATGGGCCATGCCCGGCTCCCGTACTACTTACTACTTATTAGGCAGAGACTGCGACTGCGCCCGCGAGCGCCTTGATGCGGTCCGGGCGGAAACCCGACCAGTGATCGTCACCGGCCACCACCACGGGCGCCTGCAGGTAGCCGAGTGCCATCACGTAATCGCGCGCCTCGGGGACCTCGGTGATGTCCACGACGTTGTACTCGATGCCCTGCTTGTCGAGGGCCTTGTACGTCGCGTTGCACTGTACGCAGGCGGGCTTGGTGTAGACGGTGATGCTCATGCGTAGCTCCTCAGCGAATCGATCGTAGACATCTCAACAAAGTTTTCAGCAGTCCAGCACCCGGGAAAATTCCACGCCGCCCGTGGTGGCTGAGCGCCGGGATCGGCCAGAAGATCTGGCGAAAATCCGGGCCGGGCGGCCCGGAGTGGTTCCCGGCCTTTCGGTGTTCCAGACACTACACCTAGTGTCCGACAATCGGAACCCATACAAGATGTTCTGAACAACATTCGTGAAATTCCCTGGTCGTGAGACCTGACACCCCTGAAATTCCGGCGTGTCGTAACCAGGGCGTGTCCGGGCCCTCCGAGATGGCTGGAACATATGTGGTGTCTACCACCGGGCACCGACACCGGCTAGCAGATCGCCCACCGCCGGGCAAACCTTTTCGCCTGGCGAGTCTGTGGAAACTGTGAAGTTCTGTGGACGAATCTGGGGACAGATCGCGATCTAGCGCAAGAGTCCCACGTCGGCGGCGGCCCCGCCCGCAGAAGTGGTACCCCGGTACCCGGTCGGAACGGACACCGATATGTTCGCCGGACCGGAGCGTCCTCGGCCGCGTTCCGCAGCTTCAGGACCTAGCGGGCACGCACCCTAAGCTCCCACGCATGGAACCGAGCCCCCGCAGAGTGTTCATGGCCAGCGCAATCGGGTCGGCCATCGAGTTCTACGACTTCTATATCTACGGAACGGCGGCCGCGCTCGTCTTCCCCGCGGTGTTCTTCCCGAATCTCAGCCATTCTCTGGCGCTCTTCGCGTCCATCGCCACCTTCAGCACCGCGTTTCTGGCACGCCCCCTCGGTGCCGCGCTGTTCGGTCACTACGGAGACCGCTTCAGCCGCAAGGGCACCCTGGTGGTCACCCTGATCACCATGGGACTCGCCACCATGGCGGTAGGCCTGGTTCCCGGCGCCGCCTCGATCGGGGCCGCCGCACCCACGGCCATCGTTTTACTGCGCCTCGTGCAGGGCCTCGCGGTCGGCGGCGAATGGAGCGGGGCGGCACTGCTGTCCTCCGAATACTCGCCAAGCCGCGATCGTGGTCGCGCCGCGACCGCTGTGCCGATTGGCAGCTCGACAGGGCTATTGCTCAGCAGCCTGGTGTTCCTTGTCGTCAGTGTCACCGTCGGGGAAGACAGCCCCGCATTCCTGTCGTGGGGATGGCGCATACCCTTCATCGCCAGCGGGCTCCTGGTGGCGGTCGGCCTGTACATCCGGCTCCACGTGGCCGAGACACCCGAATTCGTGAACGCGAAGGCTCAAAACAAGCTGGTCAAATCACCTCTGCGGCATGTGCTTACGGAGAGCCCTCGCACGCTGGCGCTCACCTGCGGGACGATGCTGATCATTTTCACGCTGTCCTTCATGACCAACACCTACTTCCCTGGATTCGCCCGATCCGAGTTGCATTTCTCCCGCGCGGCCATCCTGACCGCGGGCGCGCTCGGGGCGGTGGTGCTCATGGTGTCCGCCGCGGTCGGCGGAATCCTCAGCGACCGATTTGGCCGGCGGCGGGTGATATTGACCGGCATGGGGCTGATACTTCCGTGGACGTTACTGGTCACTCCCCTGTTGAGCAGCGGACCGTTCTGGGCCTACCTCGCCGCGATGGCGATCACCTACGTGCTGTTCGGCCTCGCATTCGGGCCGATGGCGAGCTTCCTTCCGGAGTCCTATCCCGTGGGCACCCGCTACAGCGGCACCGGGGTGGCGTTCAACGTGGCCGGCGTCTTCGGAGGCGCCATCCCGCCGTTGATCGCGGGCCCGCTGCAGAACGCTCTGGGCAACTGGGCTGTCGGGCTGATGCTGCTGGTGATTTGTGCGATCAGCGTCGCGTCCGTCTCCGCGATGAAAGAAACCTGGGCCGGATCCAGAAGCTGAATCGTCTACGGGCCGAAGACAAAGGCGGTCATGCCCGGCACGGCGCCGGGCATGACCGCCAGTGGTGCCTTTGCGAATTAATCGTTGACGGACGTCAATGCGTCCAGGGCCTTGGTCAGCTCGGCGACCGTCTCGGCGTGCTCCCGCGGATGCTTGCCGTCGAAGGCCGAGGACGGCACGGCCACCTTGATGTCGTCAAGGACATTGGCGGTCGCGATGGACGCCACCTTCCGGGTGTCGTCAATCGCCCAGATACCGCCGTACCTTCCGGCCGATGTTCCGATCACCACGGTGGGCTTGCCCTTGAACACGCTGCTGCCGAACGGACGGGACAGCCAGTCGAGCGCGTTCTTCAGCGCACTGGAGACGGTGCCGTTGTTCTCGGGGCTGACCAGCAGGACCGCATCGGCATCGGCCACAGCGGCACGCAACGACTCCACGGATGCGGGCGCGTTGTCGCCGTCGATGTCCTCGTTGTAATGCGGCAGGTCGGCCAGGCCCTCGAAGATATTGACGCTCACACCGGCCGGCGCACTCTCAGCGGCGGCCTCGGCGAGCTGCCGATTGAGCGATGCCTTACGCAGGCTTCCGACGATTGCCAGCACGTTCTTCTCTGCCACTTTCTCGGCCATGGGGAACACCTTTCATCAGAGCGGCGCGTTTGTCGCACCTACATCCTGCTTCTCTGTCACCTTTTACAATACGGACCGTGGTCCGTTTGATTCCCAGCGGCTAGTATTGAGGCGTTATGCCTGGTCAAGAAATACCCCTGCTTTCTGTCGACCTTGCGCAGAATCCCACCCGGGAGCGTGCCGTCGCCACTCGCAACCGGGTTCGCCTGCTGGAAGCCGCACGTCAGATCCTGGACGAGGTCGGCCCGGAGAGCATGTCCATGGATGCCGTCGCCAACGCGGCAGGCGTTGGCAAGGGAACCCTCTTTCGCCGATTCGGCAGCCGCACCGGGCTGCTGCTGGCCCTGCTGGACCACGAAGAACACATCGAGCAGCAGGCTTTCATGTTCGGGCCACCGCCGCTGGGACCGGATGCGCCCCCACTGACCCGGCTCATCGCGTTCGGGCGCGCCCGACTCGCCTTCCTGGAACGGCACCTCGACCTCGCGCGCGCCACCACTGCCGACGCCGACGCCTGGCACAAAGCACCGCCGACGATGCTCGTCCGCACACATATCCGGTCACTGCTGGCCCAGCTCGAATGCACCGGCGATCTCGATGCACAGACCCACGCCCTGATGTCGATCATCGATCCCGGCTACGTGCACTTCGCCACCGTCTCCAACGGCCAGTCATTAGCTCAGCTCGGCGACGCGTGGCAGGACCTGGTGTGCAAGGTGTGCGCACGCTGATCCGGCGTTCTACAGTCGGGCAATGAGCACCCTTCGCGAAGAGATCCGGTCCGCCCTCGACGTCTCCCCCACGATCGATCCGGCTGCCGAGGTGTCGCGACGGGTGGGGTTCCTCAAGGACTATCTAAGGGCCAGCGGGACAGCGGGATTCGTGCTCGGCATCTCCGGTGGACAGGACAGCGCCCTGACCGGACGGCTGTGCCAGCTGGCGGCGCAGGAGTCAAGACTGGAAGGGGTTCAGGCAGAGTTCATCGCCGTCCGCCTGCCCTACGGGGTGCAGGCCGACGAGCACGATGCCCAAGTGGCCCTGAGGTTTATCGACCCCGACCGCTCCATCGTCATCAACGTCAAGGACGCCTCTGACGCGGTTTCCAGTGCGGTCGCCGACGCCCTGGGCGAGACGCCCTCTGACTTCGTCCGCGGCAACATCAAGGCCCGCGAACGCATGGTCGCCCAGTACGCCGTCGCAGGTCAGCATCGGCACCTCGTGGTCGGTACCGACCACGCCGCCGAGGCGGTCACGGGCTTCTTCACCAAGTTCGGCGATGGCGGCGTCGACGTCACCCCGCTCACCGGACTCACCAAACGCCAAGGTGCGCAGATTCTTTCCCACCTCGGCGCGCCGGAAAGCATCTCCCACAAGGTGCCCACCGCCGATCTGGAAGATGACCGGCCCGCACTGCCCGACGAGGTCGCGCTCGGCGTCACCTACGCGCAGATCGACGACTACCTGGAAGGCAAGGCGGTCACCGTCGAGGCCGCCGACCGCATCGAGCGCTGGTACCTGCAGACCCGGCACAAGCGCACCGTCCCGGTCACCCCGTTCGACGGCTGGTGGCGTTAGGAATCTGACGGCGGCTGAGTCGATCCCGCCTTCTGCAGTCCGGGCCGCAGCGCGTTCGTGAAGGCGAGATTCACGAGCCGCATCGCCACGCTGTAGGGCCACCACAACGTGCGCTTGAACAGATACAGCGCCCGGATATCGATCCCGGTGTAGACGAGATAGCGGTTGCGGCGGACACCCTGCAGAATCCGTTCGGCCACCTTCTCCGGGGAGGTCGCATGCCCCACGAATCTGTTCACCCACTTACTGACGTCGGGGTTGTCACGGTCCACTCCCGCGATGTCGACGGTGCGCACCAACGGGGTGTTGACCGCCCCAGGGACAACCACCGTGACGCCGATCTTGTACCGAGCCAGATCGAAGCGCAGCACCTCCGAGACGCCCCGCAGTCCGTACTTGCTGGCGCTGTAGGCGGCATGCCATGGCAGGGCCACCAGCCCGGCCGCCGACGACACATTCACGATCTGGCCGCCGTTGCGGGCCTTGATCATCGCGGGGACGAAGCTTTCGATGACGTGGATGGGCCCCATCAGGTTGATATCGACCACCGAACGCCACTGCTGATGCGACAGCCGGTCCACCGATCCCCACACCGAAATGCCCGCGATGTTGAGTAGGACATCCATGCTCGGGTGGGTCGCCAGGATGTCGGCCGCGAAGGCGGACACCGCGTCGTAGTCGGAGATATCGAGCGCCCGGTAGGCGCTGACCTTCCCTCCGGCGGCCTTGATCTCCGCGACGACGGACTCCAGCCCGTCCGCGGCGCGATCGGTCAAAAACAGCTCGGCGCCCTCGCGCCCCAGACGCAGCGCAGTGGCCCGTCCGATCCCGCTCGCGGCCCCGGTGACGAAGCATCGCTTACCGGTAAATTCGTATGCCATCACTGAACCGTACCGGCCATCGATCTTGAATTTCTGCGCGGTCCAATAGCAAACGGTACCTTCGGAATATGACGATTGATGACACGCAATCTCGCCGTAGTTGGTTACCTTGGGCAACTACAATTGCAGTAGTACTGATGGCCACGACGGCCTGCGCGGGAGGCTCGCACCCCCGGTCTGAAGCACCCCAGGAAGGCGGCTACCCCGCCACCGCGGCGCCCACCTACACACAACTCCCGGCGGCCCCGCTCCGCGACTCGATGCAACAGGCCCCGCAGCACGGACCGCCGATCGATGCCAAACGCGACATCGTCAAGACCGGGACCATGACCATCACCGTCTCCAGCCCGTCCGAGGCCGCCGACAAAGCGGCCGGCCTGGCCGAATCCGCCAACGGCCGGGTGGAGAGCCGTTCGGAAGACGCCGGATCAGGATCGGCTCGCGCGCACACCTCGATCGTCCTGCGTATCCCCGCCGCCAAGCTCGACGGCGTTCTTCGTGAACTCAAGGAGCTGGGCAAGGTCAAGTCCGCCGACACCAAGAGCGATGACGTGACCGCCCAGCGAGTGGACCTGGATGCCAGAATCGCCGCCCTGCAGACCTCCGTCGACAGGCTGCTGGTCATCATGCGGGACTCCAAGGACACCGAAGCTCTGATCCAGGCCGAGACCGAGTTGTCCAAGCGTCAGGCGGACCTCGACAGCCTGCGCGCGCAGCGCAATCAACTCGGGGAACAGGTCGCCTACAGCTCGGTCACCGTGACATTCCTGGCCGAAGAAGTCGGCCTCCCGCCCACACCACCCAAGTATCAGGGATTCTTCGGGCAGATCGAGCGCGGCTGGGACGGGCTCGTGTCGGCGGGCAACAGCGTGCTACTGCTCTTCGGACTACTCCTGCCCTGGCTCGGTGCGCTTACCGTTCTGGGCGCGATCGGCTACGGAGTTCGCCGCGCGGTACTGCAGCGCCGATCAGAGACGGCGCAGTCAGCGCCCCAAAAGGCTGACACGCCATAGGGTCTCGATAACCCCGAGTGCCCGTGCGGGGTCCACGTTGCGGCCGACAAACGAACTGTCACCCGACACGGTCGACGCGGTCAGCGCTACCAGTGATCGCACCAACGCGGGCAGGTCATCCGAGATTGGCTGGGCACCACGCTCATTCACTTCGATCTCGGCGATCTTGATGATCTTCTCGATGACGACATCGGTGAGGTCGTCGAGCAGACCCGCGATCGTCGGATCGGTGATCCGTGCCTCCTGGCACGCCTTCATCAACGGGTCGTTGTGCGCGAAAGACGCGGCGGCACTGCCCACCATGCGGTTGGCGAACTGTTCGGGCGTCTCTTTCTCACCACGCGGCGCGAAGTAGTCGGTGAGCTCGTCAAGTTCGGCGAACGCGTCGCCCACCATCTGCGCCAGCACCGAGTACTTGCTGTCGAAGTAGAAATAGAACCCCGACCTGCCGACGCCCGCCCGCTCGCTGATAGCGCTGACCGAGAGGTCGGCAAAGCTGTGGTTTTCCGCGATGAGCTCGGCGACAGCCGTCATGATCGCGTCCCGCTGGCGATCGCCACGGGTCTGCGTGCCACTGCGCGCTGGACTGACCACCTGCACAGTTTGCACTGAAATACCGTATGAACAGAACTTGACACCCGTCAAGTCCTGTGGCGAAGATGATCTGGAGCACACCGATGTGCTCGTCGCGAGCGAAGGAGCCACGCCCCATGGCGACGATCAGCAGCACCGATTACCTCATCGACCAGGCCAAACGACGTCTTCCCACCATGAACACCCTTCCGGGGATGGCATACGTCGAGAATTACCTCAACAATCGCGACTGGCCACTGAGCGAGCTGGCTCCGCCGCCACCCGGAAGCGGTCTGAAGCCGGTGATGGGCGACCAGGGCTTGCCGATGCTCGGGCACATGATCGAGATGTTCCGCGGCGGCATCGACTGGGTACTCAACATGTACCAGGAGCGCGGCCCCGTCAGCTGGTCACAGACACCCATCGGCAAGATCGTCGCAGCGCTGGGTCCCGACGCCACCCAGGCGGTATTCAGCAACGCGAACAAAGACTTCTCCCAACAGGGCTGGGTTCCGGTCATCGGACCGTTCTTCAGCCGTGGACTGATGCTGCTGGACTTCCAGGAGCACCGCGAGCACCGCCTGATCATGCAGCAGGCGTTCCTGCGCAGCCGCCTGGCCGGCTACGTGGAACAGATCGACTCGGTCGCGAACGAGATCGTCGCCCAATGGCCAACCAACGACAGCAGATTCCTGTTCTACCCGGCCATCAAGGAACTCACCCTCGATGTCGCGTCGGTGGTGTTCATGGGCAATGAGCCGCATTCACAACACGAGCGGCTCGAGAAGGTCAACAAGGCGTTCGTGGCGACCACCCGCGCCGGCGGCGCCATCTTCCGCTTCGGTCTGCCCCCGTTCAAATGGTGGCAGGGCTTGCAGGGGCGAAAGCTGCTCGAGGAGTACTTTGCCGAGCGGGTCAGCATTGCGCGCCAAAAAGAGTCGGGCGCAGACATGTTGACGGCGCTGTGCCACGCCGAGACTGATGAGGGCGATGCCTTCACGGACACCGACATCGTCAACCACATGATCTTCCTGATGATGGCCGCGCACGACACCACGACGTCCACCACCACCACCATGGCTTATTACCTGGCCGCGAATCCCGAATGGCAAGAACGGGTTCGGGAAGAGTCGGACCGCCTCGGCGACGGACCGCTGGACATCGACTCGCTGGAGAAGCTGGAGAGCCTCGACCTGGTGATGAACGAGGCGCTGCGCCTTGTGACGCCGCTGCCGTTCAACATCCGGTCGGCGGTGCGCGATACCGACCTACTCGGGTTCCACATACCGGCCGGAACCATGATCAACATCTGGCCAGGCATGAACCACCGGCTCCCCGAGCTGTGGACCGATCCAGACACGTTCGACCCCGACCGTTTCGCCGAACCGCGCAACGAGCACAAACGGCACCGGTACGCGTTCTCACCGTTCGGCGGGGGTGCGCACAAGTGCATCGGCATGGTGTTCGGCCAGCTGGAGATCAAGGCCGTCATGCACCGGCTGTTGCGCCGGTACCGGTTTGAGCTGGCCCATCCCAACTACGAGGCCAAATGGGACTACGCCGGTATGCCGCTGCCAATCGACGGCATGCCCATCGTCCTGCGGCCCTTGCACTGACCCGAAGGGCCTCTAGCAGGCCAAACGATTGGCACATGCGGTGACCGCCCTGAGCGATGACGCGATGGCATCATGAGCGCGTCCCATCGCCCAGGCGGTGCTGGCGCCGTTGGTGCCGCGCACAAAGGTGAAGGTCTGATCGCCGTCCCGCAGCTGGTGGAAGCTGAGCGTCTCCATCCGTATCCCCCGCTCGGACAGCATGGCGGTCAGCGCCGCCATGGGCCCGCACGCGGCCGCCGTCGACGATTCGATGCGCTCGCCGATCGCGAGCGTCGCTTGGTAGATGCCGTCATTCTCGGACCACTGGCCCAGCCGCAGTGAGCCCGCGTGGCGCTCATAGGTCTGGCAGAACGAGGTCCAGGACATCTCGCCTGCCTCTTCGCGCAGGCCGCGTGGCAGTGGGACGCCGAAGCGGTCTGTGAACGGGTCGGTCCGCGGGGGAATTGTTGTTGAGGAGTGCATGTGCCGGTCTTTCATCCGAAAGGGAAAGTGACCGACAGGTAGTAGCTTCGACCCACAGCGAGGGGTCGGTCTGAATCAGACCCCGCTGCGGGTTGCTACTACGAGTTGACGCTGCACGAGAAGCAACACTAGACGTGGCGTCTGATTAGCGCAAATACTTTCCCAGGACCAGCATCGACCGTTCGTGATCGGGGTCCGGTGCATCATCGACAAGAGCGTGCAGGCGCTCGGTGATGGTGTCTCCGTCCAAATGCGTACCGATGAGCACGAGATTGGCTCCCGATGCCAGCCCCGCCCGCTTGGGTGCCTTATCGATGCTGATGTGATCACCCACGGTGTGCACGGCAAGCGTCTTGTCGCCGAGCCGCACCACACCCTTGATGCGGTACACACCGGCCGGCTGACTGTCGAGGAACTCGATGAGCCGTCGCGGATGCAGGGACTGCTCCGTGGCGAACTCCACTGTCTCGTAGTGGTGGTGGGCGTGCTGATGATGGCCGTGGTCCTCCCGGATGAGGTCCTCCAGCGAGAGCTGACCGATCGGTGCCGGGCGCTCCTTCTTGTCGAACAGCAGCCGGGGGTCGACATCGGCTCCGGTGGTCTCGACGATCGACGCGCGCGGGTTGCGTTCCTTGACGACGGCGCGCAGGTGAGTGCGGTCGCCGGCATCGGCCAGGTCAATCTTGTTGAGGACCACAAGATCTGCCAATGACAGGTGCTGCGCGATCTCCGGGTGCCGCACCGCGACATCTTCGTACTGGGCGGTGTCGATGACTGTGACGAGTCCCCCGTACCCGATCCGGTTATCGTCGGCGGCCGCGGCGAGCACCATGCGCACCAAAGGCAACGGCTCGGCCAGGCCGCTCGCCTCGATCACGATGGCATCGATGTCGCGGCCGGCGAGCACGGTCAGCATGCCGCCCAATTCGTCGTCGTCGGCGGTGCAGCACAGACACCCGTTGGACATCGTCATGGTCGAGTCAACCTGACCGGCGACCAGCATGGCGTCGATGTTGATGGCGCCGAAGTCGTTGACCACCACACCTATTCGCACACCCAACGTATTGCGCAACAGGTTGTTCAGCAGCGTCGTCTTACCGGCGCCCAGGAAACCCGAGACAATGGTGACCGGGATCAAGCGATGTTCTCGACAATTCTCCGCACGGTGCCAGTCTAGGTTTTGTCGACAGCGGCGCGAATATCGGCCGCCTGGATGTCCACCGTCTGCGGGCCGTTGCCCGTGACGAGGCCGATCTCGTTGTCCGAGAGCAGGATCAGCGAGGTAGGAATGGGCGCGGTGGCCACCGTGAAACCGGCCTCACGCAGCCCCTCGTCCACGAAGTACTCCAGACGTGTCGGGCCGGGTGGGATGTGTACATACCCCTGGTCGAGCATGCCGGTCTCGCCCTCTCTGCCCACCGTCGTGACCTCGGCCGAGGCGAATACGTTGTCTTCGACGGTGTAGACGGCGCCGTCGGCGTCCACCCGCAGGTTCGTAGAGGTCAGGGCAATCGGCGCGTGACAGATCAACGAGATGTACACGCCGTTCTCCCGGGCGGTGTGCAATACCTCGCCGAGCCACGCGTTCTTGTGGAAATCGACCATCGGGGCGTGCCCGCCCGGGGCATGGATGAAATCGAAGTCGGCGAGGCTGAAGGGCTCCGATGGGTCTCGGTGCCTGCCGATCAGCTCGGAGAGCGACAGATACGGTCGCGGCGCCAAAGCATCCACCCGGCGCACCACCTCCGGGCGGAACGCGCGCACCTCCGCGTCCGTTGAGGGCAGCGGTTCGGTGATCGGGAGCCGGCCCAGATGGCGCTCCAGCAGCTGCAATTCACGCTCGCGGCGCTCGACAAGATCGGCATGCTCGCGGCGGTATGCGTCGATATCGAAATCAGGAGCCGAGAACGCCGCGACCGAGCTCGCATAGACCTCGGTCATCCGGTCGGTCGCGTGCCACGGTAGCGAGAAGCCATTGACGTCGATCTGGGGCGGTGCACCGTCGGGGGTGGCCAGCGTGAACTCGTAGTCACCCTCGAATTCGGCCAGCACCTGCGCCAGCTCCACGTGGAAGAACCCGATCGGGATCTGCGGCGTCGACGGCGGTGAGCTGAGCGGCAGCGCACGCGCGGACGACAATATGATCAGGGCACGGCGCTTGGCCGTCGTGTCAGTCATTGAGGACAGGATTCCTAGTTGATGGTGGAGATGATGCCGCCGTTGACAAAGATGGTCTGCGCGGTTGTCCACCCCGATTCGGGAAGAACCAGCAGCCGGGCGACGGGCAGGATGTCGTCACCGCGCCCGATCTTGCCGTTGATGCTCATCGACTGCAGCCAGGCGATGTTGTCGTCGGACTCGGCCGGGTAGAAGAAGCTCGTCTGCAGCGGGCCGGGTGCGATGCAGTTGACGGTGATCCCGCGCCCGCCAACCTCTTTGGCCAGTGCCTTGGTGAAATGCTCAACGGGCGCCTTGGATCCGGCGTAAGCACTGTAGGTGGGCGCCAGCGCACCGACCATCGTGGTGACGAAGCTCAGGATCCGGCCGTCGTCGGCCATGCGGCGCGCCGCCTCGCGCATCATGAAGAACACCGTCTTGGCGTTGGTGTTGAAGACCCCGTCGTATTCCTCTTCGGTGATATCCGCCAAGGGTTTTCGCACAATCATTCCCGCGGTGTTGATCAGGATGTCCCACCGGCCGAATGCCTCGAAGGCAGCGTCGGCGAGCTTCGTACAGTTCTCCGGGACCGTAAGATCGGCCTGGAAGCTGACCGCCTCGCCGCCGTCCTTCTGAATCTGCCGGACCACCTCGGCCGCCGGTTCCTTCTTGTTATCGCTGCGGTAGTGCACAACGATGCGGGCCCCATCGTGAGCCAACGTCCGGGCCAGCGCCGCGCCCATGTTCGCCGATGCGCCGGTGATGACGGCCACCTTCCCCGCCAACGGCCGCTCGTGCGGTCGATACGGTTGGACTGGATCAATTGTCCCTGGAATCTCGACCATGTCCACTCCTCATAGAAGTCAGCCAGCTACCTCCGGCACGCCCGAGCGTAATGAGATTTCATGGCTCACGGCCAACAAAAGATTGTTGACAGCTAACAAGTACACCTTGTGAGACGGGCCGCGACCGGGAATGACCGAACGATCGGCGGGGTTGCCGATCGTGGACTACGAGAGGAAGAGCATGCCGCAGAAGATCGTCATCGCCGGTGGTCACGGACAGATCGCCGCACATCTGATCCGTCTGCTCGCGGCGCGCGGCGATACTGCCGTCGCATTGATCCGCAATCCCGACCATGCCGCCGATGTGGAGTCATGGGGTGGACAGCCGTTGGTTCTCGACCTGGAGTCGGCCGCGGTGGGATCGGTCGCGGTGGCCCTCGCAGGAGCGGACGCCGCCGTCTTCGCCGCGGGCGCCGGACCAGGCAGCGGCCCGGCGCGCAAGGACACCGTGGACAGGGCCGCCGCCGTCCTGCTCGCCGAAGCCGCCGAGTACGCACAGATACGGCGTTTCGTTCAGATCAGCGCGTTCGGCGCCGGTGAGCCCGCACCCACCGAAGGAGACGAATCGTGGATCGCCTACGTGATCGCGAAGACGGCCGCCGAAGAGGACCTTCGGGCACGCGATGGCCTGGACTGGACCATCCTGCGCCCGGGCCTACTCACCGATGAGGAGCCAACCGGCTCAGTCACCCTGTCCGCCAGCAAGATTGGACGCGGATCTGTCACCCGTGCCGATGTCGCGGCAGTAGTCGCCGAACTGCTTCCCGCGCCGAACACAACGCACGACATCCTCTTCCTCACCGAGGGCAACACCCCCATCGCCACTGCGGTGCATGCGCTCTAGAGCAGAGCGAACAGGCGATCGAGCGCCCGCAGCTGCTCGTCGAATGGCGTGTCGAGCTTGACCAGCAGAGTCGAGATGCCCGCGGCACGATAGCGTTCCAGCCGCTCACTGATCATCTGGTCGGTGCCCACGAGATTGGTGAGACGACCCAGATCGTCGGGCACGGCATCGCGAGCGGCGTCGCGATCGCCCGCACGCCACAATGATTCGACCGTGCGGACACCCTCTCCGTATCCGAGCCGGGTGAATGCCTCGTTGTAGAAGTTCCGCCCGGATCCACCCATGGCACCGATGGTGAACGCGTATCCGGCGGCGTGACGCCTGACGGCAGCGGCAGCATCGGTTGCGGTACGAGCGAATTCGAGAGCGACCGGCGCCACCAGATCGATATCGCCCAGCTGCCGCCCGGCCGACACCGCCGCGTCACGGATGGGACCGAGAAACACCTCGGCGAGTTCCGGGATGAAGGAGTTACCGAGCCAGCCGTCGGCAAGTTCACCGGTGAGCGCCAGGTTGGCCGGACCCATGGCCGCGACATACACGGGCATATTTTGCGGCGCTACCAAGGGCCGCAAGGGTTTTCCGGCGCTGCCGGGCAGCGGCAGCGTGTACACCTGTCCCTCGTACTGGAGCCGCTCCCCGCGCGCCACCATCCGGACGATGTCGATGGTCTCCCGGGTGGTCTGGACCGGCTTGGTGAAGCGCACGCCATGCCATCCCTCCATCACCTGTGGCCCG
The DNA here is from genome assembly GCF_001440005.1 of Mycobacteroides sp. H001. Classification (NCBI taxonomy): domain Bacteria; kingdom Bacillati; phylum Actinomycetota; class Actinomycetes; order Mycobacteriales; family Mycobacteriaceae; genus Mycobacteroides; species Mycobacteroides sp. H001. The sequence continues at coordinate 117,236 of NZ_LJYH01000045.1, forward strand.
GACGCCCCAACCCCCAGCATGAAGCGCCCGCCGGAGAGCTGCTGGATGCTCAGTGCCGACGTCGCCAGCATTGCCGGTGATCGCGACCCCAGCTGAACGACGAAGGTTCCGAGCCCGATGGTGTCGGTGCAGGCCGCCAGGTAGGCAAGGCCCGTCAGGGCGTCATACCCCCACACCTCGGGCACCCAGAGCGAGGCGACGCCCAGCTGCGCTGCGCGCCGCGCAAAGTCGGCGGCGCCCGGCAGTCGCGGCTCGATCGTCACACCAATACGCATCCGGTCCTCCCTCACATAAGTAAGATCAGCCTATGCGATACCGGGACTGCCCCACTATCGAAGTGTCACAACGGATGTCGGGGACGGTGGCGGAGGCTTGGGCCCTGGTCACCGATATCGCCTTCCCCACCTACTGCACGGGCGAGCTCATCAACGTCCAGTGGCTCGACGATGCCGACGGGGTTGCGGTCGGTGCACGGTTCAAGGGCACCAACGGCGGAGACGGCAGCCAATGGGAAACCATTTCGGTGATCACCGAAGTCGAGCCCGAGTCCCGCTGGGTGTGGAACGTGCTCTCCGAGGGTGGCACGTATGCGGCGAGTTGGGGTTTCGAGGTCGAGCCGGCAAGCGACGGAATCATCGTCCGGCAGTGGGGACGCCTCGGCCCAGGCCCTTCGGGACTGACGCCCGCCATCGAGGCGATGCCCGACAAGGAAGCACGCATCGTGTCACGCCGCCTGCAGGACTGGCGGGTGGGAATGGAGGCCAACCTCCAGGAGATCGCCGAACGCTTGTCGCGTTAGCCCGTCATATCGTCGGGCTCTGCCCAGCCGATCAGCTCATCACGGGCACGGGCCACACGGGAGCGGATGGTGCCGATCGCACAGCCGCACACGTCGGCGGTTTCGGCATAGGACAGACCGACCACCTGAGTCAGCACCAATGCTTCGCGTCGGTCATCGTCGAGCGCGGCCAGAAGCGCCTTGAGCTCCACCAACTCCTCGAACCGGTGCGTCGGGCGGCGCAGCGAGGCCTCTTCCAGATCGGCTCCATGCGCAATTCGCGGCCGTGACTTCAGGTGGCGAATATGGTCGGCGACCACCCGGCGTGCGATCGACAGCAGCCAGGTACGCACTGTCGAGCGTCCGGCGAAGCGCGGAAGGGCGCCGAGTGCCCTCAGGTAGGTCTCCTGAGTGAGATCGTCCGCGACACCGGTATCGGCCAGGTAAGCGACGAATCGCCATACATCGGCCTGGGTCGCTTTGACCAGAGATTCGAGCGCGGATTGGTCGCCACGACCGGCGGACAGCGCAAGTTCAAGCAGCTGATCGTCGTCGGTGCCGGTGGCCACGAGTCCTACTCTATGTCGTAGACGTTCCGAGGTGAACAGCGGGAACTCTTTAACCGGTTCATCCGACCAATATCCCGTGACATATACCGAGGATCGGCCCGAGGCCCGCGAGTCCCAGCCCGACACCGCGTGGGGACGATTCGCACCGATCGTACTGCGTCTGCACTTCTATGCGGGGCTCCTCGTCGGGCCATTCCTTCTGGTCGCAGCGCTCACTGGGCTCGCCTATGCGCTGGTGGGGCAGGTCGACGCCGCCGTGTACCGCCATGAACTCACAGTCGATTCGGTGGGATCCCAGCAGCTGCCACTCTCACAACAGGTGGCGGCGGCCACCGCGACACAACCGGCAGGGACGGTGACGTCCATCCGCCCGCCCGCACGCCCCGATGACTCCACGCGGATCGTCTTCGCCACCGAGGACGTGCCTGCCGACTACTCACGCACCGTGTTCGTCGACCCGTACAACGGCGAGATCCGGGGAACGTTGACCACCTACGGCGAGTGGCTGCCGGTGCGTGCCTGGTTCGACGAACTTCACCGGAATCTGCATCTGGGCGCGTTCGGACGCAACTACAGCGAGCTCGCCGCCAGCTGGTTGTGGGTGGTGGCTCTTGGCGGCCTGTTCCTGTGGATCGGCTACCGCCGCCGCACCGCACGGCTGAGCAGGATCGCACTCCCCGACCGCGATGCCACCCCACGCCGACGCAGATTGACCTGGCACGGCGCCGTGGGAGTCTGGATAATCGTTGGGCTGCTGGCACTTTCGGTAACAGGGCTCACCTGGTCGCGGTATGCCGGCACCAATATCGGCAACATCACCCAGGCCATCCGGCCGGCGCTGTCCACCGAACTCGATCCGGCGGCCGCCAAGCCCATGACCGGGCATGAACGTCATGGCGCCGCCCCGATGCCGACAGGAGAGCCGCTGGCGGGCATCGACAAGGTGCTGCAGACGGTGCACGAGGCCGGGCTGCGCGGCCCGCTGTGGATGACACCACCGCCGGAGCCCAATACGGCCTGGCTGGTGGCCGAGCGCAAGCGAGATCTCCCCACGCAGCTGGACACCATCACGGTGAACCCATCGAATGGACAGATCACCGGGCGCAGTAACTTCGCCGACTGGTCACTGCTGCAGAAATCGACCGAATGGGCAATCGACGGCCATATGGGCATCCTGTTCGGCATCCCGAATCAGATCCTCGTGGCGCTCATCGTCATTGGGCTGATCACCGTCATAACCCGCGGCTACCTGATGTGGTGGCGCCGACGTCCGACCAGGAGCGGGCGCCTGCCGGTGCCGCCGAAGCGGGGAGGCCTGCTCGCGCTCAAACCCCTGGAGCTGGTGGCCCTTGCCCTGCTGGTCATCGCGATCGGTTGGTTCACACCGCTGCTGGGAATCTCGCTGGCGGCATTCCTCGCCATCGACCTCGTGTGGGGATTTGTGGCCGGCCGTCGCGCCGGAGCCTCAGGCGGCTGAGTTGTCGGCGGAGCGCAGATGCCGCTCCCCGGCCGCCACTTCATCCAGGAACACCGCACGATGCTGGTTGGGCGGTGTACGCCCCGCGCGGTAGTCGCGCAGGACCAGCAGCGCGAAGATCAATCCGAGTAGCACCGGCGAGTGACTAATGATGCGGGCCAGGGTGACCTGGTCGTTGACGGCGTCATTGATGACGTATCCGGTAAGTACGAGCGCGAATGCTCCCAGCACCGTTGCCATTCCGGCCGCGGCGGCCGGACGGACACCGGCGATCACCATGGCCACACCGAGCGCCACCACCCAGGCGGTGGATTCGTTCATGAGGTGTGCTCCGGTCATCGCACCGTGGTGATGCGAGGACACCATCCCGAAGTCGATTCCGGCGACCTGCATACCGGCCACTCCCAGTTGGAGCAGCCCGATGAGCACCAAAGCGCACCGGTTGATGTTGTGACGGGCCCAGTGCGCGTAACGGGCCGTTCGGGTCAGGGGTTCGACAGCAGCGGCAGCCAGGATCTGCCCGGTTAGGTCGTGGGTCGGAGCCGAACGCGCGTAGGCGAACTGACGTTCCAGCCCGCGCGCCAGCCCTAGCCATTCCCGGCAGGACGCGCAGGAGAGCACATGCTCATCCAGACGCTTGCGCGCAACGCTTGCCTGCTCACCGTCGACCCACGCCGACAGCTGCTCGCGCACTTCCTGACAGTTCACCCCTCCATCGTCGCCTATCGCGTGACGTTGGGTGTAAAGACCCCCTGATCTGCCGGTGCCTAAAACGCCGCGAGCAGCTGATTCGAATCGGCAACCGCGCCGAACACTCCGCCCTGCATGGTCACCATCTTGAGCGCGGCCACGTGATTTCCGGAATCGGTCGCGCCCGTGCAGTCCGACAGAATGAGGCATTCGAAACCGCGATCATTGGCTTCACGCATGGTGGTGTGCACGCAGACGTCTGTCGTGATGCCCGTCAGCACGATGTATCGAATGCCGCGGGTGCGTAACACCAAATCGAGGTCGGTCGCATAGAACGCCCCCTTGCCGGGTTTGTCGATGACGGGCTCGCCCGGTAGCGGGGCGACCTCCGGCACGATCTGCCACCCCGGCTCCCCCTGCACCAGGATTCGTCCGCAGGGTCCCGCCACACCGATCTCCGCGCCGATCCTGGCCGAGCGCCACCGCTTGTTGGCCGGAAGGTCGGACAGGTCCGGCCGATGGCCCTCACGGGTATGGATAACGGTCATGCCGGCCGCGCGCGCCGCCGCGAGTACACGGGCCGTCGGCGCCAGCCCCGCCCGCGTCAGCGACAGGTCATACCCCATGGTGTCGACATATCCGCCGGGGCCGCAGAAGTCGACCTGCCAGTCGATGCACAGCACCGCGGTGTGTTCAGGGTCCACGGGACCGTCGAACGGCCACGAATACGGTTGCGCATCGACCTGTCGCGTCATACCACCACTCCCTGCTGAACGGTGCGTCGCGCCGCGATGTAAACCAGCGCAGCGGTGCCGATTCCCACGAGAGCATCCGAAAGCTGCGGCGCCCACAGGTGCGCGGCCAACGCCGACACCGCACCCGCCGCCCATGCCCCGAAGGATTCCCACCGAACGGCCGATTCGCGCACACCCATTCCGTATCTCGGCAGCACCAACTGATCGAGGATCAGCACCGTCCCGATGGGCGGGACCACAACACCCAACAGGGTCAGCCACTGCTCGAAATGCGACCACACCCCAAGCACCGCCAACAACACCCCCACTGCGCCCAGCAGCACCGCAAGCAATCGCATCTTGTGGCCGGTGAGCTGGCTCCACCCGACCGCGCCGTTGTACAGGCAATGCGTGCACACCGATCCCAGGTTGACGAAGACGAATGCGATGGATACCGGCACCAGCCAGCCACCCGCATCGATCAGCGCACCGAGGAAGTTCCCACCGTCTGTCGCGGGGGCACGGGCAGCACCCAGGGCCACGATCATGCCGCCGGTCACCATCGCGATGCTGTTACCCAGCGGGAAGGCCGCGAACGACGCCCAAAAGCCTTGTCGCCCATTGCGTGACCATCGCGTGAAGTCCGCGGTCATGGTCCCCGAATCGATGAAGCAGGCGACCACCAACGTCACCGCGGCTCCCATGCTCATCGCGGCCGAGCCCGCCGCCCCGCCGTACCCAAAGGCATCTGACAGCACCGAATTCCGCAGGGCCAGAACAATTGCCACCCCGCCAAGCAGCAGATACAACGGAGCGGCGACGAGACCGATCAGCGATAGCGCCCGGATGCCGACCAGCGTCACCGCCACATAGCCGATACCCGCGGCGAGAGCAGTCCACCGCGCGTCCCATCCGGCGCTGCCTGCCAACACCGAGCCGGTGAGACCCGTCTGAAACGCGAACCAGCCGATCACCACGGTCGCCAGGAACGCGCAGACCACGCGGTATCCGCGTCGCCCGAACGTCCCGATCGCGGTGAGCGCGAAGTTCTTTCCGGTCTTACCGGCCAGGTAGCTCAAGGCGCCCACATAGCCGGTCAGCACCGCATTCCCCAATGCGATCGCCAACATGCCGCGCCAGAATCCCACCGAGTAGACGATGAGACCGCCGAACACCGCGCAGGTCAGGATCATCGGGAATCCGAGCCACACCGCGCCGACAGAGGTCAGACTTCGGCGCGAATGGGGCGGAACCGGCTCGTTCTCATATTCGGCGGTCCCGGATTCGGGCGCATCTGCGGGGATTGCGCCGGCATCTGTTGAGGCAGCGACTTCTGTGGACATCGACGCACAGGATCGTGGCGTGATGTTGCGTCCGCAGTCCGTGCCGGTTACGTGTGCGTGACGACACCCTGCCGTTCCCTGAGACCGGGCCTAGATGTGCGCACCCCAGCCAAAGACCCGTGATGTCAACAGCACGAGGCCCAGCGACACCGCTGCTACCACAATCAAACCGATCACCGCGACCACCAGGGGACGCCAGCCGCTGCGGGCGATCTCCCGGAAGTTGGTGTTCAGTCCAACTCCGGCGAAGGTCAGCAGAAATGCCCACTTGGACACATTGACGAGATTGTTGACCTGCCCCTTGGTCAGCCATCCGAGGGTCACGACGGTGGACACCGCCAGGAACCCGAGAACGAACTTGGGGAACTTGTCCCATACGAAGGCCGCCTTGGCCTTGATCCCAGGCGCGAGGGTCTCGGCCTCACCGCGGGCCGCCCAGTACAACGCGAACCCGAGCACCACGAAGCCGATGAGCGCGTTGCGCGTGGACTTGACGACCGTCGCGATGTCACCGGCGTGCTCGGAGTACAGGCGCCCGGTGGCCACCGTCTCTGCGGTGTTGTCGACGGCCAGGCCCGCCCATAGGCCGAACTCATAGTCAGTCAGTCCGAGCCCGTGGCCGATCGCCGGAAGGGTGAACAGCGCCACCGCACCCAGCGCCAGGATGGACGCGATGGCATAGCTGACATCCGAATTGCGCGCACGGATGGCGCCCTTGGCCGCGATGATGGCCGACACCCCGCAGATCGAAGTACCGATCGCCAGTAGCGAACCCAGCTTTCCGCTCAGGCCAAACCACTTGGCCGCCAACAGAATGATGGCGCCCGCCACCGTCATGTCGATCAGGATCTGCACCAGGCTGGTGCCGCCCAGTTTGAGGACGTCACCCAGCACGAAGCGCGCACCCAGCGCGACGATGCCGATCTTGAGCCAGAACTCGTATGTCTGCACACCCGGCCGGAAGATGCGGTGCAACCCGATGGTGTTGGTGATCAACAGACCGATCACGATGGCCCACAACACATATTCGATGTCAGGGACGGTCCAGTGCTGCGCCTTGGCGAGTTCCTTCCACCAAATCTGCGCGTACTTGCCCAGCAAGCCCACACCGATGAGCAGCAAGATGCCTGGAATGTAGTCCAGTGGCCGTGTGGAGGTGAAGCTTGCTTCGGAATTTTCGTACGCCTCGTCGGCGTTCTGCGTCTCGGTCTTTGAAGTCATCGAGTCACCACGGAATCTTGGGCAGCACATTGGCCACCGCGAGTAGGGCGATCACACCGGCGATGATGGTTGCCCACCAGTCGACGCCGATGCGCGCGATGAAGGAGGTTGTGGGCTGGCCCTCGGTAGATGCCGGGGCGCCGGACTGTTCGTCGGTCACGGACCAGAATCTTCGTGGCGTGCCACCAGGCTCACAAGACATCCGCTCGTATTGAATCGAGGCGGGCCCGAGATCGAACTTGACACCCGTCAAGTACAGTCGACGGCGCCCGCAGACAATGCCGTCGGAAGGTCTTCGCCCGTGTACCCAGGTACCCACGCCGCCCAGTTCCCCGACAAGCCCGCCGTCGTCATGGCAGGCTCCGGAGCCACCCTCACCTACGGACAATTGGACGAGCAATCCCGGCGGCTGGCCCGGTACTGGTATGACACCGGACTGCGCAAGGGCGATCATGTGGCATTGCTCAGCGACAACGTCCCCGAGGTGTTCGTTGTGTACTGGGCCGCATTACGTTCGGGCCTCTACATCACGTCGGTCAACCACCATCTGGCCCCCGCAGAGGTCAGCTACATCGTCAACGACTCAGGTTCAACAGCACTCGTGGTCGCCGCCGGTGTGCGCGAACAGGCCGTGGCAATTCTCGACGATATTCCGGCGGTCACGCAGCGTCTCGCGTTCGGCGGCGAGGTACCCGGGTACGGCTCATACGAGGACGCCCTGGCCGGCGCCGCCGACGAACCACTGCCCTCGCAGCCCGCGGGATCGGACATGCTGTATTCCTCGGGAACCACCGGACGGCCCAAAGGCATCAAGGTTCCCCTCATGGATCGGCAGGTCGACGAACCAAATCCGTTCGCGATGCTCTTCGCTCGTCTCTACGGATTCAACGCCGACACCGTGTACCTGTCGCCGGCACCGATCTATCACGCCGCGCCCTTGCGATTCTGCGGCTTTGTGCAGTCGATGGGCGGCACCGCCGTGGTGATGGAACGCTTCGACGCCGATAACGCCTTGGCGGCTATCGAGAAGTACCGGATCACCCACAGCCAATGGGTGCCCACAATGTTCGTGCGAATGCTCAAGCTGCCCAAGGAAACCCGGCTGCGGCACGACACTTCGTCTTTGAAGGTCGCGATCCATGCCGCCGCGCCATGCCCGGTCGAGGTGAAGCATTCGATGATCGACTGGTGGGGGCCGATCCTCTATGAGTACTACTCCTCGACCGAAGGCAACGGCGTCACATTCATCGACTGCGAGAACTGGCTCAAGCGACCGGGCTCTGTCGGCAGCCCGGCACTGGGCGTACTGCACATCTGCGATGAGGAAGGTACAGAGCTGCCGACCGGCGAGGCCGGACTGGTGTACTTCGAACGCGAGGAACGACCCTTCACTTATCACAATGACGACGAAAAAACCCGCAGCGCTTGCCATCCCGAGCATGACACCTGGACGACGACGGGCGATATCGGATACGTCGACGGCGACGGATTCCTCTTTCTGACCGACCGCAAGGCATTCATGATCATCTCCGGCGGCGTCAACATCTACCCGCAGGAGATCGAGAACTCCCTAGCACTACACCCCCGGGTGCTGGACGTCGCGGTGATCGGAGTGCCCGATGCCGAGATGGGCGAGGCGGTCAAGGCCGTGGTGCAGCCGGCCGACCCGTCGGCCGACCAGGACACGCTGGCCGCCGAGCTGACGGAATTCCTGCGCGAGCGCATCGCCCGATACAAAGTTCCCCGCAGCTTTGACTTCACCGACACCCTTCCACGTACCCCCACCGGTAAGCTGGCCAAAGGACTTTTGCGCCAGAAGTATTGGGAAGGGGCTCGATGAGAACGGTGGCCGCGATCTGCATTGCCGGGGGGCTGCTCGCAGGGTGCTCGACACCCGCCACCCAAGAAGGGCCGTCAAGCCCATCGAGTGCAACCGTTCCGGTGATTCAACCGGGCGTCATGCCCCAGCTGGTCGGCTTGCAGTGGACCGACGTGAAGCCGGTGCTGCGCAAGCTGGGCCAAGTGAGCGTCGCAACCAAAGAGGTTCCCGTGGATGAACCCAATCAGAAATCCCGGATCGTCGCGCAAGATCCCGCCGCCGGGGCACATCTTGAACCGGGCGCGAAGATCACCTTAACTTTCGGAATCTAAAGCCTAGCAACACTATTCAAACACTCCCGGGGGGTCGGCCCCGTCGGAGTGAATCTGCGGTCCAACACGCGCGCCAACAGGGTGCCGTGCTGACCTCGCCCCACATCGTGAGGCCAAGTTCGCGCCGCCCTCTTCTGGCATCGGCGTCCTTGACACCACCGCGCACTCATTGCAATGCTCATAGCATTCACATACTGTCAGCATTTGAATGCATCGAGTTCACTCATTGAGGAGGATCATGGCCACCTATCCAGATCGCCCCATCGCCGGTTCCCGGATCGTCATCACCGGTGCCACCAATGGGATCGGCAAGGAAATTGCCCGTGCGCTGGTGCGGCGCGGGGCGCTGCTCACGCTGGTGGCACGCGACCCCGTCAAGGCAGCCGACACGATCCGGGAGCTGGCGGCCGAGAACGGGGCGATCACCGCGCCGGAGTACATCCAGGCCGACCTCGCCGACCTGGACTCGGTGCGGGCAGCGGCCCGCGAGATCGCCGCGACGCACCCCCGGATCAACACCCTGGTGAACAACGCCGGCATCCATTCCCTGTCGAGCAAGCCCAGCGTGGACGGCTTTGACCTAATGACGGCGACCAACCACCTCGGACCGTTTCTGCTGACCAACCTGTTGCTGGAGCCGATCATCGCCGCGGATCACGCGCGCATCGTCATCACCGCATCCGAGGCGCACCGATCATGGCCACGCATCAACTTGGACCGTTTCGCAGAACCACGCTCCTACAACGCCATTGGCTCCGAGGTCCGGTACGGACAGTCCAAGTTGATGAATATCTTGTTCACTCAGGAACTCGCGCGGCGGCTCGAGGACACCGGGGTGACGGTCAACTGCTTCTGCCCGGGCATGGTCTCGACCGGGCTGGTTCGGGACAGCCGCATCCTCACCGCCGCGGCGGGCCTTGCCTCACGCACACCATTCGTGCGGCGCCCCGATCAGGGAGCCCGGATGGGCATTCGGCTGGTGCTCGATGATGACCTCGCGACAATCAGCGGGCGATTCTTCACGTCGACCCCGGGTCTGGGCGCACTGCCCGCCGTCCGGATCCGCTCCAACCAGCAGGCACAAGCGGAACTCTGGCAGCGGTCGCGCGAGTTGGTGAACCTGTAGAACCGTGTCTGCGCGGCCACCATCGCTGCCGTCAGGTACAGAGAAGGCATGCGACTGTGGTCTCTACATCCGTGCAACCTCGATGCCAAGGGGCTGGTCGCGTGCTGGCGGGAAACTCTCCTGGCGCAGAAGGTGCTGCAAGGAAGCACCCGCGGATACCGCAACCACCCGCAGCTGGACCGGTTCACATCGCTGGCACAGCCAGTTGCCGCCATCGGCGCCTACCTGGTCGGCCTCGCCGATGAGGCCGACCAGCGCGGCTATCGGTTCAACCGTGAGCTCATCGGTCTTCCCGCGGCCGCGTTCGAACCGTTGATCGACGTGCATCGCGGGCAACTCGCCTACGAACGCTGGCTACTGGACACCAAACTGGCGCAACGCAATCCGGAGCTTCTCGCGACCAAAAGTTCCACGCGGCTGCGCCCGCATCCCATCTTTCGCCCGGTACACGGCGACATCGAAAACTGGGAGAAGGTGCTGCCCGCCTACTCCGTGTGATTTCACGGACAGAAGACACCACCCGGTTCTGCCGCCACACAACCCGGGGCAACATCGGCGTAGGGCACATCACCAAAATTGGCTGTGACGGTGAGCTTCCTGTCTCCGAAAACTGTCCGCTGCACGAGTCGATCCGAAGTGAGCCATTCGAATGTGGACAGAGGTTCAGTACCCGCAGTGTCGCTCAGCTTGGAATAGAACGTCTGCAGGGCCGCTAAATCAGCCCCTTCACGGTCAAGGGTGTCCTTATTCAAGGCGTACATCATTGGGGCCACATTGAGCAGCGCTGAGAGCGCCCGATTCCGCTTCTCGGCAGGGAACTTGTTGAACGGCAGCTCCCACCTATCGGTGCTGACCACCGAGTCATGAAATATGCTCTCATATAAGGGAATTCGATACTTAGGATTGAACATCGTGTCGTGCAGCACCGGCGGAAGCTGAACTTGCTTGAAGAAGAACTGAGGTCCGTCTTCCCCCCAGTACTCTCCCCAGATTCCTTTGTCCCGCTCGAGGGGCCACAGCGCAGAAATGATGGGTGTGCTGGATCCATGACTGAACGCCACCGCACTCGTGGCCCAAGATCCCACCGTTTCCGAACCCAGCACATATCGCTTGCCGATCTCGTCGAGTCGCTTCACGCGGTTGCGCCGGTCTTGAGCTTGCGTCATCGGGTGGCCCGGTGTGTAGTCATCGAAAGTCATACCGGTCGCGTCGACGTCCACAAAGACACTATTGGCACCGTTTGCCGTGCGCGAGCGAACCCGCGCTCGCACGAGATCAGGCATCTGCGCTAGGGCTTGCGAGCTCAGGTAGCAGCCGCGGTCTTGAAATCCGTTGACTGTCTTTCCTTCTGCGGTGTGGACACAGGCATTGGGATAGATGCCCGCCGGCCATCGCGACCCGGGATTATCGATCTCCCCCGCTGGGTCTTGGGCATTGTCAAAGGACACATACGGCCCAACCAGATACCCAGCTTCTTTCGCTGCCTCAACGGCTGCGGAGTTCATCGGCGGGTCCCCATCGTCGTCATACCCAAGCCACATTCGCCGTATCCCCAACGCACGCAGTCTCAGCACTGTTTCAGGTTCACGCCCACCGGCCCACGTGTACGCGTGAAATGCCCCGATCAGCTTTTGTACGTCCGGATTGGCCTTAATTTTGTCGGCCAGGGTGACGAACTTGTTCTGCCCTTGGAGCAGCGTGCGGTAATTCCGTGCCGCGGCGGTGGGCGATCCATCGGTAATCGCCATAGACACGGCATAGTTCTGGGTGCCGCGGCTCTTGCTGAATGTGTGCGACACCGTGCCCACCAGATTGGAGTCCAACGTCAGCGTCGAGCCCAGATCTGTGGGCACGACACAGCTGACCCCGGTGTCCACGTAGGAGTAGCCCAAGATTGGCATGGTCAATTCCTGTATGGGATGGTCGCCCACGATGCCCACCTCGGGTTTGGTCCAGGTGGGATCGTGAATCGGGATGCTCACGCCGCCCCCGAGCGGCAATTGCAAGTCAGTGGCATCGGCGCCCGCAATGGGCCAGGCCAGGTTCTGATCTCGATCACTCGTCACATCGGCAACGAGACGGCCATCGCGAGCAGTCGCGGTAAACGTAAATCCGCTGTCTGGATAGCTCCACGTCACCGCTCCGCGATCGTCTATCCGTACCGCACTCGGCGCACCGATACGTGTCGCGGTCGCCCGTGAAAGCTCCGCCGCTCCGTTCACACGGAGGTCGCGCAGATCCAACCGCAGAACGTCTCCGCCGACAGGGAAAGTGACCACCGTGCCATCACCGGAAATGGTCGGCTTTCTGGAACGCGGACCTGAAGAGACGCACGCTACGGCCGCGATGAGCACGACAACTGCGACAACAAATGCGCCTCCCCGTGCGGCACCACCACCTGTGGGTGAATCACAGATCATCCTTCTCCCCGCTCGCCACCCAGCACATCGCACACTTCAGGTGGCGCGATTCTTGCCAGATCTACCCGCGACCGAATCTCCAGCTTGCGGTAAATCTGGCGCAGATGGAACCCGACTGTGTGGGCAGAGATAAAGAGCTCCCGCGCGACCTGGCGATTGGTGAGACCTCCAGCGGCCAGCCGCGCCACCTTCTCCTCGGCAATGGTCAGACTTGCCCAACCCGTGGATGCACGCGTGGTGTGACTCCAATGCCGCCGTCGGACACCGAGGTCACGCAGCCGATGCCGAACCCGGGCAGCGTCCCAGTCCGCGCCCAACTCCACGTAAACCGCCATCGCGGCACTGAGTTCAGCTACCGCGGCCGCACGGTCCACTGCTGCCAGCAACACCCCGGCGTCCTCTGTCGCCGAAGCGTGAACCCACGGGTCCGTATATTGGCCCGCAAGGGATTTGACGATAACGGCATCACGGTCCATCAGTGCCCGGCAGTGATCCGCCACTACCGCCAAGAATGGCTGATCCGGGTTCAGCTCGCTGATCATCCGGGAAGTCCGTACTACATCCCGCGCAAAGGATTCGTGGCCGACACTCCGCGCCAGCCGCACACACCAGGCTGCAGACGCAGGGTCCGCGATTATCAGTTCCAGGCTGTCGCCAGCGTCGAGCAGAGCTCGGAAGGCCGTCCCAGGCTCACCGCCGGCCGCACTTACCTGGGCGCGGATCAGGCACCGCAGCCCCCACAACGGATGTTGCTGATTGTGCGGGAGACACTCGTCAAGGCGTTGCACGCAGTCGGATGCCAATCCCAGCTCGCCACGGCGTAGCGCAGTACATGCCAGAAACGCGTGCAGCCACGGAACGGGCAGTTGCATCCGGTAGCGATAACACAAGCTCAACGCATCGGAGCCGTCCACTTCTGCTCCGGCCACATCGCCGCGGGCGAGTCGGCACCATCCACGCAACGACAAATAGACCGGAACCAGCACTTCCGTCCTGCTGGACTCAATAACCCGGCCGAGGGCCTCGATTGCGCTGTCGGCGGCGTCCAATTCCTGCATCCGCAGCAGCATCCACGCCTTCTGCCACAACGGGTAGGAATCAAAGGAGTCCCCAGATTGTCTTTGCCACAGGTCAACCGATTCCTCGATTGCGCACAACGCATCGGAAGCCTTGCCTCGGCGCCAGGACACCGTCGCACGTATCGACATCGCCGCCATCGTCATGGAGGCTGGGCATGATGTCGAATCGGACAGGATCCCCTCGGCCGTAGTCTCGACAGACTCGATCTGCGAAAAGAACGAAAGCGCCAGCCGCACCAGCTGGGTACGACGTACAGCACGACCGTCTGCAGGACCTTGTGAATTCGATGCCAGCACAAAAGCTCCGTCCGTCTCTCCGCGCAGTGCCATCGCGGTAATCAGGCCCGCCCGAACCCGGTCAACCATTACGCCGGCTCCCTCCCAAGGGTCGCGCATGACCTGCTCAGCGATTTCGGCCGCTCGAGCTAGACTGCCGGACCGAAGCAACCCAACGACCGCAATGCCGGCCATCCTCAGGTGCACACGACTACCCTTGGGCGCCTTCTCCATTCCGCGCAATGCCAAGGTGGCAGCTGACTCAGGCGCAACCGACATCAATCGTTCAGCGATCCGGGCGATGATCCCAGCCGCCTCCGCATCATTCGCGTGTCCATGTAACAAATGCACAGCGGACCTCTCCGTGTGCCCACCGTTTCGTTCGACCAGCATTGCTGCGGCTTGACGATGCAGTAGCGGGACCAAGGGAGCCGGGACGCTCCCCAGCACCGCACGGCGGATCAGATCATGCGGAAAGGCGAAGTCAACCGCTTGAGCAACAATCAAACCAGCGGCCACGGCCTCCGACAGGGGAGCCACCAACTCCGCCGGAGAACATCCGAGCATCTCCGATAAATCTTCCGGACAGAAGACCCGTCCCAAAACGGCCGCCACTTGCAGCGCCTCTCGACTTACTCCCCGCAGCGCAGAAAGTCGATCTGACACCAGAGATGCCAAACATGCTGGTGCCATTATGGTTTCACCGGCATAAGGATCAGGTTTCTCAGGCTTCAGCTTCGCCACACCGTGATTTGCCTCGATCGCGCCATCCTCTACCAGCCCCTGAATCAGCTGCACCGTGACCTGCGGAGTGGCGTCAAAACACTCGCACAATCTCACCAGATCCTGACTGGGTTCCGCGTCGAGCAGATCACCGACAACTTCGGCAATCGCCGACTCAGATAACGCTCCCAGTGGCTGGAGCCACTCGGCTCGCCCATCTCGGCTCATCGCCTTGAAGAAATACCCGCCGAGATCATCCAAACCTCCTGGCCTGAGCGCAAATTCCCACACCAACGGGACGCCTGCAAACCTATCAACCAAGCCCAACAACGCTTCCACGCTCGGGGTGTCGACCCATTGGAGATCATCGACGGCCACCAAAACCGGCCCCCGCCTGAGCAGATCCTTGATTTGAGACTCGAGCTGACAGGCTCGTGTCATCGAGGACTTCATGACGCGCGGCTTTTCCGGGAGACCATCGATCACCGCGTAGCCGCGGCGGTCGGCCAACAACATTGACTCGAGCAGTAGCCGGCTCTTGCCGCTGCCGACCGGAGACTCCAGCAGAAGTATCTTGCAGCGCCGCGTCTTTACCGCAACATCCAGTATCTCGACGATGCGCCTTACGTGATCATTGCGACCGCGCAACGGCCGCAATGATTGTGAACTCCATCTAACCTTCTCCACCGCAACCTCTTGTCATGGTCAACTCGAATCAACAAGAACAAGGCTGCAATCCGCCCCACCCTACAGAAAGAGGCCATGATCAACCGTAATCGCAAAACCAGGAGCCTGGCTTAAAGCAAGTTAAGAAGACACTGCGCCATGCAATCAACTCAGCTGTGCACCTTGCCAACTCATCGAACAAGGGCTCGTGCCCTTCGTTACCTACTACTCACTGTTACGGCCAAACTGGACAACGCGTCAGCCCACAATTCGGCCAGCTCCTGCACCTCCCTCATCTCAAACAACAACGTGGGAAATCCGAAATCCCCAATCATCCGGCCGTCGATCACAACCACGGTGATGTCCAGGGCCGCGGCGGCGGGCAGCCCGGGGTCTGGCATGGATTCATACAGTCCCTCGACGATTGGCTTCCATGCACCGGCATCCTTTGTGTCGGTCTGTATTTGACCGAGATAGTTAAAGCAGATCCGGCCTGGCATTTCAGCAGGCAACTCCTGTGCGGTGTCTCGGTTCAGATACCGAAGTAGCCCATACCCAACACCGCCATCCGGGATACTTTGCACGCGGTGCGCGACGGCCAATACCGCTGCGGCGATATCGCGATTACCTACTGGATCTTCGTCCAAATGAATGCCGGATAAGTCAATCCGTAGTGGATATATCGAGTTAAACCACCCCACCGTCCGCGATAGGTCCGCCCCCGCAAGCTCCTGACGACCATGGCCTATCAGCCGCAAAAGTACCGACGGCAGCACCACGCCTCTTCGGCCCTGCCACCGTGCCACGGCGACTGCCAACGCAGCCATCAAAATATCGCCAAGCTGAGGCTCCTCCCCTGCCAGCCCGGGGCCAAGAATTGCCGAAGTCGTTTCAGTGTCAATAAATGTTTGCACTCGCTGGATTTTCGAGGTGGTGTCCACCGCCGGATCAAGCGCCCGAATCCCCGGCAGCGGATCTGGCCCCTCAAGCATCGATTTCCACATCGCAAGCTCCGCCACCCGAGGCGCGGAACTCGCCTCAGCACGCAAGGCATGCAACCAGGTTCGCATCGAGGTACCGCCCGCCGATGGGGCGAGCGGTCGTCCCGCCTCGATATCCGCCCACGCTGCCGCCAGGTCCTCCAGCACGATCCGTGAAGACACGCCATCGAAAATCAGATGGTGCGCCACCAGCAACAAGCTGCCCTCACTGTCAGGTCCGCAATCAAGCCATACCGCTCGGACCACGTTGCCCAAGAATGGGTTCAACTCGCTTACCGCCGCCTCCCAGACGCCTTCCGGAATACCTTGACCACTCTCGACTTGGACGCGGCTCAGCAGCGCATCGACGTCTATCGAGCTCGCCGAACCCGCAACTATTCGCCATTCCTGTTGGGATCCCACTTCTTTGCGGTACAACCGAGCGCGCATCATGGCGTGTTGTCCGATCACCGCAGTGAGCACTGAAACAAGCGCGCGCCGATCGATACCTCTAGGCAATCTGACCAGCGTGGAGAGATGGAAGCGGCCGCAACCGTTGCCTCCCAACTCCATCAACCATTGGGCCGCAGGCGACAATTCCATCTCACCCACGCCTCCGCCGGAGACTTCCTGCAGGGCAGGGGTTGTTTCTCCACTCGTGATGAACTGGACCAACCGTCTTACCGTGCGCTTCTCGAGCACATCGCGTGACGTAAACACCACGGGGATCCTGCGCGCCCGCGCTACGATCTGCGTCGAGAGAATGCTGTCCCCTCCCAGCGCGAAGAAGTCATCGTCGATGCCGACCCGATCCGCTCCCAGCACTTCAGCAAATACGCCGCTTAAGAGCCGCTCTGCTTCGGAGGTGGGAGCACGGTACCTGTTCTGCACCATCGACGGAGCTGGCAGTCCAGCACGATCCAGCTTTCCCGACGCGGTCAACGGCCACTCACTGAGCACCACGATCACCGACGGCGCCATATAGTCGGGCAGCCGTGCCGCGGCGAACTCACGCACGGCCTCGGCCAGGACACCAGCCATCGGCTTGTTCGACGTTGGTCTAGCAGACCGGCTCGAAGTACCGGGGACGTAGGCATCGACGATGCAGCTGCCGTTCAGCGCAGACGTCTGCACGAAGACGGCCTCCATGTAGCCGCGTCGCGCCGACCATGTGACCGCACACGAGTAGCCGCACTCGGCCGCCGCCGTGTGGAGATCTTCTGGCAACAGCCCTTCAGGCAGTCCATCAGCGGCGCTGCCCTCACGATCCCGTGGTGTCGCTAGGTCTTTCAAATTTTTCGCAAGCTCGTCGACCGCCCGGATTTCAGTCAACAAGCCCCGATGCGGAATAGCCAGCACTCGAACACATTCCATACCTTGCCCCAAGAGTAGCGACCGGATGGCATCTATATCGACGTACTCGACGCGCGCCGCCTTCTTCACGGAGACAGTCGGTTTAGGCATCTTATGTAGGACTACGTCATATCTGTAACGAGTCAGTTCGTTGATCGAGCTGCCCCGCTTGAGCTGGATGTCGTGCACAACGCCGGGGAACTCGTGAGCGATCTCGGAGAAGAAGTGCGGATCCACCAACAGTTCACGCTGATTCGACAATCGCCTCAGCACGCGCCGACGTACATCGCCCGAATCGCCGTCACTTCCCCGTGCCAATTCCACCCCGGTCTCGAGTTCCCGCAGATATCTCAAACTTCGTACATCACCGATGAACAGCGCACCGCCTGGCGCGAGTACCCGCAGGGCCCGATCAACAACACGCCGCAGGTAGTGCGCACTGGGGAAGTACTGCACAACTGAGTTAAGTACGACGGTGTCAAAGTGTCCGGTGGCGTAGTCACTCAATTCGTCTGCCCCACCGGCGATAAGATGGACGCGCCCAGCCCAAGCCTCCTTCACATCACCCAGCCACCGCTCCAGGCGGGCCACAGTCACGGGCGAGAGGTCCGAACCGCAGTAGACCTCACACAGGGGTGCGATCTTCGACAGAATCAGCCCCGAGCCAACACCGATCTCCAATACTCGTCGCGGTCCGAGTTCACGAATGCGGTTCACTGTCATGTCACGCCATTCACGCATCTGATCCAACGGAATCGGAGCTCCCGTGTAGCTGCTATTCCAGCCTGTGAAGTCGTCTTCGGCCCCCAAGCCACGTCGGGAAGGCTGATCTTGTGCCCCGTCGCCATACAGTTCGTCGTAGACGTCACGCCAGCGATGTACTGTGTCGCGCTCGTGCGCCACGCCGAAGTCGCCTGCCGCCACGACGTATCCCACCAGCCTGTGATCTTTTACTCGCCCCTCCGAATGCGCTATCACCACGGCACGGTCGATGGCAGGATGATCCGTCAAGACGGCTTCTATCTCACCCGGTTCAATGCGCACTCCATGTAACTTCAGCTGAAAATCCTTGCGTCCCAAATATTCTAGGTGCCCTGATGCATCCCACCGCACCACATCGCCGGTGCGGTACATGCGCTCCCCCGCAGCGGTGGGGCAGGCCACGAAGCGCTGCGCAGTCAATCCCGGGCAGTTGACGTAGCCGCGCGCCAACTGCATTCCGGCGACATACAATTCACCCGGCACTCCTGGCGGCACCGGCCTCAGCCATCCATCCAGCACGAAGAGCCGGGTACCCGCGACGGGTGCGCCTATCGGTACCGTATCGGTATCTGACTCCGAAACTTGGTGCGAAGTAACATCAATGGTTGTTTCCGTGGGTCCATATAGGTTATGTATCTCGATGCCGGCCGCGCGTAGGCGGCTGGCCAGATCAGCCGGCAGCACTTCACCCGACGAGATGATCATCCGCACGCTCTGACAGGCCGATAGCTCAGCCTCGGCCGCGAACACCTCCAACACGGAAGGCACGAAGTGGGCAATCGTTACCTGCTCGGTGCATATGAGAGCCTCCAAGTAGTCATGATCGGTATGCCCATCTGGAGCGGCAATCACTACTCGCGCTCCAAATAAAATTGGCCACAACATCTCCCACACCGAAACATCAAAAGTGGGAGGGGTTTTGTGCAATACCACATCACTGGAACTCATGTGGTATCGCGCTTGCATCCATCTCAGATGGGCAACGATGGCCGCATGATCGACCATTACTCCCTTGGGCCTTCCGGTCGAACCAGAGGTGAAGATTATGTAGGCAATGTGACCCGGCCGAAGTGAGCACCTTCGATCGGCATCGACGACGGGGCGATCGGAGAACTCCGACAGGTCAATCCTGTCGACCGCGATGACGGGGACAGATGCCGGCAACCCTCGGGTATGAGGGTCACTACTCCTGGTGAGAACAAGATGCGGTGCGGCCGCCTCTGCGATATGTGCATTGCGGTGTTCCGGCGACGCCGGATCGATGGGAAGGTAAGCGCCGCCTGCGACAATCACCGCGTACACACTCACCAACATGTCCACCGACCGCACCATCGCAACCGCCACGACGGTCTCGGGCCCAACACCCCGTTCGATCAACTGTCGAGCCAGCCTATTGACGCGGCGTGCGAACTCTCGGTACCTCCACGAAGTACCGTCGCTGCGGATCACCACCTCATCTACGTGAGTGGCTACTCGTCTTTGGAAGATCTCCCCGAGCGAGGAATCTTCGGGCAGAACGGCATCCTGCGCGAGCTCCTCGCCGTTGCCCCAGGTAAGTACCCGGCGCCGTTCCGCATCATCGAGTGTGTTGATCTTGCCGAGTGGGGTGTCGCCAGGGGCACTCAAGAACTCGCGCAGGTATCTCAAACACCGATCTAACCGTTCCCCGATATCTGTCGCGGTGAAGAAGGCATCGTTCCCAATAAGGTTGATATGTAGGAGATTCTCGGGCCCAGATCGGTAGATATCGAAATGCAGGTACTCGGTGTTCCCCGAGGTGAGAATCTCGTACTTGCCCATAGCCACGCCCAACCGCACGATGTTGTCGGCCAAAAGTATGTTCACCGTGGGCCCGAATGCATTCCTCCCATATCCCACGGCACCGGCGTCGCGTCTTATGTCCTCGAACCGATACCGCGCATGCCGCAGACCGCTGGACACCGCAGAGGCGGCGGCTTTGATCAAACCGTCTCTGGTGACCGGGTACCCACAGTGGAGCGCGATCGGTATCGCGTTAGAGATCATCCCGCCGGAGAGTTTCAGCGCCGTGGTCCGCCGGCCGGCAACCGCAAGCGCCACTATGCCCGTGTCCTGGCCTGACAGCACTGATTCGAATCCGCAGAGCGCAGCCGTCAGGACCCTGGCAATGCTTGTGCCCGCCATCTCGGCAACAGCATCCAGCCTCACGCCTAGTTCTGCGCTAAGCCCGGCCTCTGCACGGTGCTCCAGCGTGCTGCGCGTCTCTGCCTCGTGATGATGTACTGCGATTTCTAGCTCGGCCGTGCGCTCGGCCCAGTAGGCACGGTCCTGTCCGAAATCTTCAGAATTCGTGTATTCCTGTTCCAGCGTAATGAGTTCTGACACCGAAAGGCCGCGATAGGGAGCTGGCTCTTCACCCTGAATCCTCACCGAGTAGTGGTCGGCGATCCGGGCTGTGATCGCGAGGCCACCGTAGCCGTCTATCACGGCATGATGGGACCGCACGTACCAAAAATAGTGATCCGGCCCCACCTTGATCAGCGCCCAGAGCGTGAGCGGATTACCCGTCATAGGGCGTGGTTCGGTGTAATCACGGCGCATCCACGAATACGCCGCAGCGACCGGGTCCGCCTCTTCGGTAAGGTCCACCCAAAGCGGATCTCTGCTGAGTCCTCGAGATAACCATTGATATGGGCGGCCCTCGTGTTCAGAGAATCTGATCACGTCGGCACCGGATGCCATAAGCTCGAAATTGCATGCCTGCGCGAGTAATAGAAAATCGACAGGGCCGGTGAGTTCTACGCAGTGAGCCACGTTGCCTGCGGATCCGTCAGCGGGATCCACTGCCATCCACTGCTCGGATTGTGCGCGGGTGAGTTCCAGTCCCTGGAGACGTTGCGCATCCATCAGTGTTGGTCCCTTGCAAAGACGCGGAACTGTTCCCCGAGGAAGGTCAGAACGTCCGGCACGGCGACAGTCAATCCAGGACAGTCACGAGCCAGCGTGGCGATTTCATCTGCTTCACGGGCCATGCATGCCATCGCGATTTCGGGGCGCGGAATGTACCGCGGATCACTTTCCAGCTCGAACGATGGCCCTGCAGTCTTTCCCGCCAGCCCGGATGGCAGGGTGACAATCAGCTCGCCCAATGGGCGCAGCACGGTGACCATTATGTCTAACGCCCAATTCATCACGGGAGATCGTCGCAAGTTGCCCGCGGGACAGTAGCCAAAGTGCTGCACCATGAGTTGCGCGGCCAACTGATAGGAACGGTTGAACGCTGTCATCGCTACCCGCGCGGGCGCATTGGTGACATGGCACCTTGCGGCGTCCGCAGTGTGCAGTGTCGGATTGCGCAGCACCGGATATGCCGGATTCCATGGAACACGTGCTGCTAGTGGCGTATTCATACGTTCTTGCGCCAGCGACGCAGAGATCCCGAGGAATGTCTCGAAGTGCGACTCTTCACCAGCGTTGGGCAATGCGATCCTTCCACCCTCTCCGTGTTCGGTAACGAAGTCGATCGCGAATATCGCACTGGCAACATCGTCGACTTCCAACTGGTAATCCGGGTGGATTGCATTGACCGACTCACGCATGAAGAGGTGATGTCCTCCCCCTCCTTGATATTTCTTGGCCACCAAGACATCTGGTATTCGCTGGATCGCGACCCGAATAGCAGCGTAAAGCTCACTCAATGAGCCGTATCGATAAGGTCTTTGCGGTGTGGGTCGATCACCCACCAAGCCAGGTACCAGCTCGTGCGGTCGTTCCAGTTCCACGAACCGCTCTACTGCAGTAAGCCCAAATGGTTCGAGAGACAATTCCAGTGGAGTCCAGAGCGTGCCATTCAGACGCCCGAAATCCAGCCGTGGTACCTGGAACGGCAAGCCCACTGCCATCCGGATGTTGTTGATGGCGAGGAAGTGAATCATCTCCTCCCTGGCCACATTCATCAAGAGCCCCCGGTATCCGTTGTCCAGCGTCCCCGGCCCGCGGCCGCACGCCAAAGCGGACTGCCCTTCCGTCCAAATTCCCTTTTCTACATAGCGTTTCGCAGCGTCGTGAGTAGGAATCGAGTAAGCCGCATAGAGGTACTGGATCATTACGGCCAGTTCAATCGACAACGCCTGATCCAGGGCGGCGTGCAGTTCGTTACGTGTAGTGATCGGCTCGATGGGAACACGACGCCCAGTAGGGATCGGCGGAGTCTGGCGCTTGGCCTCGCACGCGAGGAAATACCTTTGCAACAAACGAATTTGAGGTGTACTTATATCGCGAGTCGACGGCATGAAGTAGGTTCGGTCGCGATGTGCCGGATCGCTGACATGCCAGATGAGCCTGGCGTAGGGCTCAACCTTGAACTCATCGGCAAGGCTCAATACGTCTGTCCGCATGAACGAGTACAGCAGCTCGTAGTACGCGAGCACCTCTCGGTACAAGAGGTCAAAACTAATGGCGCTGTCATGCAAATCGTCCAGGTACCAACGATCTGGGAGCACCCGTATTGAAATACTGCCCACGGTAGGCCAATAGCCCAGTTGGTCGTCATTGTCGTATGCGCCGCAAGCACTCTCCAACCCAGGCAGTGGCGCCCCTTCAGGCTGCAGCAGTACCCGCGTAGTGCCGGCACGGATGCCTTTCACCGTGACAACTCCAAAACCGTGGGCATCTGTGCCCACGGTGACGTTCGTCGTGTACCCGGCAGTGTCTGACCCACGTAGCGCGACGATCATTACATCTTCCGGACGTGCTCCAGGCGCTTGCGCCGCCGGATCCATCGGCAGCGCCCGTGGGTTGAAGAATTGCCGGACGCCTATCGCCTGGGCGGCAGCGGGCTCTCCTCTGAAATACGAACGCACGGAAACATCAACGGCGAACTCCTCGCCAGTTCGTGAGTTCGGATGTTCGAGGAACAAGCTCGCGTCGTCTGACTGCACCACCGTTTCGGCTTCTTCCAGCAATACCCGGCCGGCGCCGACGAATCGCAGAGCAGCATCCGGATTCTCCTGGCTTTTATCAAGCCTCGGAACAGTGAGAATCCCGGAGGTAAGGTGATAGTTGCTGTCGAGATAGGCCTTTCGCGGTACGACGGCGATGACTTCCCCCGCGGTTGTTTGTAGTTCGAGATCCCCCATATCGATCAATTCGTCAACACGGGTGACTGGCGGGTGGCCCTCTCGCGCACGTCGTCGCACGGCAGGAATCGCGGTAACCAGGTTCATTGTTACCTCTGAGCCCTCCACACGAACGCTCGCCATATGAAGCAAAACATCCTCGCCGACGGCGCCCTGTGATCGCGGAGCAAGTAGTCGGCCCGCTGGGTAGGTCCGCAGCTCCGTGGCACGCCAGGGACCAATTGTTCCGCGCAGCCCCCACCGATCAGGTGCGTCGGGAGCGACCGGAGCTTCCATTCCGGTCAACGCAAACTGGACCACAATGCCATCTGCCGCACCGGAATCGATCAATTCACGCAACGCAGCAAGTGCCGGTGAGGCCCCAGCGCCCTCCAGCCATTGCAGACCCTCGTCGCGGCCTATCGCGAACTGGAACAACGCGGAGCGCCGCAACCACTGCACAAGTGGATGACCACCGACCTGGTCGAAGTGACGGGAGTTCTGCCAACGCGGAGGGCAGTATCCATTGACATCACCGGTCAGCAGATATCCGACATCATGGGAGCGACCAAGGCGACCAAGGGCCAACTGGCCAATCATCAGCGTTGTGGTCCAGTTTGACGAAGGATCTACGTCGAAGACCCTTGCCCGATTGGCCGTGCTCGCCGTGTACTCGCAATAGTGCCCCCAGAAGTCCACGTCTCGTCCAACGAGAACGTCATCGGTGTCCACCACACCTGACACGCGCTCGCAGGAAACCACTTTTGCGTCGATCCAAAAATGCCCGTTCCCACCGAAATTCCATCCCTTCAGGGTGTGAAATGGGCCGTCGGCCTTCAACGCGCCCGAGTGATCGAATCGGCTGCCGCCGGCTTCCAATAACTCGTCGTATTCCTGCGCCGGGCGCTCGAGTGGAAACGGACCGTCAAGAGTGAGCGGTTGGTTGGTAGCGAGATCCAACAGCCCGCTGCGCGGCCCGGTCGGGAGGCGCGTCGCTGCGACACCTGCGAAATGCACTCTCGGCACGTTGAGCACGCTCATTGTCAATGCACTCCGTTCCGGATCTCAGTCAGCGTCCCAGGCAGCTGCGACCAGAGTGGGTATCAGGTCATGAGTGATGCGTACACCCGGTAGTACGGCGGTGTAGTCGCGGAGAAACTCCGAAACGGTTTGCGGCGTAATCACTGATCTCATTTCCAGCCACCGCGGTTGCAGCATCATGCGCAGGGCAGAAGCTGCCAGCTCTGCACTTCCGGACGCCTCATAGACGATGCGGGCATTGTCGAAGGCATAGGAGTACGCGGCACCGGTGTCAGCGTCGCTATCCGGACGTGTGACATCGACAATCAACAGTCGTCCACCGGGCGCTACGAGTTCGCGCAGTCGGGGTAGCACCGTCGCCGCCGACCCCATGTGGAACACCGTGTTCACCGACATCACTAGATCGAATCGGCCATCAACATCTGGGGACAGCTCGAGCGCGCTGCGGCATTCGTAGCGGATAGGCACTCGGCTCTCTTTGACGGCCGCCAAATCGAGCATGCGCTGGGCGACGTCCACGCCCACCACATCGTCGTAATGTTCGGCCAGCATGACGCAGTTGTTGCCTGTGCCACAGCCAACGTCGAGTGCGCGCTTACCCGCGGGGAGATGTTCGACAAGCCACGTACGAATCGGACTGGTACGTGCGTCCCTTACTGCCGTGAAGCTCTCGTACATCTCGGCGAGATCATCGAAGTACGGGGTCTCATCCGGAATCAAATCCTTGGGGTTACCAGCGGTCATACCGCGAAGGTACTTCCGGCTTCATCAGGCGGCACTGAGCTGAGTGCCATCGCGATAGAAACTATGCGTATGCGTGGTGTGTATCGCTTCACACGCAGGATGAGCCCCCGGCCAAGCATTGGAATACTTAAAAGTGCCGCAGGAATCCCCTTACTAGACAACAGGTTCAGTTATGGAAACAGATTTCGATTGTGACGTTCTCGTCGTGGGGGCGGGACCGAGCGGGCTATGCACCGCCCTGCTGCTCGCGCAGCACGGAGTGCGGGTACAGATTGTCGATCGAAAGCCCGGGCCCGTACAACAATCTCGCGCAACTATCGTGCACGCCCGGACACTGGAGCACTTCGACCGTCTCGGAGTCGCCGACCATGCCGTTGCCAGCGGGGTGCCGATAACTCATGTGGCCATTCACGAGAACGGCAGGCACGTGGGCGAGTTGCCCTTAGCAGGCACCGGAACGGCAGCTCGAACCAGGTTTCCCTACGCACTTTCCTTAGAACAGTTCGTAACCGAACGTATTCTGGTCGCCGCACTTGCCAGGCATGGCATACATGTCTCATGGCGCAGTGCGGTGGAGGATATCGCTGAAATGGCCGACGGGGTGCGTGTGAACATTGTGGGCTCCATGGGAGCTAGCACTGTCTCTACTCGTTGGCTCGTCGGCGCGGACGGAGCGAGCAGCGCAGTCCGGCGTCTTACTGGTCAGGATTTTGGCGGCGAAACATACACGCAGAAGGGACTTCTCGCTGACGTCGACTTGGCGGTTAACCTTGGTATGCAAAAGATGCGACTGAATCTCACACGTGGCGGATTCGTGGGCGTGCTTCCGCTGGCGAGCGGGCGCTATCGGCTCTTCGGCGTAGTGCCCCCAGGCTTTCATCGCGGGCCGGAAGCAGACAACCTGTCACACGACGCCTACGCAAGGCTCGACGATAGCGACCTGCGGCACTGGTTTGAGTCCTACTTCTCGGTCGATGCGGAGTTGCAGAAGATCGTGTGGGCAGCCATGTTTCGATTTCACAGCCGCATCAGCAGGAGTTTCCAAATCGGCCACTCCTTTCTCGTTGGCGACGCCGCCCATATTCACAACCCCGCGGGAGGACAAGGGCTCAATCTTGCAGTTGGCGACGCGATGAACCTCGGGTGGAAGCTTGCACAGGTTGTCAGCGGCGAGGCGCCGGCTTCGCTCCTGGAAACGTATGAAACCGAACGTCGCCCGGTCGCCGCCGCCGTGCTTGCCCGCACTGACATCGGATTCAAGCTAGAGACATCAACCAGCCCCGTGGCGTTGTGGATGCGGACGCACGTCGCAACGCGTGCTATCGGGCTAGCCTGCCGACTGCCACCCGTGCGCAGATTGTTCTTTGACATGTTCTCCCAGCTATGGATTGCTTACCGAACCAGTACCGCCATAGATCACTCGGACGCCAGCGGCCGGGGCCCTCACGCCGGCGATCGGGCACCCTACGCGACCCTCACCAGCCCCCGAGGCTCAGCCCGCGATGTCATGGCACTTACGCACTCACCGAACTATCACATTCTCTTGATCGGGCCTATCGATCCATTTCAAGCCGCCCAGTTGCGGAACCTCTTGGCAGCTCGATATGCCGCCGACGTCAAGACGCATCTACTTACCGGAAACGAAATCGAAGTCTGCCGCGCATACCGGGCGACTAGGAGCACAAAACTCGTCCTGGTGCGTCCAGACGGACATATCGCCGCCATAGCCAATCCATTTAGCTGGGAAACGATCACCCGCGTGCTAGAGCATCTCGACAAAGTTCTGTTTCGCGCAGATCAACATCGCGACGAACACTAGCTGCGGCGGAGCACAAGCGACGAGGGGCCATGAAAGACCATGTCGCATGGGTACTCCACCCTTGTGACAGTGAACTCACCGAGTACGCCAAGCAACAGATCGAGGCCAATCTCAATTTCGGCGCGTGCGAGCGCTGCACCCAGGCAGTAGTGAATTCCTTGCCCGAACCCAACACCGCAGCCCGCACCGCGATCCAGGCGCAGGACATCCGGTTCAGGAAAACGTGCGGGATCACGATTGGCCGCACCCAGCACTGCGACCACCCGAGTACCGCGGGCAATGTCGCTCCCCGCCAAGCACACGTCCTGGTACGCCCAGCGGGTCACCGACTGAACCGGGCTATCAAATCGAACCAGCTCCTCGACGGCGGAGATCGGCACACCCCGTGATGCCCGTAGCAGGCTCAGCACCCACCGATCTGCGCCAAGAGCCAGTACCGCCTTGCCCAGGATATTCGTCGTCGTTTCGTGTCCTGCTGACATGAGATGTACACAACTGGAGGCGATTTCACTAGAGGAAAGAGCGTTATCGGACGCCATCAACGACACCAAGTCGTCTCTGGGCGCTCTCCGCCGCAGCCTCGCCTGCGATACAAAGTACTCACTGAGTTCTGCCGCCGCGGCGTCCGCGAGCCGAAACACCTCAACGCCACTCGTCAACCTTCGGCTGCTGCTTATCGCCTGAATGGCCATCACCCTGTCTCGTAACCACTTCCAGTCTGATGCTGGCACGCCCAGTAGCTCCGAAATCACCAGGATCGGGAATGGGGCCGAAAACGCCTGCACCAAATCGAATTCCGGATCCAGGGCGCAGCGTGAAAGCAATGAGGCGGCGATGTCGGCTATACGCTGCCGTAAGCCAGCGACTACCGCAGGAGAGAAACGCCCAGCGAGCACGGACCTTAGCTCGGTGTGACGGGGCGGGTCGAGAAACACCAGCCAGCTCTCCACCATACTCCGCAGGGCCGCGCACTCAGCCGGAACCAAGCCGCCAGTCCCCGAATGACCCGCAGTCGCTGCGCGGCGTCCAAAACTTTTGCTAGAGAGCGCCTTCGCCACCTCATCGTAGCCGAGCAGATAATGTGTCCCGTCGGTGCCGCGATGGACCGTCGATACCTCACGGTACCGGAGGTACGCCGGGTACGGGTTCGCGATATCGGCGGAAGTCCATCCGGTCAATGAAAATGGTGGCAGCGCGCCATAATTCGTAGTTTCAGTCATCTCGAGTACGAGCCCCGCACCCGTTCGACAAGCTCCTCCGGGTTTACCGGGGGCCGTTCACCACGCCAGGCGACGTGCCCGTCTGGTCTGACAAGTACGAATCGCCGCGCATACAGTTCGGCGATATCACGCTGCCTCTCAGCGATAACCTTCAACGGCACGCCCTTGTCTGCGAACGCTCTTTCCACCCGTCGGATCCGGCCGGAGGCCGCAAAGCACAGCAGTACAAATCCATTGCCAAACAGATCCAGTGTCGATTCTCCTCTCGCCAACCAGGCGTGCGGTGCGCGTGATCCGGGGCGCGTGCTGGGCCGCACGTCCTCTGTGCCCGACGGAACGTGCACCGCGGGGCACACCTCGGAGTCGGGAATCACCAATGGAGAGTTCTCATATCTGAAACCAAGATGGATATCGGGCGCATCAAACTCACGCGCCAACCCGCTGTCGGCAAGCGCATCCCGAACCCGGGCGCGCAACCACTCACCGTGTGCCGAATCATCCCCGAGTCCATCCGGAACCTCGCGTTTCATCGCTCGGACGAGATTCCGATTGGCCTCCTCCACCCCCCTGAGGGCTACCGGTCTACGCTCAACCGTATAGCTATCAAGCAGGTGGGGCCCGGCCCATCCACCCAATGTGGCGGCTAGTTTCCAACCGAGGTCGGCGGCGCCACAGATTCCGGTGTTCATGCCGAAACCGCCTGATGGAGACAATGTGTGCGCAGCATCGCCGACCAAGAAGATTCTGCCGTGATGGAATGTCTCCGCGACGCGATGGACCAGCCGCCACTCGTTGTCTGACAACACCTCAACCGGAGTGCTGAACGCAATTGCTCTCCGTACCAATTCTTCTGCATCATCCATCGCCTCCCGGTCGCCCTGCAGCCCGACGGTCAATCGATAGAGTTCTTGACCATCAAGCGCCCGAACGGGAAATCTCAACGCGGAGGAGATCATCAGATAGTAGAAACCGGCCGCCGCATCCCCCAGCTGCGTGCGTAGCTTGGGCGCACGGAACAGTATGTTGCGGAACGTCTCTGTCCGGTGCAACGCCGGTGCCGCGATACCGCATGCATGCCTGACCTCTGAAGAAGTACCGTCACACGCGACCATATATCGCGCATGGATTTCCGATTGCGCACCCGTCACGAGGTCTGTGACCCGGCCGCAAACACTTTCGTCGTCCTGGTCGAAGCTATCGAGTCGGGTACGTGTCAAGATGGGACCCGCGGGGGCGATGCCGAGCTCGGCATAAAGCAAAGGCGCCAGCCAATGCTGCGGACAGATCGCATCCGGTTCTGGTGTGTGGTCGTAGTCCGGTCGCGTATCCATGGTGAATCCACGAACTCGATGCAACTCATGGCCACCGATCTTTGTGACCCATGCGCAATCCAGTGAATGATCACCGGGCCAACCAGACTGGCGGATCTTCTCCGCAACCCCCCAGCGGCGGAACAGCTCCATCGACCGCGGGCCAATGCCACTCACTTTCGGATGCGTGACCGTACCGTCGCCAGACTCAACGATCACGAAATCGACACCGCGCGATCGTAGTTCCATTCCCATGGCGAGTCCTGTGGGCCCACCGCCGACGATCAGCACATCGACAGAACGTTCTGAAGCCGTAGTCACGCCGCACCGCCCTCACAGCCTGCGTCACAAACCATGGCGCCCACGCCGGTCGACTGCATGTAGGCGTCTATCTGACTGACGGCATTCATCCCCGACTCCACAGCCCCCTCGATCCAAGCCGGGACGGACGAGCAGTGTTCTCCGGCGAAGAACAGACCGCCCTGAGGTGCTGCCGCTAGCAGCCGTTCTTCCTCCGCTGTATCTGAATCCTTGCCCCATCTGACCGAAGCCGCACCCATGCTCAGAGGATCGTCACCCCACGCTCTCATTACCTTGCCGCACACCATGCTTGGTTGACTGAGCTCCGGGTGAATCTTGCAGAGTTCCGCGCGGACCATGGCAAGGCGTTGCTCCATCGGAATCTGCGCCAGCAAGTCTGCATCAGGGCCAATTGTGTAGCTGGCTAGCAATGTCGCACCCAGTCGAGGATCGCTCTCGACCGGTGGGTAGTAGGTCTGGCGTACCAATCCGCCGGTGAAGGAACCTCCCCCGCTT
This sequence comes from Mycobacteroides sp. H001, assembly GCF_001440005.1. NCBI lineage: Bacteria > Bacillati > Actinomycetota > Actinomycetes > Mycobacteriales > Mycobacteriaceae > Mycobacteroides > Mycobacteroides sp. H001. The sequence continues at coordinate 147,630 of NZ_LJYH01000045.1, forward strand.
ATCCCATCGCGCTCCCAGAACGCCTCGCGACAATGCAGAGCTATCTTGGTCGCTGCCCAGTAACGCATATCGCGGATGATCGCCATCTTGTCTGCGGTCATTCCGGACAACCGGATTCCACGCAGAACAGAGAAGGGCACCGTACACAACACGCAATCGCGCCGGATCAACTCGGTGTTCGGTCCGCGATGCGTCTCTATAAATACCCCGTCGCGCACAACATGCAGGCCGGTAACCCGGCTCCCCCGGTGGATTGGACCGCGCAACCGCGCCGACAGACGGACAGCGATCTGATCGATTCCGCCCTCCAAGCGAAACAGTGCCGATGATGTCTCGGTAACGACATCGGCGAAGAAGAGCCTGAGTCTGGTTCCACACGCGAAGTTTGGATGGTTGGCGAAGAACCGGTTGAGATCGACACGCTCGATACCACTTCGCGTGACGATAAACGGCGCTAGATCGATGCGCCGCAGTAGATCGAGCAGCTCGACATTGAGATCCGCGCCAAGACCATGGCGGAACCTATCGGGTGCAATAGCGTTGACACTCGCGGCCAGCCATGATGCGCATAGCACCGCATCATCTGGATAACGCTCTCTTAGAGCACTATCCGCAAGGAACTTGGCTACCAGCGCCGGCGACGCATCCCGTACTCGTGCGTGACCATCGGGTGTTGCGAGGTAGTTGGAATCGTCAGAGAACAGGGTGCGGAATTGCCGTACTCGATCAGAGAGCCCGAGCTGATCGATCAACTTCATCGTTCGACAGTGCCGGGCCGGGATCCGCATCGCACCAAGTTCTGCGATGGGTCCCTTCCGCCCCAACGAGAAACTATGCGTATGCAAACGCCCGCCCACGGTCTGGCGCGCTTCAAGAAGCTCAACACGGTGTCCGAGCTGTTCCAGCTCATGCGCCGCCACGAGTCCCGCGACACCGGCGCCGATAACGGTCACGCACCTTGAGCGCAGAGGTCCCTTTGTGTCATGTGTTTCATTCGGGGCCAGTGTCATCCGCGAAGACTCCTCGGGTTTCGTTTCTTGTCCACTTCTCATCCTCCGTCCGGAGCCGCAGCCTCCACACCACTCGTCTGCCCAGACATCACGGTGGTGCTGGACCGCAAAGCCAGCGGTGTCCGAACCATGAACCCACACGTATGTAGTGAATCGATCTCTCTGGGCGAGTACGAGTGTCGGTTCTGGCGGTTCAGTACATCTGAGCGAGATACTCGCGGTGGGTCGGCAATGAGTGCCGCAGACGTGACGCTTGTTGCGCAAGCAGGTCAAACTCACGCTGCGCACGCGTCGCATCTAGGTACCGCACGACCGTCGATGGCCGTGCCGGGATTCCGCCAAGCCCGACAAACATGCAGACGTATGAGTAGGGCTCGAATCCGTGATAGTGGGGGTAGACAGATCCAGCGTCGGGTAACTTGCTGCGCCAGTGCTCGATCCGCTCCGCCAGAGCAGCAGGGAGCTGGACGGATTTTGTGTCACGCCAGTACTGAGTATCCACACGCGCGGCCAGATAGTAATGAAGCACGAGGAACTCACGAACGCCATCCATACATCGGTTGATCACGCGGTTGTAGGAGTCTCGCAGGCTTTCCTCCCAGTTCTCGTCAGGAAAGTGCTTTACCAGCTGCTCTATGCCATGTTGAATAAAGAAGATCCCGGTTGATTCGAGCGGTTCAACGAACCCGCTGGCCAGTCCGATCGCCACACAGTTCCCCACCCAGCTTCTTCGGCTTCGCCCGATACGCATTCGAATATGATTGGCCTCCAACCCTTCCGCTGCGGGGCCGACGAAGTTACGCAGAGCACGCTCCGCATCCTCGGGGCTGCAGTAATCCTCGGCGTAGACATAGCCCGTACCGATTCGGTCAAACAGGGGGATGCTCCAGATCCACCCAGCGTCTTGGGCTGTCGCGGTCGTGTAAGGGGGCAGATGCCCGCCGTTCTGGTCGGTCGGGACGCGCAAGGCCACCGCCCGGTCGTTGAGGAGACTCCCCTGATACGACTCAAAGGGCTCCGCCATTGCACGCCCGAGAAGCAGGCCGGAAAACCCTGTGCAATCGATGAAGAGGTCGCCCTCGATGCTGCCATGCGCGCGAGTGCGCACCTCGCTAATCCAGCCGCGATCGTCCTGCAGAACATCCACTACGTCATCGACTACATGGCGGACACCACGGCGTACCGCAAATTCTCGCAGGAAGTCCGCCAGCAGTGACGCATCAAAGTGATACGCGTACGGAAACTGCGTGTCCTGTTCGGACAGCGTCGTCCGATATGCGGTGTCCTCTCCGTCGGTACCCATGAATAACGATCCATCGAGGCGGCGTGGCGACTTATCGTTGTCGCACAAGGTACCTATCAAAAAGCAATCGCGATCGAAGCTGTCGGACCTCGGATTGTCCAGCCACCAGTCGGTTAGACCGAATCCGTCTACTACCCGCTGGCGTTCGAAGGGGTGATAGAAATGATGGCCCGGCCTGCGCCAGTCCTGAAAACGGATACCCAGTTTATATGTGGCGCAACATGATGGCATCCACTCGTGTTCCTCCAATCCGAGGTAATCGAAGAAATGCCGAATCGTGCTAAACGTGGCCTCGCCGACTCCGATTGCCCCGATCCGCGCTGACTCCACCACTGTCACGGTGATCCTGTCACCGAACGCGACCTTCAGGTACGACGCAGTCATCCAGCCCGCGGTACCGCCGCCAACGATCACAACTTCTTCCAGCACAACCATCTCCTCATCTAGCGCAGGCGTGCTGCGGAGAGCGAACGTGCTCGGGCCCGAACCCGACACCAATCACGTGGCTCATGGACTTTTGCAGCACTTCGAATCGATCGAGAACCTCCGGGAACCGCGGCTGCCGCCTTCCGCTCAAGGCGCCATCGATACCGAACCGCTGAACCATTCGTTGCAGTCCTTGCGACAGCACTGTCGGCGCCCAGCGTCTGCGCTGAACCTTCGCCAAGGCGGCACAGTCAATTTCGATACCAGTCGCCTGCGTAAGCCGTATGGGCTGCCACAGAATGTTTGCCGCTGCTACCGCGTCCTGGATGGCAAGGTTGACGCCAAGTCCGGCCACCGGCGACATGGCATGCGCCGCGTCACCGATGAAAAGCAGCCCAGGTACATGCCAGCGACGAAGCCGGTCGATACGGCATTGCAACACGCTGACATCGTGGATCCCGCGTATATCGTCAACTCGGTCTGCCATGAACGGCACCAACCGTGCCAAGTCCGCACGCAAGGCCTCGATCCCTTGACGCCGAAGCACTTCGAAACCACCGCGACTTGTCTCATACGACATCTGCCAGTACTCGCCCCGATCGGTAGCTCCGAAGATCTTTCCCCGTCCTAGACGCACGCAAATTCCCTCTTCGGGATCTGTTTCTCGTCGGGGCAGCCTGAAGAAGACAACATCGAGGGCACACCCAAGATCTTTCGGTGTAAACGCGATATCCTTGCGCAGTGCCGAATGACGGCCGTCCGCAGCCACTGTAAGTGCCGCCTCGATACGAAATTCTCCCGAACGGTCACGCACCCTGACTCCCGTGATGCGACCGCGATCGCGTGTCACGCCTAACGCCTGAGCTGACATGAGAAGCCGAAAATTATCGTATTGCTTCGCCTCTCGTGCCAGAAGTGACAGGAAGTCCCACTGTGGCACCAATGCGATATAGGGGAAGCGAACAGCAAGCTTACCGAAATCGGCTATGTTGAAACGCTTCCCATCCTGCACCACACCGACAGTCGAGACCTTCTGGTGTGATAGCCGTTCAAATTCATCGTAAAGGCCAAGCTCGGCGATTATTTCCAAAGTAGATGGGTGCACCGTATCGCCGCGAAAGTCTCGAATGAAATCTGAATGTTGCTCTAGTACAACTACTTCTATATCGGCACGGGCCAATAGCAAGCCCAGCAGCATGCCTGCTGGGCCCGCTCCCACAATGCACACCGTTGTCCGAAAATCGGTCATCGTTCACCACCTCGCCCAGACGACTTGTCAGGTTCCTTGGTATCGATGTTGCGCGCCGGGTTGCGCGCTCCACATCACGAATATGGTCAGTGGCGTTGTGCTTTTCGAGTCTGCCGACCGTCCAGTTCAGTCTTTGATCCCACGCAACGCAGTAGGAGCACCGCAGAGCGATCGAGCCTGTACCAGGTCAGCCGCTGTGGGCTGATACCACAGTTGGTCGTGGCATCGTCCAGGAAGACCACGCCATCATGTCGCGGTAAGCGCGGCCGCATAGAGCGCTAGTTCATCACCCACGTTGGCGATAGGGGCGGCGCCGGCAGTTTCCATCGCCGCGTCGAATCTCTCGCGCACCTGCTCGATGGTGAGCTCCGTCGAGGTCACCCCGTACGTCTCGCTGAGGAGAACCCGTGCGAAACGTCCACCACCGGCACTGAAGCTGATACCGGAACATGGCACATCTTCGGATACCAGGAAGGCCGCGACCGGTGCCACGGCTGCCGCCGGGAAGGTGTCACGGAGCCAACTACGCGCAGGCTCGGACATGTTCTTTACCATCCGCGTGAACCCGACCGGGAGTAGCGCGTTCACCTTGATGCCGTACGCGGGTCCGGCGAGACCCAGATTGGTTGTCATCCCGATCATTCCGGCCTTGGCCGTCGGATAGGTGCACGCCTCCCCCTGGCCGAACATGCTGCCGGAGGAGATGTTGAGTATCCGCCCGTATCCCTGGCCCACCATCGCCTTCCACGCCGGGCGCAATACGTTGAACGGGCCGCGCAACTGAACACCGAGCACAGTGTCCACGTCCTCGTCGGTGAGTTCGGCGAATGTCTTGATCGGGCCGACGATTCCGGCGTTGTTGATGACGACATCGACTCGTCCCCACACGTCCAATGCGGCGGCAACAATGGCCCGTCCGCCATCCCCGGTCGCGACGGTGTTCGTGTCGGCGACGGCCTCGCCACCCAGCGCGTGAATCTCGGCTGCCACCGAATCGGCCGGGGTATCGGAGCTCCCGATGCCCAACAGTTCGTCGGGTGATCCGATGTCGTTGACGAGGACCTTAGCGCCGCGACTGGCGAGCAGCAGGGCGTATTCGCGCCCGAGCCCACCACCGGCGCCGGTGACGATCGCCACCCGTCCGTCGAATCGAATGTCATTGCCCGGCCGCTCAAACACGCACGCCTCCATCCACATTCACCTCGACGTTGAGGTGAATACCCGCCTTCCAAGATACGTTATCCGAAATAACGCATCTCACGCAAGGATGTTGGCGAATCCGGCGGGGAGCTTGCCCGCAGGGGTTAGGACAGTGCCAACGCCTCAACGAGCGCCGGCAGCGCAGTGGCTGCGGTGGCCCGCCACACGAGATCCGCGCGATCCGAAAGATCGGTCTCCTGCGGGTTGATCTCGACAACGGTCGCTCCACGACTCAGCGCCAGCTGCGGCAGCCCCGCCGCCGGATACACAATGCCCGAGGTCCCGACGAGCAACATCAATTCACAGTTCTGAGCATGCGCGACGGCGTGACCGAACTCGACCTCAGGAAGCATCTCGCCGAACCACACGATGCTCGGTCGAACTTTCCCACCGCAGCCGCAGTCGGGCGGTGCAACCCGTTCAGACTCAGGCGGGGCGACACTCACATCAAATCCGGTGCGGCAGGTGTCGCAATGCGATTTGAGCAGGCTGCCGTGAACATGGGTGACCTCGGCGCTACCTGCACGTTCATGGAGGTCATCCACGTTCTGGGTGACAATCTTGACGTCACGGCAAGCTCCCCACTGCGCCAACGCACGGTGTCCGTCGTTGGGCTGCACTGCCATCAGCTGGATGCGCCGATTCTGATACCAGGCCCACACCAGCCCCGGATCCTCGTTCCAGGCTTCAGGTGTCGCCAACGTCATCGGGTCGTACTTCGACCACAGTCCGGTCTGCGCATCGCGGAAGGTGGGCAGCCCACTTTCGGCGGACATGCCGGCGCCGGTGAGCACGGCGACGGTCCGCGCCTTCGCGGCAGCGGCGACCAGCTCCTCGGGTATCTCTACCTGTTTCATCAATCAAATTCTCGCCTACACAGACCGGCCACGTCGAAAATGGGCGTTTTCCAATTATCTGGCCGTGAAATCGTCATCCATGATCTTGATTGGGCGTATGGTGCGCTCATCCCGGTCGCACGGGACCGCGCAACGGGCGTAAGCATTCGCCACACAGTTCGATAACGCCACCTTGTGGGTGCGCACCTAGCTCTACGCAGGGGGTCAGATGACTCTCGGACAAATATTCGATCCTCGACAAAACGCGCTGAACGCGTGGCGGCTCGCGTTGGCCACGACCGTCATCTTGTGGCATTCGTGGCCACTCACCGGTCACCGTCTGCCGTTCCCCTCATATGAAGGGCTACTGGCACAAGTAGGTGTCGACGGCTTCTTCGCACTGTCAGGGTTCCTCATCACCGCAAGCTGGATGCGCCATCCCAGTCCGCGCGATTTCTTCATCGCCCGCGCTTTGCGCATCTTCCCCGGTTTATGGATATGCCTCGCGATCACGGCGTTCGTCATCGCCCCCGTCAGCGTCGCGATCCAAGGCGGTTCGGCGGCGAGCTTGATGGGCTCCTCTGAACCGTACGAGTACTTCCTCAACAACGCCGTCCTCAACGTGTTCTACGCCGGTATCGACGGAACGCCACGTGACATCCCGTGGCCGGGTATCTGGAACGGGTCGATCTGGACGCTCATCTTCGAATTCGTCTGCTACATAGCGGTGGCGGCCTTGGGAGTGACAGGCGTACTGAAACGGCAATGGGTCATTCCCACCGCGTTTGTCTTATTCCTATGTGCCGCAGCGTATCTGTCGTACCCGGTCTTTGCGATGGAGACCATTCCGCAGATGGTGGCACGGTTCGCGCTGATGTTCGCGGCCGGAGCGCTGCTCTACCAGTATCGAGATGCCCTGCCCGCACGCTGGTCGCTTGTCGCGATATGCCTTGGGGTTCTCGCACTCTCGGGACTGACCTCCAACTATCGAGTAATGGGCGCTCTGCCACTGGCCTACGTGGTCATCGTGTCCGGCGCCCTCATCCATGACAAGAGACTCAACCTGCGCAACGACTTGTCGTATGGCGTCTACATCTACGCATTCCCCATCCAGCAGCTGTTGGCCGTCGCAGGACTCGCCGTCCTGCCACCATTCCTCTTCTTCCTGGTTGCCACTGCGCTGACCCTGCCGCTTGCAGCACTGAGCTGGTTCGTGGTGGAAAAACATGCGATGGCGCTCAAAGCCCGATTCCGGCGCGCGCCGGTGCCCTAGTAGAAGCGGAACCCTGGAACTACCGACCACCTGCGACGGCGATGTCGCGCGCACCTTCAAGAGTCGGCACGATCGCCCGATTCAGAAAACGTAGAACCAGCGGCGCAAAAGGCCGATACAGCGGAGCGAAGTCCGCGCCCATACGGTAGATGATTCGGCAGTTTTTCTCGTCAACCGCCTCGAAGTGGACACGCTCGACAAACGCAGTGAAAACCTTGGGGCGGAAGCCGACCGCCGTGAACGACCACAGGCGATCCTCTTCCCATCCGATGAATCGCTCCTTCAGCTTGCCCAGCCCCCATAGGAACGTCACCTCTCTGGTGGCGCCAACGCCGTACTCCGGATCTGAGGTCGGCTCGACCCTGGTGACGAACCAACCCAGCCACCTCACGCCACCGCGGTTGTCCTTAAAGACCTCATAGACGGTGCTGACGGGCGTGGGGCAGTCGATGACAGCGTCGACCCGATAGGGCGCCTCGTCGGCAAACGACATCGATTGAGGCTCAAGAGCTCCCATGCCTCACCCTTCTGCTCTGCCCGCCCAAGGTGCAGTTCCCATTTTCTCGAACGGATCGTCATTTTGGGTAGGAGTATTACCTAGTTTGTGTCCGCATGGGCATCGAACGCATTCACCCCTTCCCGATGGTCCGCGATTGTGGTCATCTTGCAGTGGCAGTAATACGCCGATCGAGCAAGGAGGCACGGTGATCGAAACACTGACTGATATGCCGGACGGAGTGGTCGGATTCCGTGTATCTGGCAAGTTGGCCGGCGACGAGCTGCGCGATTTCGCACCAACCATCGAACAATCGCTGAAATCCGATGAGCTGCGGATCGTGGAAGTCATCGCGAGTGACTACGAAGGCTTCGGCCCCGGCGGGCTGGCCGAAGACCTGGAGCTGGGCTTCGGGATGCTCTTTCAGCGTCATTCGTCCTTCAAGAAAATCGCCGTGGTGACCGACAAAGAATGGGTAGCGCATACCTTGCACGTGCTCGGGTGGATGGTTCCCGGTGAGATCGCGCTGTTCGGCCTCGATGAGCTGGACCGCGCGAAGGCATGGGCCTCGAGTTGAGACCGGACACACAAGTCGGGTAGTGCACTACTCGCGCTCATGGTCTCCGATGACGCATACCGTCGCATCACCAACGTTGGCCGCGCAACAGTCAATGGCCCTGCGCTGGAACGATATTCATCCGGCGACGAAAGGCGCGTGCATCATGGTCCTCATCCCGAACTTCGAAAGTCAGTCACACTTCTTCACTCCGGCGGCACTGGCGGTCAACGAGCAACAACCGTCGTCGATCGTCGATCAACGTTTTGTCTTCCAGACAAATGGCGTCGCCATCGTCAACATGCCCGGACAGACCAGCGTGGATTGGTCACGAAACCAAGCGTTGATCTCCCCGAACATGAGCGACGCCTTCAAGGCGATCACGACGCGGCACAACATTCCTATTCCTGCCGGGGCCTTCCCGTGGTTCCAGGTGGACAGCGCCATCCCCTTCGCCACCCTGAGTTCGATCTTCGATCGGCATCAGGCGATCGACGCCGGATTCGCGGTTGACCGTTGGCGTTTCCGGACGCGGACCGGCATCGGGCTGCAACCCGGACAGACGATCCAAAGTCTGTTCGATGGCCTGTTGGTAGATCTGGCCGTCCGCGACAGCGATGCGGTGATCCACCGAATCAGCTACCACATCACGGTTCAGGGCCGAATCCGGTTCGTCACCGGCCTCACGTGATCAATCGCCGTCGGACGATGACTTGGACCCCGTGCCTTAGTCGGAAGCAAGCTCCAGTGCGGGCTTCATCGAGTCGACCGGAGTACGACAATTCCCGGAACTGTGCCCAGATACTCCCCCAGCGGCGTATCGACGACTTGATTGTTCGCCCGCAATGACGAGGCGTTGCGCAGCACCGGCCCGTTCGGTGTGTGCAGGAAGATTCCCACATGGGTGACGTCGAGTCCGCCCGCCGTGGCATAGGCACCGAGGTAGTCACCATCGTGGAGATTCGCGATGACGCCATCGGAAACACGGGGGCTCGGTATGTAGGTAACCGTGCGTGGCCGCGTCGGCAGTCCGGGCAGGTAGTTTCCGCCGGAATCCTTCAGATTCAGTATCTTGGCGACCTGTTCCGCGGGTACCCCCAAGCTGGCCGTCACATCGGCGGCGTTGGCGGGGGCATCTGCGGCCCAATCGGTAAAGAAGTGGCGGCGCTGCGTGAAGCTGATTTCACCCCCGTGGTACCGGATCTGTGTCAGCTGAGCGATGAAATCGGCGCGATTACTGGACCGCTTCAACGCTTCGACATAGTCGGCGTACGTGAAGCAGTCCACGCGCGTGAGTTCAACGACCAACTGCTCGGGGACCGAAGCGGATCCAATCAAGGTGTTAGCACCGTAGGGCACGTGCAGAAAGAGTGCCGACACCGCGGCACTCAGCTGCCCCGGCTTCTCGGCTCCGATACGGTTTCGCTCGGCCAGTAGCTCTTGGAGCCGACGTTCATTCGCCGGGCTGATCTGCACAGTGTCAGCCGCGGCCACAGGAGGGGCGCACAACGCACAGATCAGTGCGAGCAACGCGAACATGCGGTAACCGCGTCGTTCTGAAATTCGTCGCATTGTCGGGGTCACGGTCCGACGCCTTCCTCTCCAAGTCCCGGGATGGCCCAGCTAACACATCACAGTGCAGAGCGGAACCAGGCTGGTCACCGACCTCGCCCGACGCCCACTCTGCCGCACTTTACGCAATGCGCGTGCACTTTTGGGCTCCTACGAGACGAATGGACACCGACTGATGGTTGATTTCATTGGTGCAACGTCTAATTCACATCAAGGCAACCAATTCGTGTGAGGTTTCCGTCAACAACGCTGAAGGTAGCGGACATGTGCGGGAAGGATTTGCGTGGAAGATGTTCGGGTAGCCGAGACGACGGCTCTTAGCGCGGGGTTCGCATGGCAGCTACTGGGCGCGTGCCGAAACGCCAACCACAACCTGTTCTACTCCGATGACGACGAACGCCCCATTGAACGACGACTCCGGGAACAGCACGCCAGAGCAGTGTGTCGACGCTGCCCTGTGACAACGCTCTGCCTCACCTACGCTCTGGAGATCGAAGAACCTCATGGGATGTGGGGTGGCATGTCCGAAGCCGAACGCCAAAAGATCCGGCTACGTATCGCCGCACGGAAGTCTGCGATCGGCTGACCGACATGCGATCCGCGCCTGGCGTTCTGCGCCATTAACTACTTCTCAACGCAGGTAGTCAACTACTCATGCCTGAGGTCGTCGTGAGGCCGAAAATTAAAGGGCCCATTGGGAATTGTGTGCACCACAATTCCTGCCGACGTCACCAACTCATGGAGGAACAATGACAACTAGCGAGAAAGTTTCCGAGACGACATTCACTGACACGGTGGCCGAGCCGTTGGACGCTGCGGGAGAAAGCGACAGCCAAGAGGCCGATGCCCAGGCAATCGTGAAGCGGTTTGTTGTTACCTCACACGGCGGATATCGAACGCGTCTGGCCATTCCGGGCGTGAGTCCGTTCAGTGTGGTCATGGTGTCCACTTCCGAAGTCAACGCCCAGGATGTGCCCTTCCAGGGCAACGCCGTCTGCCAAGTCCACAATGTTGTGCCTGACAACGGCGGAGTCCGAGTCCGCGGATTCATCGACTTCGGAGTCGACATCAGGGTGCAACTTGCCGTCTTTGTCGCTTAGACGACATCGCGGCCACACGCTCGGCCCGCCGTAGCGGTAAACCGTGCGGCGGGCCTGCGGGTGGAGACCGGCCTACCTTGCCTTCAGCTGATACCAAATCCACTGTTTGGCCGCATACCAAGCCGACGAGGACGGGTCGATCAGATCGAAGTGGTCCAGGTCGGAGAATTCGAAGTAGTCAGCGGGAGTCTCCAGTGCTCTCGCAGCGGAGACGTAGTGCTGGGAGTGTTCGACGGGGATATTGATGTCACGCACGCCATGCACGAGGACATGATGCCGCCGGTGCCCAAGCTTGCGAACCGGCGATGTCGACGCAACCTCATTCGGCGAAATTCCCACGGCCCCAAGAAATTCTGCCGCAGCACCATCACCGAGATTCTCCTGCAATGCGCGGTCGATGTCGCTAACAGGAGCCAATGCGACGGCGAAGTCGGCCGATCCGGCAGCAAGGGCAAGAAGAGCGAGATGTCCACCGGCGGAGTGTCCCACCACAAATGATTGCGTGAGATCTGGATTGGCACGTCTGGCCGCTTCGGCCGCCGCGGTGACATCGTCAAATGTTTGTGGCCACCCTCCGCCACCGCCGACCCTGCGGTACTCGATATTCGCGACGACAAAGCCCTCAGCGCACAGGTCTTCGGCTATCGGTGCGGTGAGTTCAGCACCCAGCCCTTCTCGCCAGAAACCGCCATGGATAACCAGAAGCAGGCCCAGAGCAGGCGCGGCCGGCTCAAGAATGTCGACGTATTGACTCGGGTGATCTCCGTAGGCCAGGCGCCTCTTTTGTGGCATCGCTTCCCTTCCGAATCAGGTTCACACATACAAGCATTGACCAGAGTGACGGGGCCTAAACCAAGCGAGCACCACCAAGTAACAGTAGACCAATTGGTATATTCCGCTTCAGGTGGGACCGAGTATCTCCGCTCAACCCAACGCGGCGAGATGAGAAACAGATGCCTTCTGTATTGATTACCGGTGCCGGACGTGGGATCGGACTAGCGATCACTGAGCACATGAGCAGCCAGGGCTGGGATGTCTGTGCCAACGCCGGCGCCTTCGCAAGCTTCTGCCCAGCACCCACAGCGGTCCGCAGCTTGTTCAAGGACGGCTTGTCGCAATGGACTAGCCACTGTCGCGTCGAAAACGTCACGCGCAGAGCTTGCAAGCTCCCCATGATGTTTGGGGTTCGTGTCGAATAGCGATCAGCCACTTTCATCTTCGTATGGCTTCAACTTCAGGACCGCCACCATGACTCCCGGCCTACGTATAAACTCCTATCCACACCACCGCAGAAGCATCCACGGCACTAGACCTGGATATCGGACGGCGCAGTCACTGCACCACCGAGGCAGGCGCCCACACCGCGCGGGCTTCGGGTTTCTTCCGGTTGTCCAGCCGCAAGGTCACCTCTGCGGCTAAATCCCAAGAACCACAATAGGAGACACGCACGTTGCATCTACGGCAGGCTGCACCAGCCATGTTGACCAGCCCGAAATCTGCACCACTGCTTCGCAAAACCCTTGCGGTAGTCACCGCCTGCATGACCATAACGGGCTGCGTCTCGCTGACAGAGAGCGACCACCGGGTCGATACACAGTCGGCGCGGCCGACCGCGAACACGGTGCTGCCGCTGCCGCCAAATCAACTCCTTGGAGATCTCTTCGTTGCGGTGCAGAGCGCACAGCTTTACCCCGATCAAAAGACTTTTGTCGATTCAACATTAGATACGGACCCGGCCTCAATCGTTCAGCTATACCGGCAACAAAGAGCAGAACCGGGCTTTTCCCTCAAGGCGTTCACCGAACAGCACTTCACACCACCTGCCGCTGAGCACATCACACCACCGCCAAACCAGACGCTGCGCGAACACATCGACTGGCTGTGGCCCAGGCTCACACGAGCGAGCGTCACTGTGCCGCCGAACAGTTCGTTGATCGCGCTACCCAAACCGTATGTAGTGCCGGGCGGACGGTTCCAGGAGGGCTATTACTGGGACACGTACTCCACCATGCTCGGCCTGCAGGTGTCCGGACGTGAGGATCTCGTCGACGACATGCTCGACAACTTCGCGCACCTCATCAACACGATAGGCCATGTGCCAAACGGCAATCGCACGTATTACGCGAGCCGCTCCCAACCGCCCTTCTTCGCGAACATGGTGGACCTCGCCGCGCAGGCGGAAGGCGAGGGCATTTATCGAAAGTACCTGCCAGCGCTGCGCAAAGAGCACGAGTACTGGATGCAGGGCGAGCACGAAACTCCGCCAGGCACCGCGGCACGCCATGTGGTTGCCATGCCCGACGGCACGGTCCTCAACCGCTACTGGGACGCCAGCGACACCAGACGTGATGAGTCATATCTCGAAGACACCAAGACCGCCGAGGAAGCACCTGGCCGTCCTGCAAACGAAGTATGGCGCGACCTACGGGCCGGCGCCGAGAGCGGCTGGGACTACAGCTCACGCTGGCTCGGCGACGGCAAGACGCTCGCGAGCATCCGAACTACCGCGATCGTGCCAATCGACCTGAACAGCTTGATGTTCCAACTTGAGACGACAATCGCCAAAGGCTGCACCATCACGGGCGATGCCTCGTGCACTGCCGACTTCTCGACTCGCGCCCAGCAGCGCGCCAGTGCAGTCAACCGCTACCTTTGGAACAAGCACGGTTACTACGGCGACTACGACTGGCAGCTGCGTCAGCCCCGTGATGCGATCACCGCGGCCGCCCTATATCCGTTGTTCACCGGCGTTGCGTCACCCGAGCGCGCCAAGATGACAGCCATCGCAACGCGCAACACGCTGCTGCAACCCGGCGGTCTGCTAACGACCACCACGACCACCGGCCAACAGTGGGACGCACCCAACGGTTGGGCGCCGCTGCAATGGATCGCGGTCGACGGCTTGCGCCGCTATGGAGAGCCCGCACTTGCCAAAGAAATCGGCGTCCGCTTCCTTAACACTGTGAAACACGTCTATTCAAAGGAAGACAAGCTGGTCGAGAAGTACGTGGTCGAGGGCGGCAGCGCGCGGGTTGGAGGCGGCGGCGAGTACCCGCTGCAAGACGGCTTCGGCTGGACCAATGGCGTCACACTGAAACTGCTTGACCTCTACGGCATGTGAGGCCGGTAGTTTCGCACCGCTAGCCCCGACTTGAGCCGGGTGGTCAGAATCTGTCATACCTGGCCGCTGAACACGTCGACGCTGCATCGCCGACCACTGCACCACATTTTGCGGAGGTCCATGACGTGGTTCCCGCCCACACAACGGTCACGACGCTGGACCAGCCACAACCGCGTTACCAGTCCCTACAAACAACACAAGAGCCCCGGCACTGCCGAGGCTCTTAGCGTTGTTTCTCTCCGAGCGGACTGACTCGCCCTGACCGCCATGTCGTGGCGGTCACGGGTTCGCGTAAGCCCGTTATGGTGGAGCTAAGGGGACTCGAACCCCTGACCCCCACACTGCCAGTGTGGTGCGCTACCAGCTGCGCCATAGCCCCATGTTTAGTTGTGTGCTCGGACGAAGTTACACCACGGCGACGGGCTCTCAAAATCTCAGCGCTCAGGACCGCCGACATCCTCTGCTACTTCCTGCATACTCCTAACCTGCGGTGACGCAAGTCTCCCCAGCGTCTCCGGTGCGAACACCCACGCCACAGCCGCGATCAGCGGCATCGCACCACCCACCACGAACGCCCATCCGTACGACGTGTGCTCGGCGATGACCCCCGCGACGACGGGTCCTATCACCAGCCCGATATCGGAGGTCATCTGGAAGGTCGCCAGTGCCGTCCCTGCCCTGCCCCGGCTGCCCACCACATCGGCCACCGCGGCCTGTTGCGGCGACGCATACAAACCGGCGCCTATCCCACCGATAAGCGACAGCACGATGAGCGCCGGCAGCGACGACGTGAAGCCCATCGCCACCACGGTCGAACCGCAGACCACCAACCCGGCCACCACCAGCGGCTTACGCCCGATGTCATCGGACCACGATCCCGCGAGAAAAGCCGTGGACACGTCCCCCGCCGCGAATGCGGCGAACACCAGTCCAGCGGCGCCCGGTCGCTGATGCAGCGCCTCGATCACAAACAGCGGCAGCAAGGCCCCACGGATTCCGAAGATGGCCCACCCCGCACTGAAATTCGACATCAGCGCGGCCAGGAAGGTTCGGTGATGCAGCGCGGATTTCAGTGTCACCGGAGCGCCGTGATGCTCGTCGGCGACCTCCAGCAGCGTGGAGCGCCGCAGCCCGAAGTGGACCAGCACGGCGACGGCTACCAGCGCCGCCGCGTAGATGATGAACGGTGCCGAAAGACTCAGGCCCACCACGGCACTACCCAAGACCGGACCGGCCACCATCCCGAGCAGGAAGCTCGACCCGTACAGCCCTTGTGCACGCCCGCGAATCTCTTCGGGCGCGATGCGCACCAGCAGCGCGGCCGCCGACACGGTGAACATGGTGGAGCCGACACCCCCGAGCGACCGGAACACCAGCAGCTGCCAGTAGTCATGCACGAAGGCGCAGCACCCGGTGGCTAACGCGACGATCAGCAGCCCGGACATGTAGACCCAGCGCTCCCCCAGCCGCTGCACCAGCGCGCCGGCGGCCGGTGCGAACACCAGCCGGAATGCGGCGAACGAACTCACCACCGCGGTCGCCGCCGTGACACTGACCCCGAAACTGCGCGCGTACTGCGGCAATGCGGGTGCCACCACGCCAAACCCCAGCGCGATCACCAGGCACGCGACAACCAGGACCCAGATCTCCCAAGGCAGGCGCGGTTTAGTGTCCGCCTCGTTACCGGGACAGCCGCTTACCCGATCACCGATGAGACCACCTCGCGGGCAGCGTCCTGCACCTGCCGCAAGTGTTCTGCCCCCAGAAACGATTCTGCATAGATCTTGTATACATCCTCGGTACCCGACGGCCGTGCCGCGAACCAAGCGTTTTCGGTGACAACCTTGAGCCCGCCGATCGGTGCATCGTTGCCGGGCGCATTGGTCAGCTTGGCGACGATGGGCTCACCGGCCAGTTCGGTGGCGCTGACCTGCTCGGGCGATAGCTTGCCCAACACAGCCTTCTGCTCACGGCTCGCGGGCGCATCGACACGAGCATATGTTGGGGCGCCGTACTTCTCGGTCAGCTGCGCGTAGCGCTGCGAGGGCGTAGCCCCGGTGACCGCGAGGATCTCCGAGGCCAGCAGGGCGGCGATGATGCCGTCCTTGTCGGTAGTCCACACCGATCCGTCACGACGCAGGAAGGACGCCCCGGCGCTCTCCTCGCCACCGAAACCGATTGTCCCGCCGATCAACCCGTCCACAAACCACTTGAATCCAACCGGCACCTCCAGCAGCGTTCGGTTCAGCCCGGCCACCACCCGGTCGATGATCGACGAACTCACCAGCGTCTTGCCTACGGCGGTCTCGGCGGCCCAACCGTCCCGGTGGCTGAACAGGTAGTCGATGGCCACCGCCAGGTAGTGGTTGGGATTCATCAGTCCCGCATCGGGAGTCACGATGCCGTGTCGATCCGAGTCGGCGTCGTTCCCGGTCGCGATCTGGTACTTGTCCCGCGACGCCACCAACGAGGCCATCGCATCGGGCGAGGAGCAGTCCATCCGGATCTTGCCGTCATGGTCCAGAGTCATGAACCGCCAGGTGGCATCCACAAGCGGGTTCACCACGGTCAGGTCCAGCGACCAGCGATCGGCGATGGCCGCCCAGTAGTCGACGCTGGCCCCGCCCAGCGGGTCTGCGCCGATCCGGATGCCTGCGCCCTTGATGACATCGAGATCGATGACGTTGATCAGGTCGTCCACATATGTCTGCTGAAAGTCATACCGCTGCACGGATTTCAGCGCCTCTGCCAGCGGGACCCGTTTCACCGAGCGCCAGCCCGAGCGCAGAATCTCGTTGGCGCGCGCGGCGATCGCGCCGGTGGCATCGGTATCGGCAGGGCCGCCATGCGGTGGGTTGTATTTGAACCCGCCGTCGCGGGGCGGGTTATGCGACGGGGTAACGACTATCCCGTCGGCCAGCCCCGTGGTCTTGCCCTGGTTGTACCGTAGGATGGCGTGGCTCACCGCCGGAGTCGGGGTGTATCGGTCCCGTGAATCCACGGCCACCACAACACCATTGGCGGCCAACACTTCCAGGGCGCTGGTCCATGCGGGTTCGGAGAGCGCGTGGGTGTCACGGCCGATGAACAGTGGCCCGCTGGTGCCCTGCGAGGCCCGGTATTCGACGATGGCCTGGGTGGTAGCGACGATGTGCGCCTCGTTAAAGGCGCCGTCGAGACTCGACCCCCGGTGCCCGGAGGTCCCGAAGACGACCTGCTGTGCCACGTCCCCCGGGTCGGGGTCAATCGCGTAGTACGCCGTCACCACGTGGGCGATGTCGATGAGGTCTTCCGGCTGGGCCGGCTGTCCGGCGCGCGCGTTGCTCACCCGCCTGATTCTGCCCGGATCAAGTGAACCGTGCCTTACCGAACGGTCGCTATTGGAGTGGCTGAATGCCGACGGCGGTGCCGTAGGCACACACCTCGACGCCCGTGTTGGCGTACTCGGTGGTCTCGAATCGGAACGCGACCACCGCATTCGCGCCGCGCGACTCGGCTTCTGCCGCCAATCGGGACAGTGCCTCGCGACGACTCTCGTGCAACAACTGAGTGATGCCCTTGAGCTCACCGCCCGCAATCGACTTGAACGAAGCGGCAAGGTTGGAGCCGATGTGCCGCGATCGCACGGTCAAACCGAAGACCTCGCCGAACACCGCGGCGATCTTGTACCCGGGGATGTCGTTGCTCGTCACAATGATCATGGGCCCAAGGTACCGCCGCCACGTGATCAGACGATCGACGTGGCGTCCTGCCACAGCGGGCGCCGATCCCCGTCGGGATCGGCCTCTAGCCTGGACGGATTATCGATGATCAACACCTGACGCTCCGGCACCGTGTGGGCGGGCCAGCCGTCACCGGGGCTCCCGGTGCGCGCGAATGACAGCCAGCGCCTCTGCATCTCGTCGCTGACGGCCCGTGCGGCGGCGCGATCTTTGCGTCCCGCCAGGATGGGCCCGGCGATGGTCCGGTAGGTACCGAAGACCGCGAGGAGTTCAATCGCGTGGGTGGGTCCCAGCCCGTAACGGCGTAATGCGCGCGTCGCATAGTCGTACCGGTAGAAGTACGTCGGCGCGTATTGGCCGTGCGCCTCTGCCACGCGCCATGCCGCCGAGCCGAATGCCAGGTCGCCAGCCAGCTGTAGGAGCGCCCTCTCCGACGGATACCCGTGGTAACTGTCGACAATGCGCTGAACAAACTCCGGCCCGTCCTTGGACAACGCGTGCTCCAGCGCCTCCGGGGTGATCGGAAGGATCTTGAGGATCTTGGTGAACAGAGTCGCCTCTTCGGCGTTGTACCCAATGATGAGTGGAACACGATGTGCCTCACCGCGTTCCATGGCCTCGACCGGATCGAGAGGCAGTACGTCACCGTCGACGCTCGGCCCGATCCGCAGCGACAGACCTGGTACGTGTTTAGCCGATCCGATCAGCCGGAACAGGGCCTTCACCAGATTCTTCGGCTTCGCGGAGAGAACTGTTTCGGCCGCGTTAGAGTCGGTCGCACCCAGATACTTCGCGAACTGGCGCGCGTTCACCACGGCATCCTGGGCGCTGACCACCAGCCCGCTGGCGGTGCTCTGGCAGATTGCCCGGTGGAACAGTCCTGCGGCCGAGGGCACCGCAAGCAGCGTATTCACGGCGTGCGACCCGGCGCTCTCCCCGAAGATCGTCACGTTGTGGGGATCACCCCCGAAGGCACCGATGTTGTCGCGCACCCACTGCAGCGCCAGCACCAAGTCGCGTAGGTACAGGTTGCTGTCGATGGTGTGCTTCTCGTCCGACAGCGACGAGAGGTCCACGCAGCCGAGCCCACCCAGGCGGTAGTTGACCGACACATACACACATCCACGGCGTGCAAGACTCGCGCCGTCATACAGCGGGGTCGCCGAGCTACCCAGGAAGTAACCCCCGCCATGGATGAAGAACATCACCGGCAACGGCCCACTGACCGGCCCCTCGGGCGCGACCACGTTGAGGGTCAGGCAGTCCTCGCTGAGCTTCTGCGGCTTGCCGGGCAGGATGATCGCGAAGCGATGCTGCTGGATGGAGGCCGCACCCCAGGTGCGGCACTTGCGCACTCCCGTCCACGGCTGGGCCGGGCGTGGCGCGCGCAGCCGCAGCGGACCCACCGGCGGCTCAGCGTAGGGCATCCCACGGAAGCGATGCACGCCGCCTCGGGTGAATCCTTCGACGGTGCCGTTGACGGTGTTGATGCGGATGGGCTTCTTTGCCATCGGCACATCCTAGGTAACCAACCGGTTGGGCCACAATGGTCAAATCAGAGGGTGAGGCTGAAGCCTTCCCACGCCGCGCGACGTGTCGCCTCCGGGTCCAGCTCCACGCGCGTGGCGTGGTCGAACACCATCACCGCGCGATCCGGCGGCTCGTAGACCGGCCAACTGTCACCGGGAATTCCACTGCGCGCGAACGCAAGCCAGCGTCGTTGCACATCATTGCTGACTCGCACCGCATCACGCTGGCCAAGAGCTCCCGCCATCACAGTGCCCATCGCGCCGCGGTAACTATCGAACACCGCGAGCAATTCGGTGGCATGTGTGGCACCCATTCCGGCCATGCGCAGCGCCCCGGGCGCATAGTCGTACCGGTAGAAATACACCGGTGCGTACCGATGGTGCGCCTCCGCCATTTGCCAGGCGGCCGTCGAGAAATTCATATCTCCGGCGAGTTTGACCCGCGCGGATCGCCCCGGATATCCCGGATATGCCGCCACGATGCGGTCACGATGGACGGGCCCTCCCCGCATCAGCATCCCCTCCAGCGCCTCCTCGGACAGCGGCATCATCTTGAGCACCCGCGTGAACAGCTTGGCCTCGTCGGCGTTGTGCCCGACGATCAACGGAACACGATGTGCCTCACCGTGTTCCATGGCCTCAACGGGGTGACGCGGCAGATAGTGGCCATCGATGCATGGACCGATCGCAAACGATCCGCCGGGCATGTTCGTCACGATGTCGGCAATCAGTGCGTCGAGGGCGGCCCCCAGTTCGGCGGGGGTCGCACGCAGCACCGCCTGTGCGGCCGCTTCCGGTGCTGCCCCGAGGATGTGGGCGAATTTCTGGGCATAAAGCGCAGCCGAATCGGCGGGCACGGCCATTCCACTGGCAGTGCTCTGACAGATCGCACGGTGAAACAGGCCGCCGGCTGCGGGGGTGGCCATTAGCGTCTCCACGCAGTGCGCTCCGGCGCTCTCGCCGAAAATCGTCACATTCTGCGGGTCACCGCCGAAGGTGGCGATGTTGTCATGCACCCACTGCAGGGCCAGCACTACATCGCGCAGAAACAGGTTGCCGTCAATGGTGTGTTCGCGATTGGACAGCGATGACAGATCGAGCGCACCCAGTGCTCCCACCCGGTAGTTCACCGAGACGTACACGCATCCGCGCCGGGCCAGCGAGCCGCCGTCGTACAGCGGGGTGGCCGAGCTACCCAGGAGGTAACCGCCGCCGTAGATGAAGAACATCACCGGTAGCGGTTCGTTGGATGGGCGGTCAGGAGTGACGACGTTGACCGTCAGGCAGTCCTCGCTGGCCCGCTGCACGCGCCCGGGCCCCAGCACCCGGTAGCGGCGCCGCTGCGGTGCCGCCGCGCCGAATTCGGTGCAGTCACGCACCCCGTCCCACGGCAGAGCCGGTTGCGGCGCCCGCAGGCGCAGTAATCCGATCGGCGGGCGGGCGTAGGGAATGGACCGGAAGCGCCGCACGCCTCCCCGCACGAAGCCTTCGACGATTCCGTTGGGAGTGCTCACGCGGACAGTGGGCGTCTTCGACCCTGATGCCATGGCAGTCAAGATAGCTGTCCGCGACGTCGAGCGCCGTGCTGGTTGCCGGAAAACTGAGCAAATGGGGGTAATTCGAGCGCAGCAACGCCCTCCGCCACAGATAACTGATCACGGTCTCCAGAAATCAGTGCCCGCCATCTCGGCTGATTTCAGCCCGGTCACGGGAACATACCTATCGATGCACCAATAGCCACATTGGCCCCACAGGCCACTATCGTCACGGGAGTCAATTGCTGACGTCGAGATGGCGTCCTGCCCCGGGAAGGTCTGACATGTCGAGGCGTCGCCGAATCTCCGTGGTTTTGATGACCTCGGCCGTTATCGGATCAAGCGTCGCCATCGATGTCGCGCCCTTGGCATACGCCGACCCATGCACCGGCCCGGCCGCGGGCCTGCAGCCACCGACCCCGGTTCCCGACGACGGCATGCCCGGCCAGGCTCCCCCGATCGGCCGCAGGCCCGCGGGCGCCAATGACAAGGCCCCACTGCCGGAGCTGGGCAAGCTGCCGCTGGCCATCCTCAAGCAGGTCTTGCCTCAACAGAGCGCCAAGAAGAAGCCCGGATGGGCTCAGGAGCTGGCGCATCCGGGCCTGCCAAACCCCCCAGAACCCGGCTCACCGAACAATCTGCAAGATCAGCAGGCCGCTGCCGTCGCTCCCGCTCCTCCGGCTCCTGCCGTCGGCCCGGCCGCCGAGGCCGCCGTCTCCCCGAGCACGTCGGTCGTCGGCTGGGTGACCGGGGTGGACACCGGCGCCAACACCCTTCAGAAGTTCAGCATCTCCGGTACCGACCTCGGAATCATGTGGGACAACGGCGATTCCGCCGGCCGCCAGGTGCTGATGGCCTTTGGCGATACCTACGGATACTGCGGAATGAGAAGCCAGCAGTGGCGGTACAACACCCTGCTGCGCACCCAGGACAAGTCGCTTTCACGCGGCCTGGCCGTGGCGGAGGGATCGACCTCCAACCCGTACGCCGGATCTCCACAGTCACGCCCCGGCTACTCCAAGCAGATCATCCCGCCCATCAAGTGGGCCGCCCAGGAACGGGGCATCATTCCCACGGCCGCCATCTCCGTCGGACGTACGCAGTACATGAACTACATGTCCATCAAGAGCTGGGACAGCGCCGGGGAATGGACCACCAACTACTCGGCCACCGCGGTGTCCAACGACAACGGTCAGAACTGGAAGACCTTCCCGCAGAGCATTCGTCCGGCCTCCCCCGACGCCATCAGCCAGGTTCCCTTCACTCCGGGCAATGAGAATTTTCAGCAGGCCGCCTACGTCAAGGGCAACGACGGCTACATCTACATCTTCGGAACCCCTTCCGGGCGAAGCGGATCGGGCTTCGTGTCGCGCGCGTTGCCCGGCAACCTGCCCGATGCCGCCAAGCATGAGTTCTGGAACACCGACCGGGGCTCCTGGGTGCCGGGTGACCCCAACGCGGCGACCCCGATCCTTTCGGGCCCGGTAGGTGAGATGTCGGCGCAATACAACACCTACCTCAAGAAGTATCTGGTGATGTACGGCGATAAGCAGGGAGACGTCCTGCTCTCGACCTCCCCGGCGCCGCAGGGCCCGTGGAGTCCACCACAGGTCATCGTCACCGAGTCACAGATGCCAGGTGGCCCCTACGCGCCGTACCTGCATCCGTGGACAACCGGCAAGGAGTTGTACTTCAACTTGTCGCTGTGGTCGGCCTACAACGTGATGTTGATGCGAACAACCCTTCCGTAACTTGCCGCGTCAGCCTCTAAATCCGCTCAATGATGGTCGCGTTCGCCAAACCGCCTGCCTCACACATGGTTTGCAAACCGTAGCGTCCGCCGGTCTGCTCCAACACCGATACCAGTGTGGTCATCAACCGCCCACCGCTGGCCCCCAGCGGGTGCCCGATAGCGGTGGCGCCGCCGTTGATGTTGACCTTGGACAAATCGGCACCGGTCTCGGCCTGCCAGGCCAGAACCACCGAGGCAAAGGCCTCGTTGACTTCGAAGGCGTCGATATCCCCCAACGATAGACCCGCGCGGTCAAGGACTTTGGCGGTCGCGGGGATGACTCCGGTAAGCATGTACAACGGATCGTCACCCACCACCGCCACCGAATGCACGCGGGCCCGCGGAGTCAGCCCAAGACGCTTGGCGGTCTCACTGGAGGTGATGAGCACAGCCGATGCGCCATCGTTGATCGGCGATGAGTTGCCCGCCGTCACCTTCCAGTCAATCTGTGGGAAGCGTTGCTCCCACAACTCATTACGGAAGGCGGGTTTGAGCCCCGCCAAGACATCCACAGTGGTCGATGGCCTTACGGATTCGTCGGTGCGTACCTCAACGAGCTCACCATCGACGTTGGGAGCCTTGATCGGCACCACATCGCGCGCGAATCTTCCCTCGGCCCAGGCCTGCGCGGCGCGGCGGTGACTTTCGGCCGCGAAGGCATCCAGATCCCGGCGCGACAGGCTCCATTTCTGCGCGATCAGCTCCGCACTAATGCCCTGCGGAACTAGACCTTCCGGATAGCGACCGGCAACCCCCGAGCCGAAAAAGTCCTTGCCCAGGCTCTGGCTGCCCATGGGTACCCGACTCATCGACTCGATACCCGAAGCGATCACGACGTCATACGCGCCTGCGATCACCCCTTGCGCGGCAAAGTGAATGGCCTGCTGACTGCTGCCACATTGCCGATCCACGGTGACCGCCGGCACCGTCTCGGGCAATCCGGCTGCCAGCGCCGCCCACCTCGCGGTGTTGGAACTCTGCTCCCCTACCTGCCCGACCGCCCCACTGATGACGTCATCCACGAGAGCCGGATCTATCCCGGTGCGTTCGACGAGTGCGCGAATGGCGTGTGCATGTAGATCGACCGGGTGTACGCCCGAGAGCGATCCCCCGGGCTTTCCCTTTCCGACGGGTGTACGCACCGCGTCGACGATGACTGCATCTCTCATTGCCCTGCCTCCTGAATTCGCCGTTGAACTCCTCCTCTGCCGGTATACGCTCGGTCAGTTGGAATTCACAACTAAGTGTGACCAAGTGCATAACGTGCTAAGTTGGATTTCACGACTATGAGAAATTGCTCGATAGCCAATGCCCTCGATGTGATCGGGGAACGCTGGACCCTGCTGGCCCTGCGCGAGATCATGCTGGGCAATCGACGCTTCGACGAGATTGTTCGCAACACCGGCGCCAGCCGCGACATCCTGGCCACCCGGCTGCGCAAGCTCGTGGACGCCGGCGTGCTGGAGAAGCGCCAGTACGAACAGCGTCCTCCCCGTTATGAATACCTGCTGACCGAATCGGGGCGTGCGCTGCGGCCGGTGCTGTTCGCCTTGATGGACTGGGGCGACAAGTTCGTCACGCAGGGTCCTCCGCCGAGCGTCTGGGAACACGAATGCGGGTCGGTGCTGCATGTCCATCCGGCCTGCGAAAGTTGCGGAGAGACAGTGACCTTCGACGACATTACCGCGCGGCGAATCGGCTAGGTGCGATGAGCTCAAAGCCTTTGACCTACCAGCCCTCAGGAGCCACATACCTGACCGAAAGTGGCTGGCCCGCCACCCCGCCCGCCTTACGGCGATACGAGCGGACCGTCACCATCGGGCACGGAGAGCACGCATGGCAAGAGGCTTCGCAAGCAGTACTGAACTGGGGTGTCAAGCGCCGCAGCGGGTTCCGGGTGAATCCGGAGGCGGCAGCGCGTGAGGGTACCGAGTTTCAGATCAGCCTCGGATGGGGACCATTCAGCGTTCACGAGCCGGTACGCGTTGTCACCGTGACCAACACCGACGACCGGTGCGGTTTCGCGTACGGCACGTTGCCGGGTCATCCCGTATCGGGCGAGGAAGCATTCATCGTGCACCGGAACGACGGCGGGACAGTGTTCCTCACGCTGCGCTCGCTGACGAAGCCCGCACCATCCGGATTCTGGCGGCTGGTGTTTCCGGCGCTCCTAATGGCGCAGCGGGTATTCCGCCGCCGATACCTACGGGCGCTGCGCTCCTAGGCGTCGGAGGCCGCGAGGTCCACCAACGCGCGTGCCGGTCCAGTCGGCGCAGCACCCGGTCGCCACACCGCCCGGAACTGGCGCGTGAAGTCGGTGCCGTCGGCAAGCGTCACCTCGACCAACGTCCCGGCCGACAGTTCGGGCACCGCGATGAGACGGCTGATCACCGCGGGTGCCAATCCCGTTGCCGCGGCCGCTTTGATCGCGGCCGCTGAACCCAGCTCCGCCGCCGGTGCCGCCGGCTGGCACACCTGGCTCAGCACCTCCCAGACGGTGTCGCGGGTTCCCGAACCCGGCTCGCGCATCAGCAGCGGCGTGGTGGCGAGCTCACGCAGCGTCACCGGCTTGCGGCGCCGCGCCCACTTGTGCCCCTGCCCCACCACGATGACCAGCTCGTCAGCGCCCAGCACCTCCCCGGCCAAGCCTGCGGGTGCGTGCGGTCCCTCAATGAATCCCAGGGTCGCGCTTCCGGCCCGCACCAGCTCGCACACCTGCTGCGTGTTGCCGACCTCAAGTGACACCGGGACGTCGGCATGTCGTGCACGAAGTGCCGTGAGCCACAGCGGCATCCGGTGATCGGCGATGGTACGCGAGGCAGCGACCACCAGACGCGGCGTGTAACCGGAATGCAGAGCCGCCACACCCGCAACGAACTCTCGCGCCGCCGCCAGGACCGGGGCGGCGTGGCCGACCACCGCAAGTCCGGCGTCGGTCAACCGAGACCCGGTGGGACCTCGCTCCAGCAGCACCAGCCGCAGACGGCGTTCCAGAGCCCGCATTCGCATGCTGGCCGCGGGCTGGGAGATGCCGTGCCTACGGGCCGCCGCCCCGAGGCTGCCCGTCTCGGCAACGGACACCAGCAGGTCCAGCACATCGAGGTCGGGCGTGCCCGGAGGTAGAGGCATAAGTACAGTTTATGAGGTTCGGCCAAAATGCCTGGCAATTGCCCCTGATTACGATGAGAAGGCTATGGACGACAACGATATCCACCACCTGCGACGCTGTGTCGAGCTGGCAGCCGAAGCCCTTGACGCGGGCGACGAGCCCTTTGGATCACTGCTCACCGGACCCGATGGCACCGTGCTGACCGAGGATCGCAACCGCGTTGGTGGAGGCGATTCGACCCGTCATCCCGAGTTCGAGCTCGCACGGTGGTCTGCCGAGCATCTTTCACCGGGCGAGCGCGCGGCATCCACCGTCTACACCTCTGGTGAGCATTGCCCAATGTGTTCGGCGGCCCATGCCTGGGTCGGTCTAGGGCGGATCGTGTACGCCAGCTCCTCGGCCCAGCTGACGCAGTGGCTCACCGCGCTTGATGCGCCCCCGAGTCCGGTCGCGGCGCTGTCGATCAATGCAGTGGCCCCCGGTATCGAGACCGACGGTCCGGTGCCGGATCTCGCAGAAGAGGTACACGCCTTGCATGTCCGTTTCCGCAACGGCTGATCAGCTCACTTGACGCACGCGACGCCGTCGGCACCCATCTGGCTCAAGTCGGTCGGGGCCGGCGCCTGAACACCGGTTCCCGTTGCCGCCACTGCGGTCATCACGTCGCTGGGATTGGCCTCCGCCGACGAATCGGCCTTCTTACCGGCACTGTGGTGCGCGATGTAGTCGTCCGCAGGAAACTGCGAGCCCACCGTCAACTGGACCGTCCCGGCTGCAACCGCACCGGATTCCGTCATCGGCAGGTGCAGTTGATCGGCGAGCGCTTGCGCGCCCTCCTGGGCATCTGAGCCATACATGATCGAGCTCTCGGTCGACATGGACTCTGCCGTCGTCGCCCGACCACGCGTAAATCCCCGGGCGGTAAAAGCATCTTCGATCGCCGCACCCAGCCCATCCCGGTCCGTCGCATTGACAACGTTGAGCACTACGGGCGCCGACAGAGAAACTGCCGTCGGCGGCGAGGCCGCAACGGGCGGCGCGGGAGGGATATCGGCGGAGAAGCGGTCATGCACGATCTGCCGGATCGTGGGCAGATCGACGATGTTGACGTCCGAACCGTTGGCATCGTGGCCGAAGTCAGAGATGGGCAGCGTGTAAAAAGACATCGGCCTCTTGGTCAGTTGAGAGGCGCGCGCTGCGAAGTCGACGAGGTTGAGCCCGGAGTCGATCGCGACGTTCTCGTGTGCGACGTTCAGGATGTTGCGTATCGCAGCGGGATTGGACATCACCCCGCCCTTGCGAACCGCGGTCAACAGCGACACGAGGAAGGCCTGCTGGCGCCTGGTGCGGTCCATGTCCGTAAACGAGCCGTCGTTTTCGTCCCGTCGTTGCCTGACAAAGGCCATCGCCTGGGATGCGTCGATCTGCTGAACGCCCTCGCGGAAGTTGGCCCCGGAGAACTCGTCGATCGTGTCGTGGTTCAGGCACACGGTGATGGGCTGCACCGCCTTGGCGATCTGGAAGAACGCGGAAAGGGTCACCTCCACGAAATGATCGATCGGCACACCCAGAAAGTTGCTCACCGTGTCGATCTGGGCCTTGCGCCCTGCCTCGCGGGCGGCCTGCTCGCGCGCGGTCAGATCGTTGGCGCCCGCCACATCGGAGCCGCCGCTGGCCTGCCGATCCAGCGCCTGCTGGTAGGCGAATCCGTACGCCTGCTTGACCTTGCCCTTACACACCGACCCGGGGCAACCCGCCAAATCCACGTAGTCGTCACGCGGGATCGACACCGCCGTCATGGGGCCACCATCGCCCGGGATGTGAACCACAATCAGCACATTGGCGTTGTACCCACCGGACGTCTCGTCACCGGCGTGCAGCGCGTCGTACATCTCCTGCGGCAGCGGCTGGCCATTTTGGTCGAGCCGACTATCCAGGCCCATGAGCAGGATGTTCTGATCCTGCCCGGCAGGTGTCAGCACCCCGGGCAACACGTGCGAGGTGATGATCTGCCCGACCGTCGTGTTGTACCCGGCCCAGCCAAAACCCGTGATGGCCATGACAAATGCGGCAGCGATACCGGCGACCAGCCGGCCCTTCTGCAGCACCCAGCGCTGCGCCTGCCCAGCTTGTAGATCGCCCATAACGATTGACCATTGTTCTGGACAGTCCGGCCAAAACAGGGCAAGCGCGCACCGACCTCTTCGGCGAGTCCTCCCTCAACGTTCGACTGTGAGGTCGGTGTGAATTTGCCAGGGCCGCTCGCTAATCCGCCCGGGTGAGCCCCAAGACCGGGATGACGCGGGTGGTCTTGCGTTCATACTCGGCGAAGTTCTCAAAGCGCTCAGCCTGGAGCCCGTAGATCCGGTCGCGCTCCTCACCCACCACATCGCGCACCGTCACCGGGTAGTGGTCGTCGCCGATCTCCACCGATACCCGATCCGGGTGAGCCAGCGCGTTGTAGTACCAACCGGAGCTGTTGTCCCGCCCATTGTTGGAGGCGAATACGTAGATCTCGCCACCTTCGCCGCCTGGCTGGTAGGCCATCGGGTTCTGACGGGGCTGGCCCGACTTGGCACCCACGGTATGCAGGATCAGCATGTCGAATTGCGCAAAGAAGCCACCGGCGCCGCCGGTTTCGCGGATCTCGGTCATGACATTGGCGTGGAAATCATTGGGGGTCGTCTCGGTCATGACAGGTTCAATGTCAACTGGACTGACACTATTCCGATTGTCGCAAGAAATCTTTGACAATTCTGTCGACGAACCCGCCGTCGACGGACTCACCCGTCACGATGACGCGGTAGTACAACGGCGCCACCAAGCGTTCGGCCAGACCAGCAACATCCGCATCGGCCGGCAGCTCCCCTCGGCGCACGGCGCGCGCGATCGGAATCTGATCGCGCGCCTGCTGCTCGCGTAGATAGCGGGCACGGAACGCATCGGCGAGTTGCGGGTCATGCTGCGACTGGCCGATCAAGGCCCGGAACACCGCACCGGCGTCGTCGGTGGTGAGAAATTGTGCGGTGGTGGCCAAGTGGTGCCGCAGGTCGGCTTCGAGGCCGCCGAGGTCTGGTGGATCGAGCTGGAAAGCGGCATCTTCCAGAAAGACGTCCATCAACACGTCCGCCTTCGAGTTCCACCATCGATAGACGGTCTGCTTGGCCACTCCGGCAGCCTTGGCGATGCCCTCCATGGTGACCCCGGCATAGCCCTTGGCGACCAGCAGATCATCGGCAGCGTGGATGACCGCTTCACGCGCGGTCTCGCTGCGGCCATGGCGGTTTCCGAAATGACGGCGCGCCTCGTCGGGCTCGCGGGCCTTCGCCGTCTCCTTCACAGCATTCATCGAATCATCACCCTAGACTAGACAAGACGTTGCGTCTATTCTAGGCGCATGACAACAACACTTCATGAACCTGAATTCGCCACGATCGTGGACCGGCTCTTCGAGAACGCGTCGCATGATGCGCCCCCTGTCGACCGGGACACCTTCCACACAAAGTCTGTCGAGGAGCGCGTCGAGCTGTTCCAGAACACTTACGTCCCCGTCGCACCCGATGCCGGACGGCTGCTCTACAGCCTGGTCCGCGCGGCCAAGCCGAAGACGATCGTCGAGTACGGCCTGTCGTACGGCATCTCGACCCTGCATTCGGCCGCCGCTGTTCGCGATAACGGATTTGGACGCATCATCACCACCGAGATGAACACCACGAAGATCGCGGCTTCCCGCGCGACCTTCGCCGAGGCAGGGGTGTCCGACCTGATCACCATCCTGGAGGGCGACGCCCGCGAGACGCTGAAGACGGTTGAGGGGCCCATCGAATTTCTGCTGCTCGACGGCTGGCCGGACCTCGACCTGCCGATCCTCAAGCTCCTCGAGGACAAGCTGGCACCCGGCGCGCTCGTCATCGCCGACAACGTCGGATTTGAAAGCAGCAAGCCATATTTGGAGTACATCCGTACCCCAGAGAACGGCTATGTGAGTGTGGCCTCACCCATCGGGGAATGCATGGAGCTCAGCTGCCGTTGTCCGTAACGGTGCAATCTCACCCAAAGCGTTGGCGGCGGTCGTCTCGCCAAAGTCTCCCGCCGCCAACGCCTTCAGAACCACTCCAGGAAGGTGTGGCATGTTCAAATCTACCCTCGGCCTGTCGGCAGTGGCGTGTACTTCGCTCGCATTGCTGTCTGCGGCGCCCGCTTCCGCGGGACCCAAATCCCCACAGACACCCAGCGAACTCGGTGCCCAGCTGCAATCGCAGGGCTATAAAGTTCAGTACGAACGAATTGGCAACTGCGCCTTGGACGCCGGCTCGGTGGTCGGAACCCGGATTGGCCCGGCGGTATGGGCAGACACCACCACCCAGACCAAGGCCGGTGGTGGCGTCGGAGACGGAGCCGGAACCCGCGGAGGCGTCACGTGGAGCCACGATGTTGACCACCAGATCGCTTACATCACGGTGGCGTGCAAACGCGCCGCGAAGTGAACTAGTGGCGATTGGCAAATAATGGGATGCGTGAGCCGCCCCGCAGACGTAGCATGCCTGAAATCATCAGTGCCGCAAGGTAGCTGAAGAGGCCGGGATAAAGGAATTTTGTCGTGACGACGTGGACCACACGAGCCGAGCTTCCCGAGGATGTTTCGGCGATACGTGCGGTCAATATCGCGGCCTTCCCTACCCGTGACGAGGCCGACTTGGTTGATGCGCTGCGCGCGGATCCGGCGGCGTGGATCGACGGTCTGTCCACCGTGAGTGCCGACGCCGGGGGTGAAATCGTGGCGCATGCACTGCTCACCCGGTGCACCGTGGGCGCAGGACCCGCACTGGCCCTGGGGCCGTGCGCGGTGCTGCCACGGTGTCAGCGCACCGGGGCAGGTTCAGCGGCCATTCGCGCCGGCCTCGAGCGCGCACGCAGTCTCGGCGAGAACCTGATCGTGGTGCTCGGGCATGCCCTCTACTACCCGCGATTCGGATTCACACCGGCATCCGCGTTCGGTGTCAGCGCGGGCTTCGACGTCACCGATGACACGTTCCTCGCGCTGGCGTTAGACCCGCAGCGCGAAACGCCGCGCGGTCGGATCGCCTATCCGGCAGCGTTCGGCGTCTGACAGGTCAACCCCAGCGCCGCGCTGACGACCCACCAGACACGTGACCAAATGTCGCAAACCGAGCAGACTTGCGGCGACAACACCTATCGCGCATTGCGCTATCGATCAGTGGCACTGCCGTCGATGGCGGTTAGGTAGCTCGTCACCAGACAGTCGACGATATCCCGGTCCTCCACCTTCGCCAGATCGTCGGCATGCGCCGCGATCGCGGGGTATCGAGCCGGATTGACAGCTCGGTAATTGTTGACCCACAAGGCATTTTCGTCTTGCACATCCTCTGGGAGCAAGGAAAAGCTAGCTCGCGCCGATGCCAGCGCAAGGACCGTGTCCGCCATTGTGCGCTGCAGCAGTGCCGCTGCAGGCTTCGGAACACCCAAGCCATCCAGCGCCGACAGCATCAGCTCCATCGCCGCGAATTCCCCGGGCCCTGATGTACCTCGAAAGGACAATTCCCGCGCCACGTACGGATGGCGGACGAACACCGTCACGACAGCGTGCGCCAGGTTCCTGAGGAGCACCCTCGGTTCCTCGGCAGGATCCACGGAATCG
Source organism: Mycobacteroides sp. H001 (assembly GCF_001440005.1). NCBI lineage: Bacteria > Bacillati > Actinomycetota > Actinomycetes > Mycobacteriales > Mycobacteriaceae > Mycobacteroides > Mycobacteroides sp. H001. The sequence goes on from NZ_LJYH01000045.1 coordinate 179,118, forward strand.
ATCGCCATGTGAAGCAGTCGGTCACCCACCGCTTTGAGGAGCGCGTCCTTGTTCTCAAAATGCCGCCAGACCGCCGTGCGGTCCACACCAAGCTCGACACCCAAAGCCCGACTGGTCAACCCGTCGGGTTCGCGGCGGGCAGCAATCCGGATCGCGGCGTCGACAAACGACTCCTGGCTCAATCTCTCCTTGGCTCGCCCGACCGCCATGTCACGTCACTCCCGGTAGTTTGATGTCATCGACGATGACATCAAACTACCGGGAACATAGCGCCCAGAACTCCCCGGCTATCAAGAACCCGCACAGGGCCCGCTCAGCTTCACACCACCATGGCCAGCGAGGAAGCGCAGCTGTGAACAGAAGGTCGAGTTCACCGGCTGTTCGTGATCCTCGCCCGGCACCACAAGCTCCTCAATATCGCCGTGCTGCGAACGAAGAGTCGCCACCAGCGCGTGCGTACCTGCGGCCGGAACGTCAAGGTCGTCACTTCCGGTGATCACCAGAACTGGGCCATTAGCCGGCTTCTGGTCAGGATTTCCATACTCGGAAGCTCGCCGGATGGCGGCGTCCCAGGCTCCCGCATCGCGCGGCGTTTTAAACAGTGATTGAGGGTCCGGGCTGCTGAAGGGCATGGGGTCGTCGAAGAGGCACGTGCCCGAGACCTGCTGCTTGAAATGCTCTCCAGCACCGGATAACAACCCGTCAACACCGATGTCTGGGCCCGTTGCTTCCATTCCCAAAATTCCGTACATGAAGTACAGCGCACGCACGGGGTGTGTGTCACCGCCAGCGGCAAAACGCTCCAACCCCGGGCCCAAATTGTTCCCGGGCGCAAGCGCGATGGTTGCCGCGGGGCGATCTGCAATGCTCGCGCCATCTTCTGACCACGTCGCCTCCAAGGCCGCAGCCCCACCCTGAGAATGACCCGAGACAAACCACTTCTGCGATAGCCGGGGATCGAGCGCCCTCGCGGCGGGCACGATGTCCTCGACAGCATTCTTCTGATCGACCGCGTTCATATACGTGTGCCCGCCGGGCGTCCCAAGACCGATGTAGTCGGTGGCCACCACCGCATAACCCGACTGCACAAGCCCGTTGAGGTACTGCGCATATGACGGGTACCCCATGTCGGGCCTATGCGACGGGGCACACCGGTCGGCAACGCCAACCGTGCCGTGTGCCCACGACACCACCGGCCATCCACCCTCAGGAGGATTTCCCTTGGGAATCAACACCGTTCCACTGACCGCAACCGGGGCGCCGTGACTGTTGCGTGATTCGTAGAGAATCGTCCGCCGCTCGGCACCGATCTGATCACCGCCAAATTCCACAGCCTTCGCCCCGAGAAGCCTGCCGCGTTCTCCCTTCAAATCCGACGGCACCACATACGTATCACCCACCGATTCAATAGGCGCGACCACTGACGACCCACCAGCCGAAGTACCGCTGGAACACCCCGACAACAGGACCAACGCCGCCAGCGTGGCGGCCGTCACTGTGATCGTCCCCGTACCTCGTGACTGACTTCTCATAATTGGCCTTTCGCTGTCCAAAAGCGCATCGGCGGCAGAATCACTGCACCGATCATCGTTGATGTCATCACTGATGACAATACCAGTGCAGCACACCGGCCAACCGGAGCTGCAAGCGAGGTGCCGATCCCACTTGGCCGCATGTACGGCCAATTCGATTGGTGCCCTGGCAGTCTCACGCACACCTACACAGTGGCGCCGGTTGCGCTGCTATCTGGCGTGCGGAGTCAACAACACCCCCCAGGCGGCAACGAGTTTGTCGTACTCGTCGGCGCAGCCCTCTGCCCGGCCGCTGTCGAGATCGCCGTGATCGACCAGATAGTGAAATTCCTGTTCATCGGAGCCATACACGTAGCACAGGAAGTTGACGGCACGCTGGCCGTCGAGGGAGTGAGCGTCGGCAAAATCAGAATCGTGAAGGGACCCCCGGCCTGCCCTCAAAGCATATGAATCTGCGGTGGTCAGCAGGAACTCCTTCGAGTCCTCATCACCGGTGAGGACGTATACGGCGAGTTGGTCGGCGACGTCTTCCTCTCGGCCGGTGATCTTGAGGTCTAGTTCGGCAATCAGCGCATGCCCCAGCTCGTGATACAAGGTGGCGACCACGCTTTGGTAGACCTCGGTATCGAGTTGTTCACCGCTGTCCCCCGCACTTGAGAACACCGCACGTTCTTCACCCGACAGCTCATAACACAGTTCGATGGCGTGCTGATCCGTGTCGTAGAAGGCATTGGACTCACCGCAGTCCTTGGCGATGACCTGAACGTCCCGCGGGATCCGTAAATAGCCGTTCATGTTGTCAACGAAATCCTCGAGGACCCGGCGTGCGCGCAAGAAGGCTTCCTCGGCGGTCGTCGCGCCGGTCGCAGCCCGCTTGTAGCTGGCGATGAACTGCCCGCGTTCACTCGGGGACGCGGTCGCGGCATTCCCTTGCGCCGACGGGCGCTCGGAGCACGACGCTGCGCCGAACAGAGCCACCCCTGTAGCCAGCACTATCGCTGCTGTTCGTACACGTACCGACCGAATGATGTTGAACCCCTTATGTTGTTTAGCCACGCCGACGTTGCCGATGTACCGGTAATCACGGTCCTCCCGACGGGAGCACTACAGTCATCATTGATGACAGCATTGATGACTGCCAAGATAGTGATGACCGACTAGCCCGAATGTCAACTGCTAGAGCTCGCCTGCCAACCCATCGGCTGCGGAAGTAGACCCGAAAACAGAAGACCCCCCGAAACTTTCGGGGGGTCTTCTTCTGTGGAGCCAACTGTCATATTTAGAGTGTCTTCCGTGTCGTCTGTATGCCGTCGCATCCGGCGCGGTCGAGGAAGAGTGTCTTCCACCATTACAGCAGAGCGGTCGCC
>NZ_LJYH01000046.1:0-141459 GCF_001440005.1 Mycobacteroides sp. H001
TGCATTCATCGTGAAGTACACCATTGGCCTGCGCATCAGCGACGAGGGAGAAGCGGCCGGAGCCGACGAATCCCAACACGCTGAAGGCGCATACGACTTCGTCGCACTCGGCCTCGGATCAGCCACCGGGAACTTCGCGGGCTCCCCGACAGAGGGACGCCCCCTCATCTCCCACCGAGAGGCATGAGGGACATGAAACTCGTTACCGCGATCGTCAAACCGTTCACGCTCGACGACATCAAAACCCAACTCGAACAGACCGGCAACCCCAGCATGACGGTCAGCGAGGTGCAGGGCTACGGCCGGCAGAAGGGCCACACCGAGGTATACCGCGGCGCTGAGTATCAAGTGGACTTCGTGCCGAAGGTGAAGGTCGAGGTCCTTGTCGACGACGAGGCTGTCGACAAGGTGGTGGAGGTCATCGTGACCGCCGCACGCACCGGCAAGATCGGCGACGGCAAGGTCTGGGTGAGCCCCGTTGACTCGGTGGTGCGGGTACGCACCGGCGAACAGGGCGCCGAGGCCCTCTAACCGGGCAAGTTGTGCAACCTATTTGCCCCCAGTACCGCTGTTTGATACTGATGGAAGGTGACGATTCGACGCGCGTTCATCACCGGCGCAAACGGATTCGTGGGCCGCGCACTCTCGCGGCAGCTTCGCGCCTCGGGCTGGGAGACCCGCGGCGTCGATCTGGCGGCGGACCCCACACACGACGTCCGCGCCGGAGATATCAACGTTGAGGGTCCGTGGCTGGCAGACGCTGCCGCCGCGGATGCGATCTTCCACACCGCAGCAATAGTGTCGAACACCGCGGCAGCCGACGCGGCCTGGCGCATCAATGTGCTTGGCACGAAAAAGGTTATCGACGCCACGTCACCAGGGGCGGTGTTCGTACACCTATCGTCGGTTCGCGCGTTCTCGGACATCGACTTCCCCGATATGGTCACCGAAGATCATCCTGTCCGAACCGACGGGAACACCTACGTTGACACCAAGATCGCAAGCGAACAAGTGGTACTGCAGGCTCACGCGGCCCACCGGATCGATGCGCGGATCGTACGCCCAGGTGATATCTACGGGCCCGGATCCCGGCCGTGGACACTGCTGCCGTTAGAGATGATCCGCGGTAACCAGTTCGTGTTGCCGGCGATGGGAAAGGGCATCTTTTCGCCGATCTACATCGATGACGTCATTGACGGCATCACGAGCGTGGCTACCTGCGACGCGGCACGCGGCCAGATCTTCACCATCTCCGGAGGCGCTGGGGTCGCCTGCGCACAGTTCTTCGGCCACTACTACCGCATGCTCGGTAAGCGCGGCCCCTTGGTGCTACCCACCACCGCTGCGATTGGCTTGGCCAGAGCGAAGACGTCCATCCTCGCGCTGTCGGGCAGAACAACGGAAGCCAATGCCGCCTCCGTGCGATACCTCACCAGGACCGGGACCTACTCGATTGCCAAAGCACAGAGCGTTCTGGGGTTCAGGCCCCAGTTCACTCTCGAATCCGGCATGCAAGCGACCCAAACCTGGTTACAGAGCCAAGGGCTCCTGGGATGACAAAAACCACCTGTAAACAGGTGGTTTTTGTGTTGTCGGGCTGACAGGATTTGAACCTGCGACCACTTGACCCCCAGTCAAGTGCGCTACCAAGCTGCGCCACAGCCCGCCGCCGCGATGAGCAGCAGACGGAAGCCTACCGTAGGTGTGGCGAGATCCTGAACTCGGATTCCGGTCAACGAACCCGGATTCCTGAAATCACTTGTGTCACAACAAAATCATTCGCAACATTTGTCGGTAGTTGTCGGAGTGGCGTCCTATAATTCGAACATGCGTTCGATAGTAGATGCGGAGGCAAGCCAGGTCCTTGCGGAGCTGGCCGGCGCCCTCGGCGCATTGTCGGAACTGGATCCGCAGACCCTTACGCAGGGTGACCGTCTCGCCGTCCTACGCGAGGTCGAGGCATTCGTGCGCCGGATTCCCGCCGCCACCCACGGGCTTGTCAATGAACTTGTGGCCGATCATGTTCCGGGCGCGTTCGGTGGCATCAACCCGCCCGACGTCCTCGCCGATGCACTCCGGATCACCCGCTCCGACGCCCGACGGCGCATCCGGGACGCCGCGGAACTCGGTCCGCGGGTCACGCTCAGCGGTGACCGGATCGAGCCGGTGCTCGCGGCCACCGCCATGGCGCAACAGGCGGGCACCGCCGGGTGTGATCACATCGCGGTCATCCGCCAGTTCTGGGACCGGCTCCCCCACGCCGTCGATGCGGTAACCCGGGCGGCCGCCGAGAGGCAGCTGGCGGAGCTCGCGGGAACGCTGCGACCCGACGAGCTCCGCAAGGCCGCAGACAGACTCCTGGCCTATCTCGATCCCGACGGGAGCTTCACCGGCGACGCCGACCGTGCTCGACGGCGAGGGTTCAGAATGGGGCGTCAGGGTGTCGACCTCATGACGCCCGGGGAATTCGACCTCGACCCCGAGCTACGTTCCTATCTCGACGCGATCTTCGCCAAGTACGCAGCACCGGGCATGTGCAACCCCGATGACGAAACACCTTGCGTAGGTGATGATTCGGACGTAGATGCGGCGCCGCGGGATGGTCGAACCGTCGCACAGCGGCAGCACGATGCGCTGAAGGCGGTCTGCCGGTCCGTGTTGTCATCGGGTGAGCTGGGTCGTCATCGCGGATTGCCGGTGACCGCGGTGGTCACCGCAACGCTGCGTGAGCTCGAAGCTGGCTCGGGTAACGCGGTGACCGGCGGGGGCTCACTCCTGCCGATCACCGATCTGATCCGGATGGCCAGTCACGCCCATCATTATCTGGCCATCTTCGATGACGACGGTCGCGCGTTGCATCTGGGGCGGGCGAGACGGATCGCCACCGAGGACCAGCGAATCATGTTGACCGCCAAGGATCGTGGCTGTACCTACCCAGGCTGCGATCAACCCGCGTATCACTGCCAGGTGCACCACATGGACGAGTGGGCTCACGGCGGCAGCACCGATATCGACTCCCTCACGCTCGGCTGCGAAGGGCATCACAAGCTACTGGGAGCCGAGGACCAGCACTGGAGAGCAGCACGCGGTCCGGACGGCCGAACCTGGTGGATCCCACCCGCGCATGTCGATCCGGCGCGTTCGCCGCGTATCAATTGGTTCCACCATCCGGACGGCTACCTACGGGAGTAACACGACATCGGCCCCGCCGGGGGTTAACCCGACGGGGCCGATGGGGCCAAGAGGCTTAGTTCGAGCCGCTTGCGTGATCCGGTGCGATTACTCCGGGATGGTCAGAACCTGACCCGGCTGAATCAGATCGGGGTTGGCAACGCCGCTCGCGTCGGCGATCTTCTGGTACTGGTTGCCGTCGCCGTAGAAGCGCTCGGCGATGGCCCACAGGGTGTCACCCGACACGACCGTGTAGGTGCGGGGCTCCGGGGCAGGAGCAGGCTCCTCCACGGCGGCCGGAGCAACCTCGACGGACTCGGCCGGGGCGACCGGGGTGTCGGTCTGGGTGCCCGAGGACCACACGGAGTCGGCGCCTGCGTAGAGCACCAGGTTGCGGTCGTCCTGCAGAACCAGCTTCACGTCGGAACGGCCCTCGGTGTTGCTGCTCCACAGCGCGCCGCCACCGTTGTCGTAGACCACGAAGTTTCCGTCGCTCTGCACCTCTGCACGGCCAGCGCTGTGTCCGCTGGTGTCGGAGGCCCACACGGGGCTGCCGCCGTCGGTCAGAACCAGGTTGCCGTCATCCTGCAGAGTCAGGGTGTACGCGCCGTTGTTCGAGGTGAGGCTCTGTCCCGAATCCAGCTTCTGACCCTGGGTGAGTGTGTCCGCCACTGTGTTGCGCCTTTCGTAGGTGGTTTTGCTACCGCCGCAGGATGGTAGACGGTCAAACTAGCCTAGGTCGGCAAACCGAAAAAGTGGGCGATTCGGATCGGGTAGATCTCAACATGGGCGCGAATATTGGGTGAACGGAGCCTGAGAGCGCAATGTGCACAGGGTCCTTTATCTTGTGCCCGTTGCTATCTCGCCGTCAGTTAGCGCTTGGGCCCGCGCTTCTCGCGTACCCGCACATTCACCCTGATGGGAGTGCCTTCGAAGCCGAAACTTTCGCGCAATCGACGTTCGAGGAATCGGCGATACCCCGCCTCGAGGAAACCGGTGGTAAATAGCACGAAGGTCGGCGGCCGTGAGGTGGCCTGAGTGGCGAACAACACACGTGGCTGCTTCCCGCCGCGCACCGGCGGCGGCGTCGCGGCAACCACTTCCTTGACCCAGGTATTGAGCTGACCGGTAGAGATACGCGAGTCCCAGGACTGCAGTGCAGACTCCAGCGCGGGCACCAGCTTCTGGATGGCCCGCCCACTCTTGGCCGAGATATTCACGCGCTGTGCCCAATTGAGCTGCGCAAGCTGAAGGTCTACTTCACGTTCAAGGAGATCGCGGCGATCCTCGTCCACCAGGTCCCACTTATTGAACGCCAGTACCAATGCGCGCCCGGATTCGACGACCATCGACAGCACCCGCTGGTCCTGTTCGGTGATGGGCTGGGATGCGTCCAGAAGCACGATCGCCACCTCGGCGGCCTCGATGGCTCCATGGGTGCGCAGCGAGGCGTAGTACTCATGCCCCGAGGCCTGGCCAACCTTACGGCGCAGACCTGCCGTATCGACGAAACGCCAAGTCTTACCGCCGAGTTCGATCAAGGTATCCACTGGGTCCACGGTGGTCCCGGCAGTATCGTGCACCACCGACCGCTCGTCGCCGGAAAGCTTGTTCAGAAGAGAGCTCTTGCCCACGTTGGGTTTTCCGACGAGTGCCACACGCCGCGGTCCGCCCTCCCCCGACCCTCGCGCTGACACCTGGGGCAGATCGGCGACCACACGGTCGAGCAGATCCGCGACCCCACGCCCGTGCATGGCGCTGATGGCGATGGGCTCACCCAACCCCAGCGACCACAGGGTTGCGGCGTCGGCCTCGGCACGGTCGCTATCAACCTTGTTGGCCGCCAGGAAAACCGGCTTGCCCGAGCGGCGCAGCAGCTTCGCCGCGTCTTCGTCAGTCGAGGTGGGACCCACCGTCGCATCGACCACCAGAATGATGAGATCCGCGGTCGCCATCGCATGCCGCGCCTGTTCGGCCACGAGCTGTTGCAGGCCGGTCGCATCGGCCTCCCAGCCACCCGTGTCCTGCACGGTGAATCGGCGATCCAGCCATTCGGCCGGGTACGAGACGCGGTCTCTGGTCACCCCAGGGATGTCCTGGACGACCGCTTCGCGCCGCCCGATGATGCGGTTCACCAACGTCGACTTGCCGACATTCGGGCGACCGACCACCGCCACCACCGCAGGCGGGGCACTCGGCTCCTCGGTTTCCTCGACTCCATCGAATTCGTCGAGTTCCCACTCGCTTTCATCGACCCATGTGCCGTCGGTCATCGGGATGCCCCTGCCCTTGTGCGAACGAGGTCCAGCAGGTGGGCCACCACCTCATCCTGTGTCATGTCGCTGGTGTCGACCTCTATCGCGTCCTGCGCCGGACGCAACGGTGACACCGCCCGGGTCGAGTCCAGATGATCGCGGCGCTGCACGTCGGCGAGCACGCGCTCGTACTCGTCGGCCCCGCCGCCCGAGACATTCTGTGCGTTACGGCGCTGGGCCCTGGCCTGTGCCGATGCCGTCAGGTAGATCTTCACGTCGGCCTCGGGCAGCACGACGGTACCGATATCGCGGCCCTCGACCACCACGGCGCCACCACTGCCCTCGGCCAGCTCACGCTGCCGTCGCACCAACCGCTCACGTACCTCCGGAACCGCGGACACCGCGGAAACCGCGCCAGTCACCTCGGTCCCCCGGATGGGAGTCGACACGTCCTCTCCGGCGAGCAGAGCCGTCTGCGCATCCGGATCGGACCCGACCGACATCGGCACCTCGCCGGTGGCCGCGGCGATGGCCGCCGGATCGGTGAGATCGACACCGGCACGCAGCACCCAGAGCGTCACGATGCGGTACATCGCACCGGTATCCAGATAGGCGGCGCCGAGCTGCCGGGCCAATTCCTTGGCCACCGAGGACTTTCCGGTGCCCGATGGACCGTCGATGGCCACCAAGACGCGACTCACAGACCCACCGCCTTGTACAGCGAGCCGATCTCATCGCGGCCCAGGGCGCGGAGGCTTCCCGGACGCTGATTGCCCAGCGTCACATCGCCAATCTTGGTGCGCACCAATTCCACTACCGGATGCCCCACGGCATCCAGCATCCGGCGCACAATGCGATTGCGCCCCTCGTGCAGGGTTAGCTGGAGCATGGTCTGGCCGTCGGTGGTTCCGAGGAATTTGAAATCGTCGACCTTGGCGGGGCCGTCGGCGAGTTCTACGCCGTCGCGCAGCTGTCTGCCAAGACTGCGCGGTATGTTGCCGGCCACCGTGGCGATGTACGTCTTGGACACCTCATAGGACGGGTGCATGAGGCGGTGCGTCAGCTCCCCGTCATTGGTCAGCAGGATCAGACCGACGGTTTCGGCATCCAGACGGCCGACATTGCGGACACCCTGGTTGCTGCGCACCCGCTCTTCGATCAGCTTCCCGATGCACGGGCGGCCACGATCGTCCGACATGGTCGAGAGCATCCCGTACGGCTTGTTGAGTGCCAGATACACCAGCTCGGAGTTCATGATCACCCGCGCACCGTCGACGCGAACCACGTTGACGGCGGGATCGATTCGCCGGCCCTGCTCGGTGACGATCTCGCCGTCCACCTCCACGCGGCCGTCGAAAATCATCCGCTCAGCAACCCGGCGTGACGCAATTCCCGCCTGCGACAACACCTTCTGTAGCCGAATTCCTTCTTCGCTCATCGTTCAGTCCTGATCAACAGTAAAGGCGGGCGCGGCACCGGATCCGGCGCCGTCCGCAGACGTCCGGTCGAGCCGCGCAAACCTCGGCTCGTCGCCAAGGTTCTCGGATAGGTCATCGATCACGTCGATATCGGGAAGAAGCGGTGCGATATCGGGAAGATCCGACAGTGACGTCAGCCCGAGCCGCTCCAGGAACAACTCGGTGGTGCGGAACATCACGGCACCGGACTCGTCATCGGTGCCGGCCTCGGCGATCAGCCCGCGCATCAGCAGCGTCCGCATCACGGCGTCGACGTTCACACCGCGAACGGCACTGACGCGCGATCGCGTCACCGGCTGCCGGTAGGCCACCACGGCAAGGGTCTCCAGCGCAGCTCGGGTCAACTTCGAACGTGCACCGTCCAGCAGCAGCTTCTCCACGTAGGGGGCGTACTGGGCGCGGGTGTACATGCGCCAGCCATCTGCGGTCTCACGCAGGTCGATACCACTCGTGCGGTCGGTCAGGATCTCGGAAATCCGTTGCAGCGCTTCGGCTACACGATCCAGCGGCTGCGCGACGACGGTGGCCACCGCTGCCGCACTGATGGGTGTATCCACCACCAGCAACAGCGCTTCGAGAGTGCTGCTGAGTTCCTCATCGGTCATCGGGACGAACTCGTCCGATTCCTCCAGGATGGGTTCTGCTGAGGGGTCGAGCTCGGTGGACTCCTCCGACCCCTCGACAGAGGTCGTCTGCTCACTCATGTGTAGTCCACTGCCTTTTCTAGATCATCCTGCGCCGGGCGCTCACCGGTCCATGAAACTTGGAGCGGTCCAAGCGGTTCGGATTGCTCGAATAGTACCGCCTTGGAGCGGTAGAGCTCGAGGACGCCCAGGAAACGGGCCACGATCTCAATGGGCACCGTGCACTCGGCCACCAACTCGGTAAAGGTCATCCACTGCCCCGCGCCGCGTTCGGCCAGCAGTTCAACCATCCGTTTGGCGTGCTCAGGCACCGAAACGCGGGGAATATGCAGATGGCTGAGGCCCACCGTCGGCACCGGCCGCGGCGTAAACGCACCGGCCGCGAGCTGGGCGAATTGGTCGCCATCGAGTCCCAGGTGCACCGGCGGCAACAACTCGCTGAACCGCTCCTCCAACGCCACCGCCCGCGGATATGAACGCAGCGCGGCGGCCTCCAGTTCGGCGAACATCTCCGCCACGTGCTTGAAGGCCCGGTACTGCAGCAGCCGCGCGAACAGCAGGTCCCGGATCTCCAGGAGGGCCAGATCGTCGGCGTCGTCCACCTGGCCCGACGGCAGTAACCGCGCCGCCTTGAGGTCCAGCAGTGTGGCCGCCACCACCAGGAACGCGGTGACCTCGTCCAGGCTGTAGGTATCGCCCAGCGACTTGGTGTACGCGATGAACTCGTCGGTCACCTGATGTAGCGACACCTCGGTGACATCGAGCCGATGCTGCGAAATCAGTTGCAGCAGAAGGTCAAACGGACCCTCGAAGTTTGTGAGACGAATCCGGAAACCGTGCGTTTCGGACGCAGCCGCCTCCGGGGCCGCGGAGCCGGGCTCCGCAGAGGTCTCGACCGGATGAGACACAGCCAGCTCTTCCGGTACCTCAACCGTCACGATTCGAACCGGTCGATTACCTCGCGAGCCAACGAGATATACGCCTGGGCACCGGAGGATTTGGGCGCCCACGTGGTGATGGGCTCCCCCGCCACACTGGTCTCCGGGAAGCGGACGGTGCGGGTGATGACGGTGTGGAAGACCTGGTCACCGAACACCTCGATGACCCGGGCCATCACCTCACGCGCGTGCAAGGTGCGGGCATCGAACATGGTGATGACGATTCCGGACACCGACAGCTTCGGGTTGAGCCGGTCGCGCACCTTGGCGACGGTGTCGGTGAGCAGCGCCAGCCCGCGCAGCGAGAAGAACGCGCATTCCATCGGGATGACGACGCCCTCGGAACAGGCCAGCGCGTTCACTGTCAGCAGTCCCAGCGACGGCTGGCAGTCGATGAGCACGTAGTCGTAGCGGTCGAGCACCGGATGCAACGCACGGGCCAGCGAGTGTTCCCGGCCCACCTCGTTGACCAGCTGAATCTCGGCCGCGGACAGGTCGATATTGCTGGGAATCAGGTCCAGGCCGTCGACCCGGGTGCGCATGAGGACATCGTCTACCGATACCCGCGGCTCGACCAGCAGGTTGTGCACCGTGGTCTCCAGCTCGTGGTGCGCGATGCCCAGACCTGCGGACAGCGCCCCCTGCGGGTCCAGGTCCACGAGCAGGACGCGTCGGCCGTACCCGGCCAGCGCGGCGCCCAGATTGATGGTCGACGTGGTCTTACCCACGCCACCCTTCTGATTGCACATCGCGATGACCTTGGCCGGTCCATGGCTGGTCAGCGGCTTTGGTTCGGGAATGTCTTTGTGCGGACGACCGGTCAGGTCAAGGTCGCCGTCTTCGGCGGGAAAGTCGGAGTCAAGACTGGAGTCCGTCACGTCACCTCCCGGTCATCTGTTCGACCCTCTTCGCACCAGCGGCTCATCGAAGGCATTCGCGCAAGTCTAGTGGGGTTGTGGCTTGCGGTAGCGGCAACCCGCGCATGGAGTCGGCACTATCGGGCGCGGGGATGTGCACCAGCCCACACTTCGCGCAGCGAACTGACGGTGACCAGCGTGTAGATCTGTGTCGTCGTGACCGAGGCGTGGCCGAGCAGCTCCTGCACGACGCGAACGTCGGCACCGCCTTCGAGGAGGTGCGTCGCAAAGGAGTGCCGCAGTGTGTGCGGCGATACGGCCGCGCTGATCTTGGCGCGTTCGGCGGCATCGGCAAGTACCTGCCAGGCGCTTTGACGTGAGAGCCGTCCGCCCCTCGAGTTCAGGAACAGGGCGGGCACGCCCCCGCGCCCTCGTCGCGCCAGGTCCGGACGGCCACGCACCAGGTACGCCTGGAGCGCTTCCACCGCGGGGCGCCCCACGGGCACCAGCCGTTGCTTGCCGCCCTTGCCCCAGAGCAATGCCGAGCGGGCCTGAACGTCGACATCGTCGACATCGAGCCCCACCGCCTCCGAGATCCGGGCGCCGGTCGAATACAGCAGTTCCAGCAGTGCACGGTTACGCAGATCGAGCGGGCCGTCCGTGGCGGCTCCGCCCGCGGCGGCCAACAAGGCCTCGACTTGGTCGACGGTGAGGCTTTTGGGCAGCCGCCGGTTGGGGGTCGGCGGTTTGACGGCGCGGGCGACGTCTGTCGGTACCAGCCCTTCGATGGCGGCGAACCGGTGCAGCCCACGCACGGCGATCAACGCGCGCGCGGCCGAGGACGCGGACAGCTCGGGCACGCCATGCTCGGGGTCACCCCGGCGCAGCGTCACCACGAAATCGCTGACATCGGGTTCGGACACGTCGGCGAGACGGTCGATTTTGCGGTCGGCGAGATGCTGCTGATAGCGGCGCAGATCGCGACGGTATGAGCTCAGTGTGTTCGCGGCGACGCCGCGTTCCACGTCGAGGTGATCCAGATAGGACTGGATCTCACCGTCTAGGAGCGGGACCGCCACCGTCACATTCGGGCCTTACGTTCCGCGAAGGCCGTAGGCCGGTCAGGCCAGGGGGCGTCCGAGGCGCGGGTGTGGTGACCGGTGAGGGCCACATGTGCGGCCAGAATGCCCGCCGCGGCAATAGCATTCACGATTTCACCGGCGAGCACCATGGACACCGCCTCAGCCAGCGGCACCCAGTGCACCGTCATGTCGGCCTCTTCGTCATGACTTTCACCGCGTCCCGGATGTGACAGCCCGGTGGCCAGAAAGACCCTGACCACCTCGTCGGTGAACCCGGGTGAAGCGGCCGCGTCCACGAGCACCCGCCAGGTGGTGGCCTCGACGCCTGCCTCTTCCTGCAGCTCGCGCGCGGCGGCCAGCTGGGTGTCCTCCCCCGCGATGTCCAGCAGGCCGGCGGGCAGTTCCCATAGCCGGTGCCCGAGCGGATGGCGGTACTGATGCACCAGCGCGACCCGCCCCACCTCATCCACCGCAGCGACCGCGACGGCCCCGTAGTGCTCGACGACCTCTCGGGTCGCACTTCCGCCGCCGGGCATCGCGACACGGTCGCGGCGCAACGCCAGAATGCCGCCCATGTACATGGGCTCGGACTCCAGAGTGACGAACTCGTGGCGTTCGCCCTCCCCGGAGGCCCCGCTACTCACTGTCAGGATCCAACGGAAGACGCTCGGCCGCTTTGTATTCCATTGCTGCGCGGATGAACGCGACGAACAACGGATGTGGGCGGGTGGGACGGCTCTTGAGTTCGGGGTGGGCCTGGGTGGCGACCGCGAACGGATGGACGTCCCTCGGGTACTCGACGAACTCCACCAGGTGCCCGTCCGGCGATGTGCCGGAGAACCGCAGGCCGCTTTCGGCGATCTTGTCCCGGTAAGGGTTGTTCACCTCGTAGCGATGCCGGTGCCGCTCGGACACCTCGGTCGTTCCGTACGCCTCGGCGACGATCGAATCGGCTTCCAGGATCGCGGGGTAGGCACCCAAGCGCATCGTTCCGCCCAGATCCGCCTCACCGGCGACTGCCCGCACCTGATCGGCCATGGTGGCGATAACCGGACTCGGGGTGTCGGGATCGAACTCGGCCGAGTTGGCGTCGGCCAGGCCCGCCGAGCGTGCCGCCTCGATCACCATGCACTGCAACCCCAGACACAGGCCCAGCATCGGGATACGCCGCTTGCGGGCGTAGCGGATGGCGCCGAGCTTGCCCTCGATGCCCCGGATGCCGAAACCGCCGGGGATCAGCACGCCGTCGACATCGCCGAGCGCGGACTGCGCACCGGCCTCGGTCTCGCAGTCGTCCGAAGGCACCCACTTGATGTCGACCTTCGTGCGGTGCCGGAATCCTCCGGCCCGCAGCGCCTCGGTGACCGACAGATACGCGTCGGGCAGATCGATGTACTTGCCCACCAAGGCGATTCGTACGGTTTCGCTGGGCTCGTGGACGCGCTGCAGCAGATCGCCCCACTCGGTCCAATCGACGTCACGGAAGGGCAGGTTCAGCCGGCGCACCACATAGGCGTCGAGTTCCTCGCGATGCAGCACCTTCGGGATGTCGTAGATGGACGGGGCGTCCGGTGTCGAGATGACACCGTCGACGTCGACGTCGCACATGAGCGCGATTTTGTTCTTGAGAGGTTCGGGCACCTCCCGGTCGCAGCGCAGGATCAGCGCGTCGGGGGTGATGCCGATGCTGCGCAGCGCGGCGACCGAATGTTGCGTGGGCTTGGTCTTGAGCTCGCCGGACGGCTTCAAGTACGGCACCAGGGACACGTGCAGGAAGAAGACGTTGTCGCGGCCGACGTCGTGCCGGATCTGGCGCGCGGCCTCCAGGAACGGCTGCGACTCGATGTCGCCGACCGTGCCGCCGATCTCGGTGATGACGATGTCGGGCCGCTGTCCCTTTTCGTTGGGTTCGGCCATGGCCAGAATGCGGCTCTTGATCTCATCGGTGATGTGCGGGATCACCTGCACGGTGTCGCCGAGGTACTCGCCACGTCGCTCTTTGGCGATGACGGACGAATAAACCTGCCCCGTAGTGACATTCGCCGACCCGGACAGGTCGCGGTCCAGGAAGCGCTCGTAGTGCCCGACATCGAGATCGGTCTCGGCACCATCCTCGGTCACGAAAACCTCGCCGTGCTGGAACGGGTTCATGGTGCCCGGATCCACGTTCAGGTACGGATCGAGCTTCTGCATGGTCACCTGCAAACCACGTGACGTAAGAAGCTGCCCGAGGCTGGAGGCGGTCAGTCCCTTGCCCAGCGAGGACGCCACACCGCCGCTGACGAAGAGGTGCCTGGTGGCGGATTGAGGATGCTTGCGTAGACCTGCCAACTTGGCTCCCGTGACGACTGCGCAGGGCAATTCTGACTAGCTCGGGGCCCTGCTGACCCACGGAACCTCACCCTAACAAACACGCCGACAACCCGCGCTGAACACGCCGTGCGGTGTGGGCTAGATCCCCTTTTCGGATCTTCTACGGCACCGTGATGGAGGTAGCTCCCGGCCCCAGTCCATACCGGCCCGAGCGGCCGTCGGACTGTTCCCGCAGCGCCAGGATGGTGGTGATGCGGCCCGAGGCCATCTCGATGTCGTCGACGGTGCTCGCCGCGGAGGCCATGGAGCTGTCGGCCCGGGTCACGGCAATCGCCGCGATGCCGTCGGCCGACCCGCTGCGTCCGGCGAGCACGGCGCCGGAACCGCGCCGATCCAGCGCGGCGGCGAATCGCGCGACGGTGGAACCCTTGTTTCCGGCGTCGTTGGGCAGCGCTCCCCCGGTCACGATCACCGCGAGGTTCCCCGCCGACACCTGTCCGTCGGTGTAAGTGATGAATCCGCTCTGCCGCAGTGCCGACAGGGCGATATCACGCTGCTCATCGGTCACCGGTGGTGCCGGATCTTTCGGGACCTGCAGCACAATGCCTACCAGGTCACCTGCCTGCGAGCCCTGATCGACGACATCGGTACGCAGCGCGGTGCCGGCGGGCAGGATCGACGAGTTCACGATGGTGCGCAGCCGTTCGCCCTGATTGGCGTCGGTGAACTGATCGGTCAACCCGATCCGGCCCGATACCGATCCGCCCGCGGTGGCTATCAGCTGCGCGATGCCGTCGACATCGGCGCGGTCGGCCTCCGGGGTGGTGATCAGCACGACCTTGCGATCGCCCAGGGCGCCAGAGACCATTCGGGGTGCCATGGTGGCATCGAAGTTGCTTGCCGCGTTGAGTTTCTCGTTGAGGGCGTTCTTGTCCTGATTCAGGTCTTCGATCTGCCGCTGCTGGGTGCGCTTGTCGTCGCGCAGACCGGACAGCAGGGTGTCGTTGAGCAGACCGGAACCGAGTATGACGCCCACCGCGAGTGCGAGGAAAACCGCAGCGAGGGATATTGCGTGCTGGCGCAGGGTAATCACGGGTGACTCAGCTGACCAGGTTCTGCACCCAGACGGTCAACCGGTTCCAATACGCGAGCAGCCATTCCGCGGCGCTGTCGCCCGCGCTGGTGACCCACAGCATGGTGATCACGGCAACCAGCACCGCGAGGATCAGCAAGGCGATGGCCCCACCGGAGAACCGGTTGCGGTACAACGTCGCAACGGCTTTGGAGTCGACGAGTTTGGCGCCGACCTTGAGCCGGGTCAGGAATGTTGACGGATTGGATTGCTGGCGTTCGCGATCGAAGAACTCCTCGATGGATGCGGTGTGGCCCACGGTGACGATCAACGATGCTCCGTGATGGTCGGCCAGCAGCAGCGCCAGGTCCGCCGCCGAACCCGCGGCCGGGAAGGTGACCGCACCGACTCCCAGATCCTGGATGCGCTCGAGCCCGGCGGCGTGTCCGTCGGCGTCGGCGGGAAGCACGACCTGCGCACCGGATTTCAGGACATCGTTGCTCATCAACAACGGGTCGCCCACCACGATGAGCGGCCGGTACCCGGCCTTGCGCAGGATGTCCGCGCCGCCCCCGACTCCGATGAGAACCGGCTGGTACTCCTTGATGAAAGGCTTGAGGTTCTTCAGGTCATACACCGCACCCGCGCCGTCGGACACCACGATGACGTGCCGGTTGCGCAGATCGACATCGACGTCCGGGATGCCGATGCCGTCGATCAGCAGCGGGCTCTCGCTACGGATGAATTCGATGGTGTTGCCGGAGAAGGCCTCCAGGTGTGCGACCAATCCGGTCTTCGCCTCGGTCATGAGGTCGTGCACGTCCGCATCGGTGCGCGGAGTTCCCGCGATCAGACGGCGATCGCCGTTGTAGATGCCGCCGTTGTGCACGCGAACGGTGGAGCCGTCCTTGACCTTTTTGAAGACCTCGGGTCCGATGCTGTCGATAAGGATGATGCCGTTGGCGACGAGCACCTCGGGTCCCAGATTCGGGTACCGGCCGGAGATCGACGGCGAAGCGTTGACGACGGCGCTCACCCGGGCGTCGACCAGAGCATCGGCCGTGATGCGATCCAGATCGAGGATGTCGATGACGGCGATATCACCCGGATTGAGGCGTTGCAGCAGCCTGTTGATGTCCCTGTCGGTACGCACTGTTCCGACGATGCCGGGCCTGGAGCTGCTGCTTCGCGTGAGCATCGTGGTCAAGTTCATGAAGGTGATCATGACGCGATGCGCCGTCGAGCCTGTGGAGGCGCGCCGTAACACCTGTCACATTAGTCACTCCAGTACCGCTGATTTTCTGCGGGTCGTGCCCTGTGATTGTTTGCGGGAAGGGAGCCTTAGCCCCGCTCGGAGCGGGCCGCGTCGAGCAACTCGCGGGCATGCGCCCGGCCGGTGTCGGAGTCGCCGAGACCGGCGAGCATACGGGCCAGCTCGGCGACCCGGTCCTCATCATCCAGACGGCGCACACCGCTGCCCTTGCTGTTCACCCGGTCAACCGTGAGGTGGATATCGGCGAAGGCCGCGACCTGCGGCAGGTGCGTCACCACGATCACCTGATGCGTGTGGGCCAGCTTGGCCAACCGTCGACCGATCTGCACGGCCGCACGGCCACCCACCCCAGCATCGACCTCGTCGAACACCATGGTGGTGCCGACGGTCGAGGCGGCCAGCACCACTTCGAGGGCCAGCATCACGCGCGAGAGCTCACCCCCGGATGCGCTCTTGGCCAGCGGCAGTAGCGGGTTGTCACGATGGGCGGCGAATCCGAATTCGACGGCGTCGGTACCCGCTGATCCCGCGTGCACGGTCTGCCCGGACGGCAGCGCCAACGGCGCCGAGTCATCGGCCCGGGCCGCGATGGGCTCCACGGCGATGGTGAACACCGCACGGTCCATCGCCAGGCCGGCCAGCTCGGCGGTGACGGCCTTACCGAGCGCCTTCGCGGCCTTCGTGCGCGCCTTGCTCAGAGCCGTTGCCGCGACAGCCAGTTCACCGGCGAGCCGATCCACACGGGCAGCGATGGCGTTAAGCGTCTCCTCGGAGGTGTCGACCTCGGCCAGCCTGCCGCGCGCCTCCTGCGCCCAGGCGATCACCCCGCCCAGGTCGGCGGCGTACTTGCGGGTCAACGTACGCAGCAGCCCCTGGCGTGCCAGCTTCTCTTCGAGTGTGCTTGCATCGCTGGGTAATTCGTCGGTGAACGCGGTCAACTCGCGGGCGACATCACTGACCACCGCAAGAGCCTCGGCCAATTGTGGCGCGAGGGCTTGCAGGGCCGCGTCATCGGTGGCCTCCAGCAGAACTTTGGCCTTGGCGATGCGGTCGATCGCCGAATCCGAATCGTCATCGCCGCCATCCGAGTCCGTGCCCGCCAACGCACCACGTGCCGAGCCGGCCGCATCGCGCAGCGCATCGAGTTCGGACAGGCGATGGATGTCGGCGGTGAGCTGGTCGTCCTCACCCGGCTTGGGATCGACGGTGTCGATCTCGTTGAGCGCGAACCCGAGTCGATCGGCCTCCTGCGCGAGCTCACGCGCCCGGTTGGTGCGGTCGATCAGGTCGCGCCGCGCGGTGAGCCACTCCTCGCGCAGCTTGCGATAGGTGGTGAGCAGCGCCTCGATGCTGCCCGGCCCTTCCGAGGCGAACCTGTCCAGCGCGGCGAGCTGCTGCTCCGGGCGCATCAGCCGCAGCTGGTCGTTCTGCCCGTGCACCGTGAGCAGTCCCGCGGTGAAGCTGGCCAGCGATTTGGCGGGCACACTGCGTCCACCCAGATATGCGCGTGAACGCCCGTCGGAGGTCACCGAACGCGCGGCGATCACGCTACCGTCGTCATCCCGTTGCGCCCCTGAGGAATCCAGGATCTCGGTAACTTCGGCTGGTTCGGCGCCCAGCGGATCGGTCGTGAGAAACCGGCCCTCCACTACGGCGCGGTCGGCGCCCGCCCGCACCCGATTGGCGTCGGCGCGGGCGCCACCGAGCAGATGCAGACTCGTGACCACCATGGTCTTGCCGGCTCCGGTCTCACCGGTCAGCACGGTCAAACCACTGTCGAACTCCGCGGTCGCAGCGGGTATTGCGCCAAGGGACTCGATGCGAATCTCGGTGAGCACGACTACCTTCCCCGCCAGCCCTTGACGGGCAACTGAAACTTGCGGACGATCCGGTCCGCGAAAGGCTTGCTGTCCAGGCGTGCCCACAGCACCGGCTGATGACCGCGCACCACCTCGACGCGTCCTCCCGGTGGCACTCTGATCTCTCGACGTCCATCACAGAACAGGAGCGCGTCATGCCCATCGGCTTCGATCTCGACGGCGACGGTGGACGCAGGACTGATCACCATGGGCCGGGCGAACAAGGCATGAGCGTTGTTGGGCACCACGAGGATTGCGTCCAGATCCGGCCAGACGACCGGTCCGCCCGCCGAGAAGGCGTAAGCCGTTGATCCGGTCGGCGTCGAGACCAGCACTCCGTCGCATCCGAAGGCGGAGACCGGACGGGCATCCACCTCCAGCACCACGCCGAGCACACCCAGCCGGGGGCCCTTTTCGATACTGACCTCGTTAAGCGCCCAGCCACGCTCGACAACCTCGCCGCCAATGCGAACCAGGACGTCCAGTGTCATCCGGGTCTCGACGCGGTAGGTGCCCTCAACCACATGGGTGAGCACGGCATCGAGCGCCTCGGCCTCGACCTCGGCGAGAAACCCGATGCGGCCCAGATTGACTCCGAGCACCGGCGCGGTCGCACTACGTGCCAGATCCGCGGCCCGCAGAAAAGTGCCGTCCCCGCCCAGTACCAGCACCAGTTCACACCCGGTGGCGGCATTCTCATCCGCGTCGACAACCTCGACATCGACACCGAGGGAGCGGAATTCGGTGGGGTCCAAATGCACGGGGCCACGATCGATGGCCTCAGCGGACAACACCCGCAAGGCGATACCGTTCTCGCCCAGCGTTTTCGCGACACGCTGGGCAGTCTCGGTAACCTCATCGCGCCCGGTGTGCGCGACGAGCAGAATCTTGCGTTCGTTCATTACTGGGGTCCCCTCGATACTGCATCGGCGACTGCTGTTTCGATATCCAGGCCGGAATCTGTGTTCCGCAGCCAGAGAAAGTATTCGACGTTTCCGGATGGTCCGGGCAGTGGGCTGGCCGTCACGCCAGCGGTATGCCAACCCTGCGTCCTGGCGCGGTGGGCGACAGAGACCACGGCATCGATGCGTAGTTGCGGGTCACGCACCACACCTCCCGCGCCGACGAGTTCCTTACCCACCTCGAACTGGGGTTTGACCATGGGCACGATATCGGCATCGTCTGTGGCACAAGCGATCAGCGCATCGAGTACCAGTCCGAGCGATATGAAGGACAGGTCGGCCACGATCAGTTGTGCCGACCCGCCGATCAGTTCGGGTGTCAGGGTGCGCACATTGGTGCGGTCCAGCACGGTGACCCGGTCGTCGGACTGCAGGGCCCAGGCCAGTTGCCCATACCCGACGTCGGCGGCAACAACTTCACGAGCACCCGAGCGCAACAGCACCTCGGTGAAACCGCCCGTCGAGGCACCAGCATCCAGACAGCGCTTGCCCTCGACGGAAAGTCCCTGTGGGCCAAAGACGTCAAGCGCCCCGAGAAGTTTGTGGGCACCACGCGAGACCCACTTGTCCTCGGCCTCCCCCTGCACCACAAGCGAAGCCGTCGCAGGCACGGCTGTTGCGGCTTTCGCGGCGGGTATGCCGTCGATACGCACGCGTCCCGCGTCGATCAGCTCAGCCGCCTGCTGTCGCGACCGCGCGAGCCCGCGGCGCACCAACTCGGCGTCGACCCTGGCGTGCCGGGCCATGACTATCCCTGCTCCGCGGATTCCAGCGCTCGGACCAACACGTCATGTGCCTGTTCCAGGACCTGGGCTTGGGTTTCGAGATCCAGCTCGGCGTCGGTTTCGCCCAGGCCGGCAGGCGGGTCGAGCTGACCCAGCAGCGCCTGCACCTGGGACCTGACCTCATCAGGATCAGGTCCGGCAGCGTGACGGGCAACATCGTTCGGGGTGGTCATCGCGCTCAAGGCTAGTGGATCGCCCCCGACCGGCAGGGGCGACGACACACTATCCGGCAGAAAGCCCCTGCAAGGCCTGTTCCGCCAGGTCATCGGTGGACACGATGGGCCTGATCGCCGGAGCTGAGCCTGTTGCCCACACCGCGGCCGCCAATGACTGTGCCAGCGACAGGGGTGTTCCGGCGTCGTCGACGGCGCCGACCGACACATGGCCGGTATCCACCGTTACTCGCCATGACGGCTTCGGCTCGATACGTACTTCGGTCTGTGGGAGGTGCAATGCACCCAGATCGGCCCCCAGGAAGGTGGGCCGGTGCGAGGTGTGCGCCCAGATCGCATCGACAGCACTGTTGACGCCGGTGAGCACCATGAGGCTGGGTAAGTCCGCGGCATTGGCTCCGGAGATATCGGTATCGAGACGGTCGCCGACAACGAGCGGCCGTGCGAAGCTTCCGCGTGCCAGTGCGTCCTCGATGAGTGCACGCCCCGGCTTGCCCGCCACGATCGGATCGGCGTCGGTGGCGGTGCGCAGCGCGGCGACCATGGACCCGTTTCCCGGTAGCAGACCACGTTCGGTCGGCAGCGTCGCGTCGACATTGGCCGCCACCCAATACGCGCCTGCCCGAATCGCGAGTGCCGCCTCGGCAAGGGTGGTCCAGCAGGTGTCCGGTGAGTGCCCCTGCACCACGGCACGTGGCGCGGCATCGAAGCTCCGCACCGGGGTGAGGCCAACGGCCGCAACCTCGGCGGCCAGCGCCTCGGTGCCGACCACGAGTACCGCATCGTCACGCTCAAGTGCCTCGGCGAGCAGTCTGGCCGCACTCTGGGCGCTGGTGACAACGTCGCCGGGGGTGGCCATGAAGCCCAGGGAGGTGAGGTGTTCGGCGACCTCGGGTGCGGACCGGCTGGCGTTGTTGGTGACGTATAGCTGCCGTGCATCGCCGGCGGCTGACAACGCGGCAATGGCATTCGGAGTGGGTTCGGAACCCCGGAATACCGTGCCGTCGAGATCCAGGAGCAGGCAGTCGTGGGCGCCGGCAAGTGTGTCAGGCAAGTTCGGCTGCCCGATCCTCGGCGTCCGTGTGGCCTTCGACATCGGCGTTGGCCGCGTGCAGAAACCATTGCACTGCTTCGGGTTTGCGATCCAGGGCCAGGAGGATGTCGGCGTAGGCGTAGAACAGCCGCGCCGCGACCACGCCGACCCGCTTCGGATCGGGTGCGGGAGTCGACAGCACCGCCAACGCCTGATCAAGCTGCCCCATGTCGGCGCGTGCTCCGGCGGTCACAATGCGCAGTTCGTCGGCGGCATCGCCGGTGAGTGCCTTGGCCTCATCTCCGCGGGCAAGTTCGAGGGCACGTTCGGGCCGGCCCACTCCCCGTTCGCAATCGGCGATGAGGGCCAGCAGTGGCGAGCGGGTGCCCATGCGCTTGGCCGCGCGCAGTTCGGACAACGCCAGCGCCCAGTCCCCGCAGTGATAGGCGGCGATACCGAGCGCTTCACGGACGCCCGCAATGCGGGCCGCACGGCTCTTGGCGGCCTTGGCGTGCTCCAGCGCCGCTTCCGGGTCTTCGTCGAGTAGGTTGCCCGCCACGACCAGATGCCGGGCCACCGTGTCGGCGGTGTTCTTGTCGAGGCTGAGCAGCTCGGCGCGGACATCGGGCGCAAGCTGCTTGGCCTCGACCTCGTCAGGAATGTGTGGGCCGAAGTTTCGTGGCGCCTGGCGCTCATCCGTGCGCCGGGGCCCGGATCCCTGATTGCGCTGGGGGCGATCGCCGCTGCGCTCATCCGACCGGCGCGGACGTGCCGCACCGCCACCGCGGTCATCGCGCCGCGCGCCTGAATCGCGCGCGGGGCGACTCGGGCCTTGTTTTCTGGGCCCCTGCTGCCTGGGTCCTCGCTGGTCCACGGGCACCTCCTTTACAGCGCGAGTATGCCGGTAACAGGCCCTTCGCCGGAAATTCGGTGGCGATCCACGTGACCCATTACGCAGACTGAACGCCATGTCCGCTGGTCTGCGCGCAAGCGGCTCATCCATGGGCCATGTGCAGCTCGATGCCATCGGCTATCACCTCCCGGACGGCCGAGCGCTTCTCCACGATGTCAGCTTCCGGGTAGGCGAAGGCAGTAAAACCGCGCTGATCGGCCCCAATGGGACCGGCAAGACGACGTTGTTGCGCATCATCGCCGGCGACACCGGTCCTCATGACGGGGCCGTCACCCGGGGCGGGCAGCTCGGGGTGATGCGGCAATTCATCGGTTCCGTTCGTGACGACTCGACCGTCCGCGATCTGCTGTTGTCGGTGGCGCCGGATCCCATCAGAGTGGCCGCCGAACGTTTGGACCGCGCCGAGCTGGCACTCATGGAACGTGACAGCGAACGAGATCAGCTCACGTACGCCCAGGCGCTGGCCGACTGGGCGGATGTGGGCGGGTATGAATTCGAGACCGAATGTGACGTACACACCACCGCTGCCTTGGGAATTCCGTTCGAACTGGCCAGATTTCGCGGGGTCAACACGCTGTCGGGCGGTCAGCAGAAACGTCTGGTACTCGAATCACTGCTGCGCGGTCCGCACCAGGTACTGCTACTTGACGAGCCCGATAACTATCTGGATGTCCCGGCCAAGCGCTGGCTCGAGGACAGGCTCGTGGAGTCGTCCAAGACCGTGCTGTTTGTCAGTCACGATCGCGAGCTGATCAATCACGCGGCGAGTCAGGTCGCCACCTTGGAACCCACCCGGGCCGGGTCCACACTGTGGGTGCACCCGGGGTCGTTCGCTACGTACCATCAGGCGCGGGCGGACCGTAACGCCAAGCTCGCCGAGTTGCGTCGCCGCTGGGACGAACAGCGTTCGGCGCTACGCGATCTGGTGCTGATGTACCGGCAGAAGGCGGCGTACAACTCCGATATGGCCAGCCGGCTGCAAGCGGCCGAGACCCGGCTGCGCCGCTTCGATGAGGCAGGGCCACCCGAAGCGGTTCCACTGCGCCAGAACGTCCGCATGCGTCTTAGCGGCGGCCGCACCGCCAAGCGGGCCGTGATCGCGGAGAACCTCGAATTGAGCGGTCTGACAAAGCCATTCGACGCCGAATTGTGGTACGGCGATCGGGTCGCGGTCCTGGGTGGTAACGGCACCGGCAAGTCGCATTTCCTGCGCCTGCTGGCGTGCGGGGGCAGTGACCCCGAGCCGGATCAGTTGCCGGTGGGCGACATGATTCCCGAAGCCGTGCGCCACGACGGACGACTACGGCTGGGCGCGCGGGTACGTCCGGGGTGGTTCGCGCAGACGCACCATCACGCGGGCCTGATGGAACGCACGCTGCTCGACATCCTGCATCACGGGGACGAACGGCGGGCCGGTCACGGTCGCGAGCAGGCCTCGCGGATCCTGGACCGCTACGGGCTCGCGCCGTCGGCCGAGCAGACCTTCGGCTCGCTCTCGGGTGGGCAACAGGGCCGGTTTCAGATCCTGCTGCTGGAGTTGATGGGGTCGACACTGCTGCTGCTCGACGAGCCGACCGACAACCTGGACCTGCATTCGGCGGAGGCGCTCGAAGATGCGTTGGCAGCCTTCGACGGCACGGTCATCGCCGTCACCCACGATCGATGGTTCGCGCGGACCTTCACTCGCTTCCTCGTCTTCGGCGTGGACGGCAAGGTGAAGGAATCCGTTGAACCCCAATGGGTGTAGCGAAATCTACGACCCGCGTACCCGCTGCACCCCGGCGATGTTGCGCTTTCCGCGGCGAAGCACCAGCCACCCACCGGTGAGGTAGTCGCCGTCACTGGGCGTCCACTCTTCGGCGTCCACTCTGGTGTTGTTGACGTAGACGCCACCCTCCTTGATGGTGCGGCGTGCGGCACCCTTGCTTTCCGAGAGTCCGCTGCTCACCAGCAGGTCCACGATGGTATCGGGTTCCCCGTCGGCGAGCCGCGCAGGCTCACCGTTGCCGGCCTCGGTGAGGGCCGCGGTCAATGTGCCCTCGTCGAGCCGGTCCAACTCGCCCCGGCCGAACAATGCCCCACTGGCAAGTTCGACTGCCTGCGTGGCGCTTTCACCATGGACCAGGGTGGTCACCTCGGCGGCCAGACGACGCTGAGCGGCGCGCTCATGTGCCCGCTCGTCCGTTGCGGTCTCCAGCTCGGAGACTTCGTCGGCGGTCAGGAAGGTGAACCAGCGCAGGTACCGCACCACGTCGGCATCGGCGGTGTTGATGAAGTACTGGTACCAGGCGTACGGACTCGTCATCTCCGGATCGAGCCAGAGGTTGCCGCCCCCCGTGGACTTACCGAACTTGGTGCCGTCGGCCGCCGTCACCAACGGAACGGTCAGCGCGTGCACGGAGGCACCGTCAAGCTGGCGGGCCAGCCGGACGCCGGCGACGATGTTGCCCCATTGGTCCGAGCCGCCGATCTGCAACGAGCAGCCGTAGTTTCGGTACAGCTGCACGTAGTCATTGGCCTGCAACAGCATGTACGAGAATTCGGTATAGGAGATGCCATCTCCCTCCAGGCGCCGCCGGATGGTGTCCCGGTCGAGCATGACGTTCACCGAGAAGTGCTTGCCCAGATCGCGCAGGAACTCCAGGGCGGAGAGCTGACCGGTCCAGTCCAGGTTGTTCGCGACGATGGCCCCGGTTGGGCTGTCATTGAACTCGACGAAACGCTCCAATTGCCCGCGAATCCGATCAGCCCACTCTGCCACGGTGTCCGCACCATGCAGGCTGCGTTCGGAGGTGTCGCGCGGGTCGCCGATGAGACCGGTCGCCCCACCGGCCAGCACGATGGGGCGATGCCCGGCCCGCTGGAATCGGCTCAGGGTCAGCAGCGGCACCAAATGCCCGGCGTGCAGACTTGCGGCGGTGGGGTCGAATCCCCCGTAGACGCTGATCGGCCCCTTCGCGATATCGGCCGCGAGGGTGTCACGGTCGGTCGTCTGCGCGATGAGACCGCGCCAGGTCAGCTCGTCGAGAATGTTGGAAACCACGGCAACGATCATCCCTTATCGGGTTCAGCGTGCCGGATACCGCTCATCCGATCGTGGTCCCGCAGGCCTGCGGAGGTCATCGGCGACGGTCGCGATGACCTCGCGGAGTTCTAGCCGGTCCAGCCAATCCGGTGGCAGGCTCGGTGTGCCCCACATCGCACCGAGGAGATTCCCCGTGATGGACCCGGTGGAATCGGAGTCACCGGAATGGTTCACCGACAACCGGATTCCGTCCTTGAAATCATGCGCACCGGCAGCCGCCCAGATACCGATGGCAAGTGCCTCCTCCCCGACCCACCCGCCACCGAGCGCAGAGGCGATCCGTTCCGGAGTCGGCCGCTCGTGCGCGGCGAGTTCGAGACTTCTACGCAAGGCGCCGGATGTCTCCTCGTGCCCGGAATGTGCGGCGAGCACATCGAGCGCCATGCGCACCGACTCCGCCAGAGTCGCTGCGGCCGCCACTCGGTTGATGATCACCGCGAAAGCCCCGGCACTGAGATAACCGCTGGGATGTGAATGTGTGAGCGCGCCCAAATCAGCGGCCAGCTCGAAGGCCCTGACGGGATCGGGCTCGGCAAGACCCACCGGTGCCGCGCGCATCACCGCCCCGCAACCCTTGGAGTTGTTCAGCAGGTGTATACGCGAACCCCGCTCGCGGACAGGTGAACTGGTGGATTCCAGTGCCGACAGACATGTCTTTCCGGGTGCACGCAGCGAGTGCAGCCCGGGGACGGTGACCAACCAGCCGTCGAGAACCTCGGCGGGCACCTGGCCACCCTGGGTGTGCAACCATCGCAGATAGGCGCGGTGGGCGATCTCGGCTGGCTCGGAATCAGGCGCACGACGCGCCCGGATGAGTGCTTCGGCCGTGAACAGCGTCATCTGCGTGTCGTCGGTGATGAGCAGCGGCTGCCCCGGTGGAGGTTCGGCAATGCCCCCGGGCCCGAACTGCAGCCGGATCTGGTCGATGTCGTCGAACTCGACGAGCCCCCCGAGGGTATCACCGAGCGCACCCCCGAGCAGTGCGGCGCCGCCCGGTTCCTCAGACGTCAATCGAGGCATATGGACCAGTATCCGGTTGCGGAGCGCGTGGACTGCGCCGGTACACGGATACCTCCGGATATCCGGGCAGCCAGAATCGCCATGGACGATCCGCCGCCGTGCTGACACCCACGCGCGGCCCCGACTGGGCCTTCTGCTTGCGCCTCAACACGACCCGCACCGGGCTGGAAGCGGAGAAAACGTCGACGCCGTTGTCTTCGGGGGTGATCCCCAGCGCGGCGCCCAAATTTCCGGGGCCGCGAGCCAGACCCGCGTCGTTACGGGCGGTCGGGCGGCGCTGCCAGCCCAAAGGTGCTCCATCCACAATCGCCGCCGCCCGCATCAACACTCCGCCGGCGACACCGTCCGGACCACACACCACGTTGGCACACAGATGAATTCCGTGACTTCGGTATACGTAGAGGTGGCCGGCGGGCCCGAACATCACCCGGTTGCGAGGCGTCGGCCCGCGGAACGAGTGTGAGGCGGGATCGGGCCACGGCCCATCGGGTACACCCCCGTAGGCCTCAACCTCGACGATCACCGCGAGGACCCCACGCGATTCGATGGTGGCGCCGAGCAGGCGCACTGCGGCCTTGGCGGGATGGGTCCTCAGAATCGCGGCACTCACCCCACGATTGTCCTTGACAGCCGTGGCAGACAAGCCCATATTCATCCCATGGTGAGTTCATCCGTCGGTGAGTTAGCTACCGCGGTGGCATCGGGTTTGTCCGCCGTCACGCTGCGCCGCCGGACATCGTGACTCCCAAACGGCCGGGCCGTCGGCCAGGAACGAGCAGCGCCCGCGACGATATTCTCGCTAGCGCGCGAAAGTTGTTCTCAGTTAATGGAATCGATAAGACATCCATGCGATCCATCGCCTCTGATGCCGGTGTCGATCCCGCACTGATCCACCACTACTTCGGCACGAAGCTGGATCTTTTCCGCGAGGTGGTCCAGCTGCCGGTCGATCCGCAGGTGGTGCTGCAACCGCTGTGGGACATTCCCGTCGAGGAACTCGGAATCGCGATCCCGCGGCTCATCATCCCGTTCTGGGACTCGGAATTGGGCGCAAACGTGCTGGCACTGTTCCGGTCGGCACTCAGCGGCGCAGATGACGGCCTGGTTCGGGTCTTCTTCCGCGAGGTCCTGGTCAACATCATCGCCGAACGCGTGGACAGCCCGGCCGGGAGCGGAGCACTGCGTGCCGAGTTCGCGATCACGCAGATGGCCGGGATTCTGGTGGCGCGATACATCATGGAGGTTGAGCCGTTGGCCTCGCTGACGGCTGAGGAGATAGCCCTCACCGTGGGACCGAACATTCAGCGGTATCTGACCGGCGAGCTACCGGTCTTCACTCGGTGAAGCGCTGGTGCTCCTCGTCGGTCACCTCGCGGGCCTCGTCGGGCAGGAGCACCGGAATGGAGTTCTCGATCCGGTAGGCCTTGCGCAGACGGGGGTTATAGAGAAGGCCGTCCGTCTCACCACCGACGAGCAGGAGTGCCCCGCGATCGATGGGGCAGACCAGGATGTCTAGAAGTGCAGCGTCAAGAGGCATGTCGGTGGTGTCAGCCCAGCGGGATGTTCTCGTTGAAGATCTGCTGGCCGCCGCCACCGCTGACGCCGATACCCGGTCCGGGACTGACGTTCGGCGGTCCACCGTTCGGGTTGTTCGACCCGTTGGTGCCGCTGATGCCGATGTGAACGGGCTGCTGCGGCTTCTGCGCGGCCTTGAGGAACTGGGACTGTGTTGCGATGACCGACTTCAGGGTGTTGATCAGCGGCATCTGGCTGGGGCGTTTGTCCAGTGCGGCCTTGAGGGCGTCGTTCTGCGCCGAGCTGACCTGGGCGCCCCTGGCACGCAGCTGCAGTGAGGTGCGGACCAGGTTCGATACCTGCCCACCACTGGTTCCGGTGGAGTACTCGTGCGCGATGTCGTCCAATACGTCGGCGCTGGCCGTGCCAACACCGGGCCCGAACACCAGGGCTGCGGAGAGGCCGGCGGAGGCCAGAGCTGTGCCAGCGAGGGCACGTAGGCGTGTCGGCATGACGAGTTCCTTCCGGTATCGCGGACGTCAGCCTAACAACAACCCGTCATATGAGCAGCGGAAGGCGATGGGACCGGCGCTGGCGCGCCCTGTGCGGGCTACTGCGCGGCGTCCTGAAGCGCGTCGTACGTCGCGGCGGTTAACCGGTGGTACGCGCCGGATTCAGGGTCCAAATACCAGGTCTGGCGTCCCGGTTTCGGCAACCCCGATTCCCGAAGGTGTGTGGTGGAAGGGCGGTAGGTCGCACTGAAGGGCAGATTGGGTACCACCTTGACGATGTCCGGGCGTTCCGAGATCGGCACCGACACGAAGGCCTCCGCGAGATCCGCCGGCGATATCGCCTCACCGGGGCGAAGCACCACCGCGGTCACCGCGACGCTGGCCTCGCCGGACTCCACGGGGTACGTCGCAACCAGATCGATTGCACTCACCGAACCCAGTGCGTGACTGGTGGCTTCGGCGTACACAACGCCGTGTGCGGTACGGATCGCGGTGTTTCGGCCGTCGAGCATCCAGAAATCGCCGTCCTCATCGCGGCGGAACAGAGATTCCGACGACACCCAGGTATCGCCAGGCGCGAACACGCCGCGCCGAACCGCAGCAGCGGGATCCACATCACCGGGCGGCTTCGCCAAGAGCAGACCGACCTCGCCGGGCTTGGCGATCTGCACGAACCCGTCCTCCCCCTCGATGATGACGTCGTCGACAGGGTCGTATGCGGCGAGCCGAACCTTGCCGCCGCCGGGCAGTGGCCGCCCCTTGCTGCCGATTTTGGTACCGGACACGTTGGCCAACACCGCTTCGCCGTCGGTCGTCGCGAAGAACTCGACGACATGGGCAGGTGCGAATCTCTCGGTGACGCGCCGCCATAGACCCGACGGCATGCCCGAACCGATGAACAACCGCACCGGGTGGTGCGCACCCAACGCCAGCGAAGGATCGTCGATGACCTCATGCATCATCGCCCAGGTGTAGGACACCACGGTCACGCCGTACTGGTGGATCTCCTGGACAAAACGATCGGGATTGAGCCCGCGCGACAGCGCAATTCGCGCGCCACCGGCCACCGCGCCGCCCAGGCTCACCAAGAGGCCGGACTGATGATGCAGTGGCGTGAGGCAGTACACGGTGTCATTGGACGTCAGCGCGGCGGCCGACGCGGTACCGAATGCCGACAACGCCCACCGATGGTTGGTGATCTGCTTGGGCACCAGCCGGGATCCGTATCCGCTGAACATCACGAAAGCCAGATCGCGGGCCTGCCCGGGGTCTGGCCGGTACCAGCCGGGCAGCTCGACGGCATCGGGGTCGATCTGCTCCATATCGATGATCGAGCCGTCGTCCGGAATGGACAGATCGCGCGACTCACCACCGCCAAGTACCAAGATATGCACGGGAAGACCTTGTGCGACAGGAAGGTTCGGTGGATCGGTGAGCAGTTCGGAAATCTCCCCCAGCTTCACCGCGACTTCCAGGTCCGCATCGGGTGGCAGCAGCACAGCCACGGCCCCCAGACGGGACAGCGCGGCGATCGCCACCAGGGCGCTGGGCCGGGTCTCCATCAGGACACCTACCCGGACACCTTGTCGCACACCCACCTGGATGAGGCCCCGGACCACGTTGTTGATGCGGCGGTCCACCGCCTCATAGGTATGCACCCGGCCGTCGAACAAGAAGCTCTCACCATGTGGAGTGCGGCGCGCCTGTTCGGTCATCAACCGGCCCAGCGAGATTCGGGTGTGATCGTGGATCTGGCCCAGTCGCGTCAACCGTGGCAGTGTACGAACCGCCTCGACGGCAATGGATTTCACCGACTTGTTGGCAGCCGCGGCAGCCGCTCCCGCGGTGCGGGCGGCGGCGATGGCGACCTCGGTGGTGGTGCTCAAACCGTGGGCGACCCGAGACGTGAGTGGCACACCGCCGCCGTCGAGCTGACCGCTTTCGTGCTCATACATGAGGTCTACCGCCGGGGGTTTGGACGCCTCGCCCTCACGCCATTGCACCCACTGGCTCACCGTCGGCCAGGTCTGCGCCACCGCGGTCGAGCCGACCACCAGACCGAAGTGGCCGGCGCGGATGAGGTATTCGTACACGTCGGCCTTCGGCGCGGCACGCAGGATGCCGCGCACCGAGGCCGGCTGTCCGATGTCGTCGACCTCGCCGACCACTGCCAGCACCGGGCAGGTGATGTCGCTGAGCGTGACCACGCGATCGTTGACGGTGAAGCCGCCGGTGGTCATCCGGTTGTGCACCACGAACTGGCGCAGCAGCTCCGCGATCGCGGGCCCCGACCAGGCGATCCAGCCCTCGTTGGCCAGGAACTTGCGCTGCTGCTCGCGCGGGAGCAGCGCATCGCGGTCGTGTAGCTGCCGTAGGAAGTCGAGACGGCCCTTCACCGTCTTGACCGGGTCCAGCATCTGGAACCCGATGCGCGCCGACCATGCCGGAATGGAGAACCGGCTGAATATGTGGTCGGCCATGAACTCGGCGATATCGGCCGAAAGCCCCGCGGGCATGCCCATGGGCATGGCGGCGTTGGCGTCGACCGGCGAACCGAAGGTGATGATGCTCGCGATGGTGCGCGACTTGCGCAGTGCCGCAGTCTGATAGCAGAACATGCCACCCTGTGAATATCCGGCCAGGTGTACCTGCCGGCCGGTGATCCGGTGCACGGTTTCGATGGCGTCGCTGACGGCCACCACGTGATCGGACAGGGTGCGCTCCATGCCCCCGGCCATCCGGTCGGGGCTGCCGAAGTCGATGACCCACGGATCGATGCCCTCACGGTGCAGGATGCCGACGGCGCCGCCGTCCTGGGTCACGTCCCACATGTCGGCGGCCATCATCATCGGGTGCACCATCAGGACCACGGGCCCGGCATCTTCGGCGCCGGAGGACCCCGGTGCGAAGTAGCGGCGCAACCGGTACATGGGGACGCTCTCGATGATCTGGTGCGAGGACGCGGTGCTGCCGGTCTCGAGTCCACCGAGACGCAGGACCTCCAGCCCATTCTGCGCGGTGGCGGCCAGGCGGGCGACGGGCTTGGTCAAGGAGGAGAGATTGAAGGACACAGCTGCTCCTTAGATACCGATCATCCGCAGTATTGCCCAGGTGAGGGCCTGCATATCCTGTCACAGCGGGCCCATCGGGCTGACCGAATCCCAGCCACCGGATCGGAAGCGACGCCGTGATACGAGGCTCTACGATGGCGCGGTGGGGAATCTGTTGCTGCGACCGCTGCGCCTCTGGGTGATGTACCTGCCTCAACTGGCCGCTTGCTATCTGCTGGGCCTGTTGGGGCGCAACATCGTCATCGAGCTGGCGGCCAAATATGCGTGGAACAACTATCTCGTGGTCGACCTACTGATGCCCTTCGCGGGTCTGGCCCGGCTGGGGTCGATCATCGCGATGTTCCTGGTCCTGCGCTCGGCGATTCCGGTGTTGGCGGCCATGCCCAGGATCTCCCTGCGCAATGTCGACATATTCGCCAATGTTGTACTGCCGTTCTTTGTTATCTACCTGGCGTGGAAGATGTTCCAGGACGACTGGCTGACCTACGAGCAGAAGGCGATGTGGCACCGCGTGGGCGCCCACATGACGACCGGCACCAAGGTGGTCAACTTGGGGGATGTTCCGGTGACGAATTACGTCTGGGTACTGATCGCCGGTGCATTTGCACTACGGCTCGTGTTGAACCTCAAATTCATCAAGAACAGGCTGCCCGGGTGGTTTGTTTTCATCAGGGTGTACTTGGATGCCTTGTGGGTCTTCCTGGTGTTGTCCTTCTCCGCCAGCAAGGGCGTGAACTTCTTCCTGAGCCCATCGGCCTGGTTCAAGGAACGCCGCATCGTGGTCTGGTTTGACGAAATGCGCAGCGAACTGTTCTCGCATTTTCGCCCTTTGGAGGTTCTCTGGGGCTTTGTTAGTGACGCGTGGCATATCGTCTGGGGAGCAGCGGCCGTACCGCTGATCTGGCTGGCTATCGCCGGCATCATTTATGGCTCGTCCAGTAACGCCAGCTGGCGGGGAGTGCTTCGGCGGCTGGCGGGTATTGACAGCCAGGTGGTGGCCGACAGACTCGCACCCACCCGAGATCAGGTCCAGCGTCGGGTGACCAGCAGGGTGTCCGAGCAGACCAGGGGTAAGGCCAAGGATTGGCTGCTCTCGCAGTTCGGCAGCGCTAAACCTATTGTCGATTCGGCGCGCCTGGTGTTGCACGGAGGACTAGTCCTGCTGTCTGGCTATGTATTGGTGTATCTCTGCTTGGCGTGGCTGGACATGTCCGACAGTTTCCTCACCACGCAAATGCAGGTCGGCGGATACCTGACCCGTGGTTTTGCCTGGATATTAGGACCACATCCGCTGTCGTTCTGGAATGGTGTCGCGCCTGTATTGACGGCGATTTCAGGTGTTCTCGTTTCCTCCCTGAGGGTATGCGTCATCGCATCTGTCTTCGCCCATTGCGTCGAAAAGGCAGAGGCGGAAGCGGCGGCGCTACATGACAACGAGGTTGTCGACTACCCAGCCGACTCGGAAGACGCTCTCGCGGCAAATCCCGTTGTCGCCGATCGGTAGAACTAAGACAGCTCAAATCTGACCAAGATTTGGGCACTGCCGCCTACGGGGTTCACCAGATCGATGGCGGTCAGCGTGACATCGTCGGGCACCAGGAAGGTGAACTGAAGGTTTCCCGGTTTGTCGCAATGATCGACGACGCCGTCTGGGGGCGGCACCGTATACAACAGGAACGGGGCCTCCGGCCATTGATGTTCACCGTCAGTGATTCTTCCGTCGCAGAAGAAATTCTGAGGAACGGGACCGGAGCGTTCTATCGTGACCACCGCCAGCTCGGCTCCTTTCGGAATGACCCCATTGGCGCCGTGCGGGGCCTTGCCGAGACGTCTGACTCCAGCGAGGCGCCACGTCTGTCCGTACGCCTCTCCCGACTGGCCGGTCGCGATCAGATGGAGTGGGACCACACTCGCTCGATAGTCCCGCCACGAATCACGGAACGAGACAGCCCATACCCCGGAGAACACCGCGATGACAATCACTCCCGCGACGGCATTACGAAACCACAGGCGCGAACGTAACGGCAGTTGGTCCGGGGCGTGCTCGCGGCGGTGCCGCGGGGCATCGGTGCTGGTTTGCATTTCGCTCATTGCTTGCCCACCACCGTTTTGGGGAGCGCGATAACGGACGCCCGGGGTGCATGCTCGTTGTCGAGCGGAATATCGATCACGAGCCGTGAATCCCATTTGTACTGTCCGGCGGCGTAGAAAATGTACAACTTCGCTGAGCGGGCATCCTCAAGCACACTTGAGCTGACCTCGAAAACAAAAACCCCGGTTTCGGGGATCAGCGGAGTCAGACGTGCACCCAGTAACGTGGATCCCTCAAGTCGGCTGTCAGGTGTGTAGCCCTTATCGCCGAGCGCCAGGATCGCGTCAGCCTGTGAGGCCTCCGTCATTGATGTGATGGTGAGTTTGACGACGACCCATTGACCGGCGGACTTGATGTTTCGCTGACGCGGAGAAAAACCGGTGTGTTTGACGACTGGCCCGATCCCGACCTTGGTCACCGTGGCCGAGAACAACCGGCCGGTTACCGAACTTCCCATCGTGCCGTGAACATCAAAGGCATTTTGAGTCTCGGCGGCTGACGGAAGGCGATTCCAGACGTAGACGGAGGCAGAAAGTAAAACAGCCACCACCGCAGCCGTCACGGATATGCGCAGAAGCGGCGAGGAGGCCCGGAAAGGCAAGAGTTTCTTCGGGAAGTTCACGAAGACACCTCCACAGGCACAGTGGTTGTTGCGCTCTTGCCGTCATCAACCCAGCCCTCGCCATAGAGCACCAGGCCACGGCTAAATTTCCGGTATGGCACCTGAATCGACACCGTGGATCCGGGTAGTACAGCGGCAGAAGGGACGCTCCACACCACTGCCACCTTCTCGGTGATATCAGGTTGCAGCCCGACCAAAAAGCTGCCGTCTTCGATCCGGAGAGTCACGGCGCGCTGGCCCTGGAACTGAGAAATGTCTTGTACATCGGGCACATTCGGCAGGGAAAACTGGCTGCTGACCACGTCGACGCGATCGGAGTTGTTGGTGACCTCCGCAAGGACCGCAAGATACATGCGTCCCGGCTTCTCTTTTGCGATCACCGCTCCACCGCCGACGATTTCCGATCGCAGAACGGCCTTTTGCACAGTGATGGTGAATTCACCATTGTCGAAAGGCTTGCCAAGATCGAATGTCTGTGGAGTCTTGTCCACGGCGTCCAAGCCACCGAATCCCGCAGTCGTCACAATCGCGAGCACAGTGACCACATGCCACATCTGCACGAACTCAAGGTCGTTCCACCACGTCCGGATCCACGCGACGGACCGACCGATCACACCATGTGGTGCGGGCGGCTCGGTGACTTCCGCGTCGGTGGGCGGGGTCGCCAGCGAAGTGTCGCTACCTGGCCGACGCCATGCCGCGTTCGGGTCGTCCGGTCTTGCTCCCCCCGGACCGGGGCCCGACCAAGTCGGGTCCGGCTCACCGTCCATGCCTGGATGTTAGCGGCTCTGACCGCGCAGCACGTTGAGACGTGCCAACACCAGTTCGCGCTGCTCAGCAACGCGCTCCGGTGCGGTGCCCCCGCGCGCGTTGCGGGAACCGACCGATCCGGCGGTGGTCAGTACGGCACGCACCTCACCGGTCAACTCGGGGTGAATGGCGGCGAGTTCAGCGTCGGTGAGGTCCTCCAGACCGACACCGCGGGCCTCGGCGACACGAACCGCCTCCCCTGCCGCCTCATGCGCGACGCGGAACGGTACGCCCTGACGCACCATCCACTCGGCCAGGTCGGTGGCCAGGGTGAACCCCGCCGGGGCGAGGGCCGCCATGCGCTCGGTGCGGAACCGCAGTGTCGCGACCAGGCCGGCCATCGCGGGCAGCAGGAGTTCCAGCTGCGCCACCGAATCGAACAGCGGTTCCTTGTCCTCTTGCAGATCACGGTTGTAGGCCAGCGGCTGGGCCTTCAAGGTGGCGAGGAGGCCGGTGAGGTTTCCGATCAGGCGCCCCGATTTACCGCGGGCCAGCTCGGCGATATCAGGATTCTTCTTCTGCGGCATGATCGAGCTACCGGTAGACCAAGAATCGTCGAGTTCGGCATAGCCGAATTCTGTTGTGCTCCAGAGAATGATGTCCTCGGAGAGGCGCGACAGATCGACGGCGATCATCGCGAAGACGAAGGCGGCCTCGGCCGCGAAATCGCGAGCCGACGTCGCATCGATCGAATTATCCATGGCCGCAGTGAATCCCAGATCCGACGCGATGGCGTCCGGGTCCAGGCCTAGCGAGGATCCTGCCAGTGCGCCGGCCCCATAGGGCGAGACGGCCGTACGCCGGTCCCAGTCGACGAGTCGGTCCACATCACGCAGCAGTGGCTGCGCATGGGCGAGCAGATGGTGGGCGAGCAGCACGGGTTGGGCGGCCTGCAGATGAGTCTTGCCCGGCATGATCGCCTCGGGATGTGCACCGGCCTGATCGGCCAAGGCCTGCACCACGTCGAGCACGTCGTCGGACACCCGCCCGGCCGCATCGCGCAGCCACATCCGGAACAGCGTGGCCACCTGATCATTTCGGGAGCGACCGGCGCGCAGACGACCACCCACATCGGCTCCGACACGTTCGATGAGTCCGCGTTCGAGAGCGCCGTGCACATCCTCGTCGGTGTCGGCAGGCACGAACTGTCCGGAAGCGACGTCCCGGTCCAGCTGTTGCAGCCCGTCCACCAAGGCCGACAGTTGCTCATCGGTCAGCAGGTCGGCCTTGCGCAACACCCGAGCGTGCGCGATCGATGCCCGAATGTCGTACGGCGCCAGCACCCAATCGAAATGAGTGGACTTGCTCAGTGCTGCCAGCGCGGGCGCGGGCCCGCCAGCGAACCGGCCACCCCACAGCGATCCCTCGTTGGTGCTCACTTCCCCGACAGATCCCGCTGTGCGGAGATCTTCGACGACAGGCCGTGGATGTGCACGAATCCCTTGGCACTCGACTGATCGAAGCTGTCGCCCTCGTCGTAGGTGGCCAGGTTGAAGTCGTACAGAGACTCGGCGCTGCGGCGGCCGTTCACCGCGATGTTTCCACCATGGAGCACCAGTCGAATGTCACCGGAGACATGCTGCTGGGTGTCCGCGACAAATGCCTCCAGTGAGCGCTTCAGCGGCGAGTACCAGAGGCCGTCGTACACCAGCTCAGCCCACTTCTGGTCGGTGTGGCGCTTGTACCGGCCGAGCTCACGCTCCAGGGTGACGTGCTCCAGCTCCTCATGCGCGGTGATGAGGACCATCGCGCCTGGCGCTTCGTAGATTTCACGGCTCTTGATGCCGACCAATCGATCCTCGACGACGTCGAGACGGCCCACACCCTGCGCCCCGGCACGCCGGTTGAGCTCCACGATGGCTTCCAACACGGTGACCGGGTTGCCGTCGATCGCGGTGGGCACACCCTTGTCGAAGGTGATGATCAGCTCGTCGGGTGCGCCCCAGTTGAGGGTCGGGTCCTCGGTGTAGTCGTACACGTCCTTGGTCGGGGCATTCCAAAGGTCTTCCAGGAAACCAGTTTCCACCGCACGGCCCCACACGTTCTGGTCGATGGAGAACGGCGACTTCTTCGTCACGTTGATCGGGATCTCGTTCTCGGCGGCGAACGCAATGGCCTTCTCGCGGGTCCATGCGTAGTCGCGGACCGGAGCGAGCACCTCCAGATCCGGTGCCAGCGAGGCAAATCCGACTTCGAAGCGCACCTGATCGTTGCCCTTGCCGGTGCAGCCGTGCGCCACGATCCCGCCGCCATGCTCGCGGGCGGCGGCCACCAGATGCTTGACGATCAACGGACGGCTGATCGCCGACACCAGCGGATAACGATCCATGTACAGCGCGTTGGACTGCACGGTCGGCAAGCAGTACTCGTCGGCGAACTCATCGCGGGCATCGACGACAACCGCCTCGACGGCGCCACAGTCGAGGGCACGCTGGCGCACCACCTCCATGTCCTCGCCGCCCTGGCCGAGGTCGATGGCAACCGCCACCACCTCGCGGCCGGTTTCCTTGCCGATCCAGCTGATCGCTACCGAGGTGTCGAGCCCGCCCGAGTAGGCCAGGATTACGCGGTCACTGCTAGTCATGTCTTCTCTCTCTTAAGCAAGCTGTTCGAATTGTGCGGCGAGCTGGGCTCCGGTCAAGGGTTCGCGGGCGATCACCGCAATGGTGTCATCCCCCGCGATGGTCCCGACAACGTCGGGCAATGCGGCGCGATCAATCGCGCTGGCGAGATAGTGCGCGGCACCCGGCGGCGTGCGCAGTACCGCGAGATTACCGCTGGCGTCGGTGGATACCAGCAGCTCCCCCAGCAACCGGGAGAGCCGGTCGGTTCCGCCCGATACGCCGCGGACGGGGCTTCCGTCCTCGGGCACGACGTAGACACCCACTCCGCCGTCCGCGGCGCGAAGTTTGACGGCGCCGAGCTCGTCGAGATCCCGGGACAACGTGGCCTGGGTGGTTTCGATGCCCTCGGCCGCCAGCAGCGCGGCCAGTTCACCCTGGCTGCGCACCGACTGCGTCGACAGCAGCGCCACGATGCGCGCCTGCCGCCCCGCCCGGGTGTCGGCGGCATGTGAGGCTGTCATCGTCGCTGCTCCAGCAGCCACACCAGCAACGCCTTCTGGGCATGTAAACGGTTCTCGGCCTCATCCCATACGGCGCTACGGGGGCCGTCGATGACCTCGTCGGTGATTTCGTGGCCGCGATGAGCGGGAAGGCAGTGCAGGACAACGGCTTCGGAGTCCGCCAGCCCGAGCAGATCCTCGTTCACCTGGAACGGGCGAAACGGCCGCACCCTGTCGAGCCCGTCATTCTCCTGCCCCATTGAGGTCCAGGCGTCGGTGACGAGGACGTCGGCACCCGTCGAGGCGGCGCGCGGATCGGCGGTTACCTTCACCGAGGCGCCGGTGTTCACCGCGATCTTCTCCGCCTCGGATACGTATCGGGCATTCGGCGCGAACCCGTTGGGCGCCGCGATCGTCACATGGATGCCCGCGGTGACGCCGCCCAGCATCAGCGAGTGCGCCATGTTGTTCGCGCCGTCACCCAGATACGTCAGGCGAAGCCCGGTCAGCGAGCCCTTGCGTTCGGCCAGCGTCTGCAGATCGGCGAGGACCTGGCACGGATGAAAATCATCCGACAGGGCGTTCACGATCGGCACGGTGGATCCGGAGGCCATGGCGGTGAGGCGTTCCTTCGCGTAGGTACGCCACACGATGGCTTCCACGTAGCGGGACAGCACCTGCCCGGTGTCTTCGAGGGTCTCTTCGCGACCCAGTTGGGTCGTGCGACTGTCGACGACCACCGCGTGTCCACCCAGCTGTGCGATACCCATCTCAAAGGAGAAGCGGGTGCGGGTCGAGTTCTTCTCGAAGATGACGGCGACCCCGTGGGGGCCTTCAAGCGGTCGACGCGAGAACGGCGCCTTCTTGAGTTCGGCTGCCAGCGTGAGGACCTCGGCCTGCTCGGCGGGTGAGAGGTCGTCATCCCTTAAAAAATGCCGAAGTGACTCCGCTTTGCTCATGCCTGCTCCTGTCCTGCGGCGGTGTCGAGGATTCCCGGTAATGAGGTGACAAACTCCTCGATCTGTTCGTCGGTGATGATCAGTGGTGGCGCCAGGCGTAGCACCTCGGGCGCGGCGGCATTGACAAGGAACCCGGCATCGCGTGCCGCCGCTTCCGCGGCCTTGGCACGCTGCTCGTTCAGGACGATGCCCAGCAACAGACCGGCGCCGCGTACCCGCGCGACCAGCGGATGGTTCAACCCTTCGATGGCATGGCTCAACGACTTCCCGGCCGCGGCAGCGTGATCGACGAGGTTCTGCTCATCGAGAACCCGCAGGACCGCCAGGGCTGCCGCGGCACAGACCGGATTGCCTCCGAACGTGCTGCCGTGCAGCCCCGGGGTGAGCAGCTCTGCGGCAGCTCCGGTCGCGATGCAGGCACCGATCGGCAGACCGCCGCCAAGCCCCTTGGCCAGGGTGACCACATCGGGGGTTATTCCCACCTGTTGGTGTGCGAAAAATGTTCCGGTGCGGCCGATTCCGGTTTGTACCTCATCGAGCACCAGCAGCGCGCCGTGGCGCGCGGTGATCTCACGCACCCCGGCGAGATACCCCTCTGGTGGAACCACCACCCCACCTTCGCCCATGATCGGTTCCAAGAAGACGGCTGCGGTGTCACCGTCGACCGCGGCCTCGATGGCCGCCAAGTCGCCGTATGGGACATGAACAACCCCCGCCGGCAACGGCTCAAACGGCGCCTGCTTGGTCGGCTGGCCGGTGAGCGCCAGCGATCCCATGGTGCGGCCGTGGAAGGCACCTTCGGCCGCTACGACCTTGGTGCGCCCAGTGAGCCGGGTCAGCTTGAACGCGGCCTCGTTGGCTTCGGTGCCGGAATTGCAGAGGAACACCCTGCCCGGAACTCCCAGCCGTGCGACGAGCGCCTCGGAGAGCTCGAGGCCGGGGCCCGTCGCATACAGATTCGAGGTGTGGCCGAGTGTCGAGAGTTGGTGCGTGACGGCATCGATGACGGCCTGGTTGCGGTGACCCAAGACGTTGACGGCGATGCCGCCCAACAGATCCAGGTACCGCTTGCCGTCCACATCGGTGACAACGGCCCCGTCTCCCTCGGCGAGGACTACCGGCGGTGTGCCGTAGTTGTTCATCATCACGTGTTCCCAGCGCTGCTGGGTCTCACTGGTGTTGCTCATGATTGGCTCCTGACAAGTGTCCCGACGCCCTCGTCGGTGAATAGCTCGACCAATACGCAATGCTCGACGCGCCCGTCGATGATGTGGGCGCTGGGCACCCCGCCGTCCACCGCCCGCAGACATGCCTCGACCTTGGGAATCATGCCCGATTCCAGCGTGGGCAGGAGCCCGCGCAGATCCTCGGCGGCGATAGCGGTCACCAGCGATCCCCGGTCCGGCCAGTCGGTGTAAAGGCCCTCGATATCGGTGAGCATCAGGAGACGCTCGGCGCCAAGGGCTTCGGCGAGTGCGCCGGCGGCGGTGTCGGCGTTGAGGTTGTGCACCACGCCATCCGCATCGGGGGCAAGGGTAGATACCACCGGGATACGTCCGGCATCGATCAGGTCAAGGATCGCTTCCGGGTTCACCTGTGCCACATCGCCGACCAATCCGATATCGGTCTCGACGCCATCTACGGTCGCGGTACGGCGCACGGCCGTGAACAGCTGCGCATCCTCGCCCGTGATCCCCACCGCGTACGGCCCGTGGCTGTTGATCAACCCGACAAGCTCACGGCCAACCTGACCGAAGAGCACCATTCGCGCGATGTCCAGCACTTCCGGTGTGGTGACCCGGAAGCCACCCTTGAACTCTCCGGAAACACCAAGCTTTTTCAGCATCGAGGTGATCTGCGGGCCGCCGCCGTGCACGACGACGGGGTGGATTCCGCAGTTGCGCAGGAACACCATGTCTTCGGCGAAGGCGTTCTTGAGCGCATCGTCGATCATGGCGTTGCCGCCGTACTTGATCACGACGATGGCGCCATGCAGCTTCTTGAGCCATGGCAGCGCCTCGGCGAGCACGCGCGCCTTCTTGGGAGCCTTCATGAGCTGTACGCCGAATTCTCTTCGACGTAGGCATGCGAAAGATCGGTGGTCCGGATGGTCGCCCGCTGATCCCCGGCGCCGAGGTCGATGAGTACCTCGACATCCGGCCCGGACAGATCGATCTCACGAGCGCCCGGAGCGCCGGTGCAGTTGGCGCATACCAGGTTTCCGTTGAATGACACCGTGACGCGATCCGGGTCGAGGTCTATCGGGGCCATGCCGACCGCGGCGAGCACTCGGCCCCAGTTGGGGTCGGAGCCGAACAGCGCGGTCTTGACAAGGCTGTCGCGCGCCACCGTCCGGGCGGCGGCCACCGCGTCGTCCTCGGTGACCGCACCGGTGACGGTGATCAGGATCCGTTTGGTGACACCCTCGGCATCGGACTGCAGCTGCGCGGCCAGGTCATCGCAGACCCGTGCTACCGCGGCAGCGAATTCCTCTGCGTCAGGGGTGATCTCGCTTGCCCCGGAGGCCAGCAGCAGCACGGTGTCGTTGGTGGAACAGCTGCCGTCGACGTCGAGCCGGTCGAAGGTGCGCGCGGTAGCCGCCCTCAGCGCGGAATCCAGCTGTGCGGCGGGCACTGCGGCGTCGGTCGTGATGACCACAAGCATGGTGGCCAGGGAGGGCGCCAACATGCCCGCGCCCTTGGCCATGCCGCCCACCGTCCAGCCGCCCTTATGATGCAGCGCAACCTCTTTCGGCACGGTGTCGGTAGTCATGATGGCGTGCGCGGCGTCGGTGCCACCGCCCAGGCCACCCGCCAGCTCGTGCACGATTTCCTGCACCCCGGCCAGCACCTTGTCCATGGGCAACCGGTCGCCGATGAGTCCGGTGGAGCACACGGCCACCTCGACGGCCCCGGTCTCGGTGCCCCAGTCGCTGAGCGTCTTGGCGACCTCCTCCGCGGTGGCGTGGCTGTCCTGGA
Organism: Mycobacteroides sp. H001; assembly: GCF_001440005.1. Lineage (NCBI taxonomy): Bacteria > Bacillati > Actinomycetota > Actinomycetes > Mycobacteriales > Mycobacteriaceae > Mycobacteroides > Mycobacteroides sp. H001. Next base: position 40,537 of record NZ_LJYH01000046.1, read on the forward strand.
ATCCGACCGGCCCGGTGCATGCATTCGCTCCACCGGAGTTGAGAATGACGGCGCGCAGCCGTCCCGTGGTGAGAACCTGCTGCGACCAGAGCACGGGCGCGGCCTTGACCTTGTTGCGGGTGAACACCCCCGCCGCGGCGTAGTCGGGCCCCTCGTTGAAGACCAGGGCAAGATCCGGCTTGCCTGAGACCTTGATTCCGGCAGCGATTCCGGCCGCTTTGAAGCCGGCGGGCGCGGTGACGCCCTGCGTCCGCACTAACGGCGAGTTGTTCTCGGTCATGGTGCTACCCCCACGATGGAAAGGCCGTCGCCCTCGGGCCAGCCGAGTGCGAGGTTCATGGATTGAATCGCGGCTCCTGCGGTGCCCTTCACCAGGTTGTCTATGGCCGCGATCGCCACCAGCACGCCCGCGTCCGGGTCGACGGCCAGCCCGATGTGCGCGGCGTTGCTCCCGGATACCGCCTTGGTGGTGGGCAACTGTCCCTCGGGAAGCACGTGGATGAACGGCTCATCGCGGTATGCCTCCTGATATGCGTCCCGGATCTCGGCCAGGGTCGCACTGGTTGGCGCCGTACACGTAGCGAGGATGCCGCGGGGCATGGGGATGAGTACGGGCGTGAAGGAGACCGTGACCGGCTTGCCCGACGGATGATTCAGTCCTTGAGCGATCTCCGGAGTGTGCCGATGCGCGCCGGCGATGTTGTAGGCGCGGGCCGATCCCATGACCTCGGAGGCCAGCAGGTCGGCCTTGGGGGCGCGTCCGGCGCCCGTGGTGCCACTCACCGCGACCACGGTGACCGTCGGATCCACGAGTCCTGCGGTGACCGCAGGAGATAACGCCAACAGTGCTGCCGTCGGATAACAGCCCGGAACCGCTACACGCTTGGTGCCGTGCAGGGCCGCACGCGCACCGGAAAGCTCTGGCAGGCCATACGGCCAGCTCCCCGCATGTTTCGAGCCGTAGTAACGCTGCCATGCGGCGGCATCGGTCAGCCGGAAGTCGGCGCCACAGTCGATGATGAGGGTCTGCGGCCCCAGCTCGTCGGCGATCTTGGCCGAAGACCCGTGCGGCAATGCCAGGAACACCACGTCATGCCCCCGCAACAGCTTGGGATCGGTGGGCTGTAGTTTGTGGTCAGCCAACGGCGTCAGATTCGGGTGATGCTCGATGAGGCTGCTGCCAGCGTTCGAACCAGCCGTCAGTACCCCGATGCGCAGGCGGCCCGCGGCGTATGCCGGATGTGCGAGCAGCAGGCGCAGAATCTCACCGCCGGCATATCCGCTGGCACCGGCGACCGCGACCGAGAACCCAGTTGTCATAGCCGCAATTCTGTATCATTATGCAGTCAAGCGCAAATATATTCGACAGGTCTTTTGGGCACGCGATCAACCTCAACTTGAGCTAAACGGTGTGATGCCCCGTTCCCACGGTTACGGTGGAGGTAGCTGGCGAATAGCGCCGGCAGTTGATAACGAGCGAGAACGAGAAGGGAGCCTTCCATGTCGGATCGTGCCGATCGTCAGCGCCAGGAGCAGCACCGCGAGCAGGCTGACCAGCGCCGAGGACAGTAAGACCTGCTAGGTGCGTTGGGTTGCCCCAACGCGCTCGGCCGCAGAGGCCACCGCCGTTATCCGTGCGGCGGTGGCCTCGTCTTCTGTCAGGGTGCGGTCGGTTGCCCGGAAACGCAGCCGGAAGTTCAACGATTTTTTGCCTTCGCCCACCTGCGGCCCGGTGTAAACCTCCACCAGGCGCACCTCTTCGATCAACTCACCCGCCCCGGCGCGCAGCGCCTCGGTGACCACATCGGCGGGCACCGTTTCGGCGACCACCAGCGAAACGTCCTGAAAAACTGCCGGGAACGGCGAGATCCGTGGCGCGGGAAGCGGATTGGTGACGGGAAGCGCATCGAGACTCAGCTCCAGGGCACATGTGCGTTTGGGCAGCCCGAGCCGTTCGATGACCGCCGGGTGCAGTTCGCCGGCATGCCCGACAACCTGGCCATCGGCCACAATCTCCGCGCACCGCCCCGGATGCCACGGCAATTCACTGCCGGCCCGCAGCGACAGGTCCACGTAGGCGGCCCGCCCGATTATCCGGGCAGCTTCCAGCACGTCGGTGACATCGGCGGCGCGCCCGCGCCCCCACGGCCCATTCGGCTCGCGCGCCCCCGTCAGCACAAGTGCCACATGGACGGGCTGCGCGGGCAGAGACTCAAACAATGCACTGAGCTCGGCCTCGGAGGGGCGATCCGTCACGTCGAGCAGCGGGATCGCCCGGGTCGTCTCGGTTGGCCGGACAACCTGACCGATAGTGAACAACGCGACGTCGACGGTTCCGCGAGAAATATTGCGCGACAACGCCTCAAGCACCCCAGGCAAGAGCGTGCTGGCCAGTTCGGGGCGGTCGGATTCCAGCGGGTTGAGAACCTTTGTGGTACGTCGGCGCGGATCGTCCTGATCCAGGCCCCACGCGTCGAACACACCGGCAGGCAGGAAGGGCATCGGCAGGATCTCGGTGTATCCGCTGAGCGCCAAGGACTTCCCCACCGCACGGCGACGGCGTTGCGCCGCGGTGAGGCCACCGCCTTGTGGTGCCGCGGGCAGAATCGACGGGATATCTTCCAGCCCTTCGAGTCGCAGCACCTCCTCCACCAGGTCCGCACCCTCGGTGATGTCCGGACGCCAGCTCGGCGGTATGACCCGCAGGGTGTCGCCCTCCACCGCCACCTCGGCACCGATCTGCCGGAGGCGGTGTTCCACCACCCCGTCGGCGTAGCCGATCCCGGCAATGCGCGCGGGCAGGTCGGTGGCCATAACAATCTCTGATCGAGCCTGGTCGTTGGCCGACCAATCGGTGAGTTCGGCGGGCGTGCTGCCGCCTGCTATGTCACGCAGTAGAGACGCACAACGATCCAGCGCGGCAACGGATATCGCGGGATCCACGGAACGCTCGTAGCGACGTCCCGCCTCGCTGTGCAGGTGTAGCCGACGCTGGGTACGCAGTACCGCGGCCGGATCCCATACCGCGGCTTCGAGGAGCACGTCAGTGGAGTCTTCGCGCATCTCGGTGCTTCCGGCGCCCATGACACCGCCGATGGCGGTCACACCGGCATCGTCGGCGATCAGAACGTCGCCGGGTTCAAGCTTGCGTTGCACATCGTCGAGGGTGATAACCGTCTCGCCGGGTGTCGCGAATCGCACCCGGAAATCCCCGCTGATCCGCGCCTTGTCATGCGCGTGCATGGGATGCCCGATCTCGAGCATCACGTAGTTGGTGGCGTCCACCGCAGGCGATATGGCCCGGATTCCACAGAGCATCAGCCGTCGCTGCAGCCACCACGGCGACACCGCCGCCGGATCGATGCCGATCACCGGGCGCAACCCGAAGCGTTTGACCCCGGTACCGGTGTCGATATGTACCGGCAGCGAGGGCTTGTCGGCGGGGAGCGGCTCTACCGCAGCTGGATCGGCGAAATCCAGGTCGTACGCACAAGCCAGATCGCGGGCCAGCCCGCGAACGGACAGGCAGTATCCGCGATCCGGAGTGATCGACAGATCGAAGATGACATCGTCCAGCCCGACCACCTCGGCGGCGTCGGCACCGGGATCGGCGGTTCCCGGCGGTAGCACCAGAATGCCCGACGAGTCCGAGCCGAGACCCAGCTCGGTCGTCGAGCAGATCATCCCGTCGGAGGTGTGTCCGTAGGTCTTTCGTGTCGCGATGGTGAAGTCGCCGGGTAGCGTGACGCCCGGGAGTGCCACCACCACGAGGTCGTTGACGGCGAAATTCGATGCACCACAGACAATCTCACGAGGTTCGGCTTCACCTACGTCCACCAGGCAAAACCGGATCGGCTTTTTGAAGTCGGTGAGTTCGGTGATCTGGGCGACGCGCCCGATCACCAGCGGTCCGGTAACCGGACCGGGCACCATCACCTCTTCCACCTCATGACCGATGCGGATCAGCGTTTCCTCGATACTCGCCGGGGTAGCGGCGAACTCCGGGGCACCGACCCGCAGGACCTCGATGAGCCAGCTGTAGGGAATGCGCATCAGGCACTCACCCCGAACGGGAGGCTGAAGCGTACGTCGCCTTCGATCATGTCGCGCATGTCGGGCAACCCGTTGCGGAACTGCAAGGTTCGTTCCAGCCCCATACCAAACGCGAAGCCGCTGTATTTTTCCGGATCAATACCACTGGCCCGCAGCACATTCGGATTCACCATGCCGCAGCCTCCCCATTCAACCCAGCCGGCCCCGCCCTTCTTGTTCTCGAACCAGACGTCCACCTCGGCGGAGGGTTCGGTGAACGGGAAGAAGTGCGGCCGCATCCGGGTGTGTGCCTGTGCCCCGAACATGGCCCGCGCGAAGGCGTCGAGCGTGCCCTTGAGGTTGGCCAGGGTCAGTCCGCGATCCACGGCGAGCCCCTCTACCTGATGGAAGGCGGGCAGGTGCGTCGCATCGATTTCATCGGTGCGGAAGGCGCGCCCCAGCGAGATCACATAGACGGGCAGCTCGCGCGCCAACAGGGTACGGACCTGAACCGGTGAGGTGTGTGTGCGCAACACCTGTCGCGACTCCTCGGGGGCGATGTAGAAGGTGTCCTGCGTGCTGCGAGCCGGGTGGTCGGGCAAGAAGTTGAGGGCATCGAAGTTGAAGTGTTCGGTCTCCACCTCCGGGCCGTCCGCCACCTCCCACCCCATCGCTACGAAGGTGTCCGCAATGTGTTCGGACAGGATGGTGATCGGGTGGCGCGCTCCAATCGTCTGGCGCGTCGGCGGCAGGGTCACATCGACACGCTCCGCGACCAGTACGGCGGCATCACGTTCGGCGCGCAGTTCCTCCAACCGGATGTCGTACGCCTGTTGTGCCTGGGTGCGTACGGCGTTGACAAGCTTTCCGGCCTCAGCCCGTTGCTCCTTCGGCAGCGCGCCCAGCGCCTGCCGCGCGAGCGCCAGCGGCGACTTCTCCCCTAGATGGTCAACCTTTGCCTGCGCGAGGGCATCCAGGTCACCGGCGCCGTCAAAAGCCGCGCGAGCAGCATCAACGGCGCTCGTCAGAGCTCTCTCTGATGGTTCCACTGAAGGGTCCTGCGAGTGATCGGCCACGGATGCCGATCATAGGGTAAGGCGGGTTAACCACCGTGCGGTCATGCCCGGCAGGCACCACCGCACCGCCTAATGTTGAGCGGGTGAATGGCGAAGCAGTGCGCCGCTGGATCTTCGAAAGACATTGCCATCCGGTCAGTGCGTGGTCCCGTTGGGCAACGACACCGCTGTTGCTCGTTCCGGTATGGACCCGGCGATGGCGTTGGGCGGTCCCCATCGCTGCGTGGCTCGCCATCAACCCGGTGGTGACCCCGCCGCCCTGGGACAACAACTCCTTTGCCACTCGCGCCATACGCGGTGAAGAGATCTGGATGACCAGACCTACGTCGGATACTGCCCTCACCGTGTTGGGCATTGTCGGCGGCACCGCGCTGATCTCGGCATTGATAGCCGCCTGGCGGCGTTCAGGGATCGGGGCGGCGGCAGGTACCGCACTGTCGATGGCGATCACGCTGCTTGCCTGGCGGCGCTACGCCCACATCTGGGAGGCAAATCAGTCCGGACGGTAATGTCCGATTTCCGCTAGCGCTGCGGTGGGACCGCGGGCATGCTCGAAGCATGGAACTTGACGCGGAGGCCTGTTACCGGGCCGTGCAGTCCCGTGACACACGATTCGACGGCCAGTTCTATACGGCCGTGCGCACCACCGGCATCTACTGCCGGCCGTCCTGCCCGGCCATCACCCCGAAGCGTCAGAATGTCTCGTTCCATCCCACCGCCGCCTCCGCGCAGGCCGAGGGCTATCGAGCCTGCCGACGGTGCCTGCCGGACGCGGCACCCGGGTCACCATTGTGGAACATCAAGTCCGACTTAGCTGTTCGAGCGATGCGCCTTATTGGCGACGGCGTGGTCGAGCGCGATGGCGTGGATGGTTTGGCCCGCGCCCTCGGATACTCGAGCCGTCAGCTCAACAGGGTTCTACTCGCCGAGCTCGGCGCAAGCCCGCTGGCCCTGGCGCGCGCCAATCGCGCCACCACCGCACGCCTGCTCATTCAGCGGACCGAACTGGCCATGTCCGACATTGCCTTTGCGGCCGGGTTTTCCAGTATTCGGCAGTTCAACGACACGATCGCGGCGGTGTTCGCGACGACACCGTCGAAACTACGCGCCGAGCTCCCCCGCGCAGCGAGTCTCACATCGGCACCGATGCCCGGCGGCGTCAGCCTGAAACTTCCTCTGCGGCAGCCCCACAACGTCGCTTGGTCGATCTGGCTGTTGGAGCATCATTGCGCGCGCGGGGTCGAGGATTTTGCCGAGGGACGGTACACCCGAGCACTGAGGATGCCCCACGGTCCCGTCGTTGCGACCCTGACGGTAGACGTCGATCAGGTGCGCGCGGACCTACAACTCTCCGACATGCGTGACCTCGCGCCCGCGGTGGCCCGCCTGCGCCACCTTCTTGACCTGGATGCCGACCCCGCGGCGGTGGATGACGCACTGCTGTCTCACCCAGCTCTGGCCCCACTTGTCGCCGAGGCTCCCGGCATCCGGGTGCCGGGGACAGTCGACGGGTCAGAGCTGCTGTTGCGCACCATGATCGGACAGCAGATCTCGGTGTCCGCGGCCAATACCGCTACGGCACACCTCGTTGCCGAACTCGGCGAGGAGGTGGCCGACACGACCGGGCGGGTGACACGTCTGTTTCCCACCCCCGAGGCGGTCGCCGCCGCCGGTACGGAGGTGATGGCGGGACCTGCGGCCCGGATCGCCGCGATCGTCGGGGCCGCCGACAGGCTCGCGACCGGCAAGCTGGAGTTGCATCACGGCATGAACGCCGCCGACATGCGCCGGCAACTATTGGAGATCAAGGGAATCGGACCTTGGACCGCTGACTACGTGGTGATGCGTCAACTCGCCGATCCAGACGTTCTCCTCGAGCACGATCTGGTGCTGCGCCGCGGCGCGGCGGCAGAGGGTATAGACCTCGCAGCTGCCCGCGACTGCTCGCCGTGGCGGTCTTATGTATCTATGCACCTGTGGCGCAAGGGAATCACTGCGCTACCCCATCCGCGCATTCGCGCACAGAAAGGAATCTCGTGAGCGACTACTCGACTCTCACCACCCCGGTGGGGCCGTTCACCGCCATCGTCGACGGATCGGGGACGGTCCTGGCATCGGGATGGACGGACTCCCCCGAGCTACTGCACGCGTTGATACATCCGGCGTTGCGCCCGCGGGAACTGAACCGCAAACGCGATCTCGGCAAGGTGTCCAAGGCTGTCACCGACTACCACGCGGGCGATCTGACCGCCATCGACTCGATCCCCGTCACCCAGCGTTCCGGGGACTTCCTCATGCACGCCTGGGATGTGCTGCGACAGGTCGATCCCTTAGCGCCTATCACCTACAGCGAGTTCGCCGTGCGCGCCGGACGGCCCGCGGCGGTCCGTGCGGCCGCCAGTGCCTGCGCCCGGAATGCGGCGGCACTGTTCGTGCCGTGCCATCGGGTATACCGCATCGGCGGCTCACTGGGAGGCTTCCGCTATGGGCTTCCGATCAAGCGATGGCTACTTGATCACGAGGCTCCCGCCGGGACCTGACCCATTGACTGATGAGCACTGCGGCTATCGCCGCGGGCACCGCCGCCGCCAGAGTCTGGGCGTCCTCGGAGAACATCATCAGGGCGAATAGTCCACCAAATCCTAAGAGCACCAATCGGAGTACGGACCAATGCGGCGCGTGCAGGGACAGCGTGTGCGCCGCGAGCATCCCGAGGAGAAATGCCGTGAGATGCCCCACCTCGGTGAACGTCTGATTGCACGCGATGGATACGGCGCCGACGGCGATCCAGCCGGACATCCACGAGCCACGCCAGCGCGGCGGAATCGATGCGGTGAGTGCGCCGACAACAGCGGCTGTCCCGTAGCTCATCCCCACATCGCTGGCCCGCGCGATGGTTATCGGGGCCCAGCGCATCCAGATGGCCAGTGCGGTTCCGACTCCCACGATGAGGGTCGCCCCGATATGACCGAGCACGAAGGTCAGCGCCAAACGCCCACTGTGCCACTGCAGTTCAGCTAGGGCAAGGATGCAGATCAGGCCGGGAAGCCACAAGTAGATTGGTCCGGCGTCGGTCACAAAGGCACTGCCGATGAGGGTGCCCAGGCGTCCCTGGTGCAGATTGTGCAGATTGGTGCTCGCATGAGCGATCACCCGGTCTTGCATCCGCGGCCCCTCGACCACCAGCACGGTGGCGACTGCTACCAGCGCAACCGTGTAACCGATGGTGACCCGCAGCCGGACAAGCGCGGCCCAGACTCTCCGCATGATCCATGATCGCACCGTCTAGATGCGACCGTCGTCCCCAGCGGCTGGCAGTTCCCTGCGAGTTTCGAGTAGGTACATCTTCATGTTCTCGGGCACACCGGCCGGTCTGCTGGAGAACAGCGGACGCCGCACGGGCGTGGGCGTGAGTCCCAGGTGATCAAGAAGCACCAGCGGCACCTTGGCCAGCGCCGGTTGCGAGATCGCCAGACCACCCTTCGCGGCGCTCTCCATGACGCGGGCGGCGATGTTCACATCGACTCCGAGCCAGTCCGATCCGATGCGCTGAGGCGTTCCGGTGTGGATCCCAATCCGCATATGCGGCGTGTACCCCTGTATTTCAACGTTTTTCAATGCGTCGCGGGCAGGAATGACGGCTTGTAGAGCCGTGATCGGATCATCGAAAACGGCCATGATGCCGTCGCCCATGCGCTTGACCACCTGCCCCCCGGCATTGAGCATGGGAGGTTCGGCGACCGATGCCACGCGACGCAGCAGTTTCAGCGTTGCCTCGTCACCGGCCTCCAGTGCCCAGGCGGAGAATCCGACGAGATCGGTGAAGACCAGGGTGACCTCGCGATTCGCCGGCTGCTTGCTGACCTTCTCGGTGAAAGCCTGCCAGATCTGCAGTGCGCCGAACCCGAACTCACGGAATGCGGTGTCTCTGTCGGTCACCAATCGGTCAGCCGCGCGCGCCACCGCACTCGCCCCACCAAAACCGCTGGTGGACAGGGGGTCGCCGAAATACGGGTCACCGGGCAGCGAACGCCGGGCACGGCGCACCGCCGCCACAACCGTGGGATCCCGATCCATCTTGCGGAACCAGCTCCCGGCTCGGGCGATATGGCGAGAGGCAGCCTCGGCGGGATCGGAACTCTGCGCTGGCGCGGCCGTATCGGGCGACTCCGCGGCGAGATCATGCCGCGCAGACCCACTGGTGCGGCCTCGCCTGCGCTTACGGATTCCCGAGTTGTGCTCACGGTCCGGTTCGGCATCGAGGCCTGACGGCTCGACATCCACGGCATCAGCCTATGTGCTGGGGTGTGCGGCGGCAATCTCGTCGTTGCCAGTGTCGCCGCCTTCGCGCCGGTTCGGGTCCTTCTCCTCAACCGCCTGGTCGATATCGGTCGGCGCTGGTAGCGGCTGCATGGAGCTTCGGACACGGTTGGCAAACGGTTCTCAACACCGCCGAGATGCTCGTGGACAACGCCGGTTGTCAGCCATATCGTGCGTGATAGGCGCCACATAGGAGGGTCGACGATGACATCTGCCACTGCTGATCGCCGCGCTCGGCGATCCACTCGCAAAGGCCCGTCGCGCGTGAGGCCCGCGGCCGAACCACGGCATGAAGTCGATCTGGACGGCCCACCGCAACCGTTGGGCCCAGATTCGCTGACATGGAAGTACTTTGCGGATCTGCGGACCGGACTCCTTGGCGTGTGGATCGGATCAATCCAGAACATGTATCCGGAATTGGGCGCCGGAGTCCAGGATCACTCGATCCTGTTGCGTGAGCCCCTGCAGCGCGTGACGCGCTCGGTCTTTCCCATCATGGGCGTGGTCTACGACGGTGATCGCGCCGCGGACACCGGGCGCCAGATTCGGGGCTACCACGACACCATCAAGGGCGTCGACAGCAAGGGGCGTCGCTACCACGCACTGAATCCCGAAACCTTCTACTGGGCCCACGCCACCTTCTTCATGCTCATCATCAATACCGCCGAATACTTCTGCGGAGGCCTCACCGAGGCCGAGAAACGGCAGCTGTTTGCCGAGCATGTCCAGTGGTACCGGATGTACGGCATGAGCATGCGGCCCGTGCCCAACTCCTGGGAGGAGTTCCAGCGGTACTGGGCGCGGGTCTGCGACGAAGAACTGGAGATCAATCGCGCGACGATGGACATCTTCCACATTCAGATCCCCAAACCGAAGTACGTACTGCTACCGGACTTTCTCTGGCAGCAGATGTGGGCACCGGCCCGCGCATTTCAGAACTGGGTGGCCGCCGGGGTGTTCAGTTCCTCGGTGCGCGAGAAGGCCGGAATGCGCTGGACTCCTGGCGATGAGGTACTCCTGCGAGTGTTCGGAAAAGCAGTGCAGTTGGCATTCAGTCCATTGCCCGACGACATCCGCCTGCATCCACGCGCCGTGTCGGCGTACAAGCGCGCTCAGGGCCGCCTGCCCGCGGACGCGCCATTGGTCGAGGCGCCCAAGATCACCGCTCCGCCCAGGGATAGGCGCGGGCTGCCCACGCATTACGTACCGCCATCGACCGAGGCGAGGTCCCTGACCTCCCGTGCTGGCAAGCTACTGCACTCCGCCTTCTCATTGGCGTCGCCGCCGTGGGCGCTCCGGGGCCGCCGCGAGGTCGCGTAACAGCTGTTTACGCAGCTTTTACAGGGCGGCACTATGGCGTAGGCCACATTTTTCGGGCTGCGATTCCTGTCGTCTGATAGACGAAACAGGGTCGTCCGGACAACGGGTTTACCCTGCCGTGGACGTACCGACACATGGTGTTCACCAGGTGATTAGCCCAGCACACCAACCTATTCGGACAACGTGTCTTTTGTAGGTTGCCAGCATCCAGCAAAACTCCATCAACTCACGGCGAGCAGAAGCCGTCAGTGAGCCTCCTTGTCCCACAAGGCGATTCCTGTGAGCCACCTGTGAATTTTGATCAGCGGCAGGGTTTGCGCAGGCGTATCTTTCCGTCAGCTCAGATAACGGATTCATCACTCCGACCGGTAATCGACGGCGCCGCAGTAGCTCCCAAACTCAGGTACAGGTTCACCACCATTTACATCCGCAAGGGGAAACGAGGCATTCAGATGGCAGCACGTAAGCGAGTGGGCGCCGTCATGGCGTTGGTCACCGCGATCTGTACCTTGGCAACGGCTCCGGCCCACGCCGATCCCGTCACCATGGCGCCACAGACCTATACCAAGGTGAGCCGCGACGGGTGGACCTTGATGATCCGGATCGACCACGAGACCATCAACTCCGTACCCAACCTGGCCGAGGCCTCCAACTCGCGGGAAGCGTTCGTGACCTTCGATGCGACCGCGATCGCCACCGGCGGATCGGCGCCCATCACCGATAGCTTGTTCATCGCCGGATACCAGTTAGGTTGCCAGACAGACGTTTCCAGCGGTCTGCAGATCGGTGGCACCGGCGGCCTCGCGGGGTCTGTGGGCTACAGCGGCGGGCCGTCCGTCGGCGGTTCCGGCGGCCTCGCCGGGTTTGTGCAGACCATCTTGCAGCCCGGTGTCATCACCGATCTACCCCTGGCCAATATGGCCTTGAGTGATAGCGGCAAGGCCATGCTCGACGTCGACAACCTCCACATCAAGGCCGACGCGTGCGGCGGCGATGTCACCATTCGCTCCTATGTCTATCTGCGGATCTCGACCGCTTCGGCGCATACTGAGTTCGCCATCTACGGCGACCCGATGAAGATCTAGGGAGGTTCTCGTGCCGAAACGAAAGATCGTTGTCACGGTGGCCGGAGTGGCGGGGGCCCTGGCCCTGGGTGGGCTCGCCGCCCCTACGGCCGCCGCCGACCCGCCGGGTATCCCCTTCGTGCCCGGCGTACCCGCGCCATTGCCCGCAACCCCGGGAAGTTATACGTACATCTACAACAACTTCCCAGCGGTCGCGCCGGCCACGGTCGACGCGCGCGGTGTGAAGATCGCCGCCAATGCCGATCCCGCGGCAGGTGCGGCCGGTCTGCCCGGCAGCAAGCTGGGCAACTCCGCCCACCCGGCCAACGTCTTGACCTCGTCCAGCACGCGGTACGGCATCCAGGGGGGCACGACACCGGCCGCCCCGGCCAGCACCACCGGTGTGCAGTTCGGCGCCGGTAACGAGAACCCCGCACTGGAGGATCCACACGGGGCACCGCCGCAGAGTGCGGCCGCGGTCGAGGCGGCCGCCCCGACCGTGATGCCGGGAGCTCCGACGCCTCCGGTTCTGGAGTCCCCCGATGGTCAACCCCCGAAGCCCGCGGAAGAACCCGCCGGCTGATCAGTCCTGCCGCAATACCGAAAATGGGCCCCCTGTCGAACAGGGGGCCCATTTTCGGCGTCGTGCGACGACATGGAGCGAGTGACGGGACTCGAACCCGTGTGAACGGCTTTGCAGGCCGGTGCCTAGCCTCTCAGCCACACCCGCGTCGAGCACCGATGATGCCGAACCACGGTGCGCGACACGAGTGTTGGACTCAGGCTGATCCCAGCGCGGGCTAGCCGGCGAGGCCGGAGTAGTCAGCGCCGGTGAGTTCTACCGACTTCTCCCACAACCGGGCGGCCAGCTGCGGATCCCGGGCCTCTTTGTTGCGCGGAGCACGTTTCACCGGACCGCGCATACCTTGCAGCTGCGTGGGCCCGAGGTAATCGTCGGGCTGCACATCGGGCATCGTCGCCGCGTACAGCTCGCCCTCGGCGCCCTGACGCTCGTCCTGGAGCACAAGACCCATGCCGAAGTAGAAGGCCTTCTGCAGGCCGGGCAGATTCGGGATCATGGAATCGAACAGGTTGGTGGCGGCCACGCCCGGGTGCACGTTGACCGACAACAGTGGGGATCCGGCTGCTGCCGCCTTGCGGGCCAGCTCCGAGCCGAAGAGCATGCATGCCAGTTTCGAAGCCCGGTAGGCGGTCAGCCGGTTGTACGGGCGCCGAGTGAAGTTCAGGTCGTCGACGTCCAGGTTGTTGCGTCCCTGCGCATGCGCGATGCTGCCCAGCGAGATGACTCGTGGTGCGTCGGCCGCGAGCAAGGCGGGCAAGAGCGCATCGGTCAGCACGAAGTGGCCGAGATGGTTGACGCCGATCTGCGTCTCGAACCCTTCGGCGGTGCGCCGCAGTGGGATTGCCATCAGTCCCGCATTGTTGAGCAACACGTCGATCTTGGGCGCCTGGGTGCGGATCGCGTCCGCGGCAGAGCGCACGGAGGCCAGGCTGGTGAGGTCGAGCTCCACGAGCGCGTGGTCGGCCTTCGGTCCGAGCGCGCGCACCTTATCCAGCGCCGCCCGTCCGGTCTCCTGGTTGCGGCAGGCCAGCACGACGCGGGCGCCGGCGCGGGCCAGCGCCTCGGCGGCGACTAGACCCAGGCCATTGTTCGCACCGGTGATGACATGTGTCTTACCGGTCTGGTCGGGAACATCCGACTCACGAAAGTGCCTGATCTGCAGGGGTGCGGGCATTAGGTTCCTCGATCCATGGAAGTTACTAGTACTCGTCGTTACGGCTTTGTCGGATAGTACTGGAGGCTATTGACCGCGATGCATCCGCGCCGTGGCGTAGAGGCAAATCGACGCGGCGCTGGCCAGATTGAGGCTCTCGGCTCCCCCACGCATCGGGATGTTGATCCGATGTGTGGCCAGGGCTGCCGTCGCGCTGTCGAGTCCGTGCGCCTCGTTGCCGAAGATCCAGGCACAGGGCCCGGCAAGCACCGGATCGGCGTCATCGAGCGACAGCTCGCCATCAAGGGTGGTGGCCAGCACTGCCCCACCGCGCGCGGTGAAGTTCTCGGCGACCACCGCGGCGTCTCCGGCAGGGACGACCGGGACGTTGAAAACGCTGCCCGCCGAAGCCCGCAGGCTCTTGCCGTTGAAGGGGTCAACACTGTTGTCTGCCAGCACGACGGCATCGGCGCCCATCGCATCGGCGACCCTGATCAGAGTGCCCGCATTGCCTGGCTCCGAAACATCAACGGCGACAACGACAAATCGTGGCGAATCGGCCGCGACCTGAGACCACTGTGCCGCGATCGAACGACATTCGGCCACCAGCCCAACGGGAGTCACGGTGTCGGACAGTGCTTTGGCGGCCCGTTCGGTCACCAGACGGACCGGAGCGTCAACCAACAGGCCGGCGAATCGCTCGGTCGCGGCCTCGGTCGCGAAGACGCGTTCTACCGCGCCGGACCGCAGCGCGGCCTCGACCAGGTTGGGACCTTCTGCCAGAAAAAGACCGGCCCGCCGACGGGCGGCGGGCCGGTGCAGTTTGACCGCGTCGATCACTGTCTGTGACCGCTCAGTCAGAGCCGAGTCGCTCAGGCGGCTTCCCCGGCCGGAGCGTTGACATCCTCGGGCAGCGCGGCCTTGGCGACCTCAACCAGCGCGGTGAACGCGGCAGCATCGCTGACGGCCAGCTCGGCGAGGTTCTTACGGTCAACCTCGACGCCCGCGATCTTCAGACCCTGGATGAAGCGGTTGTAGGTGATGTCGTTGGCGCGAGCCGCAGCGTTGATACGCGCGATCCACAGCTTGCGGAACTCACCCTTGCGAGCGCGACGGTCCCGGTATGCGTAGGTCAGCGAGTGCAGCTGCTGCTCCTTGGCCTTCCGGTACAGGCGCGACCGCTGACCGCGGTAGCCCTTGGAGGCCTTCAGGATTGTCCGGCGCTTCTTCTGGGCGTTGACGGCCCTTTTCACGCGTGCCATAAGTATTCCTTATTAGTGATTTCTAGTGATGCAGTGTGGTGCTGTGTACGGGGGTGATCGTGAACGCGGCCGCTAGCCGGTCAGCATCTTCTTGACGCGCTTGGTGTCGTTCTCCGCTACCACGGCGCGGCCGTCGAGACGGCGGGTGCGGGTGGTGGGCTTGTGCTCCAGCAGGTGGCGACGGTTCGCCTTCTGGCGCACGATCTTTCCGCTTCCGGTGGTGCGGAAGCGCTTCGACGCACCGCTGTGGGTCTTGGCCTTGGGCATCTTGGTGTTCCTATTTCTTCAGTGGTTCTGCTGTGTGTCGGTACTTAGGTATTACGGCTGTTCGGTGGGCGCTTGCTCGGCCGGCGGGGCCGCCTGGGCTGGGGCCGGCCCTGCAGGAGCCTCTGCCTGCTGAGCTGCCTTGGCCCGGGTCTTCGCACCCCGGTGCGGCGCCAGCACCATCGTCATGTTGCGGCCGTCCTGCTTCGCGGAGGTCTCCACGAAGCCGTACTCGGCGACGTCTGCGCCGAGCCGCTGCAACAGTCGGTAGCCCAGTTCGGGCCGTGACTGCTCGCGTCCGCGGAACATGATCGTCACCTTGACCTTTGATCCGGCTTCCAAGAAGCGCACAACGTGGCCCTTCTTGGTTTCGTAGTCGTGATCATCGATCTTCGGCCGAAGCTTTTGTTCTTTGACGACGGTCTGCTGCTGGTTCTTGCGAGACTCGCGCTCCTTCAGAGCCGTCTCGTACTTGAACTTGCCGTAGTCCATGATCTTGCAGACCGGAGGCCTGGCATCTGGGGCTACCTCGACAAGGTCGAGATCGGCGTCTGCGGCGACGCGCAACGCATCTTCGATCCGCACGATGCCGACCTGTTCGCCTTTCGGGCCGATCAAGCGGACTTCGGGTACGCGGATGCGTTCGTTGATGCGGGTCTCAGTGCTGATGTGGCCTCCCTGGCTCGTCCTCTATCTGTCATGACCGCAACGCGGTTCGACGGGGACAAAAGCGGGTCCATCAGCACTCTGCTCGTTACGAACAGAAAAGCCCTGCACATGGCAGGGCCCGAAGCCGACCGGTCACGACGACACACGCCGTCCTGCATAAGCAGAACAACCACCCAGGGGTGGCTGGACCGGACCGCTGTACCTTGTTGGCCAGCGGTGGGAGCGGGACTCCACTTGATGTCCCCGACGGAGCCGGGAACGGTCGCACATGACAGTCTAGCAGCCGTGACCGATGACCTTGACCACGATGATCACGACCAGTCCACGACCTCGGATGTCCGCGAGCTTGCCGACATTCCGGCGATCGAGGTGATCACCAAGGCCATTGTGATGCTGATGAGCTCCAGCGCCGAGAAGCTGGGTCTGTCCTCTCCCGATCCGGACGAAAGCCCGCATCGCGATCTGGACGAGGCGCGCCGGCTCATCACGGCCCTGGCCGGTCTGGTCGCCGCTTCCGTGGAGTACTTGGGTCCGCACGCTGCGCCGATCCGCGACGGATTGCAGAGTCTGCAGAAGGCTTTCCGGGAAGCCAGCGCCATTCCGGACGAACCCGGTCAGGGTCCTGGCGAGAAGTACTTGCGCTGAGCATCAGTAAACTGCCAGCTACACGGCCTATCCTCGCTAGGTGACGTTGTCTGATTCTCTTCGCGCAGGCCGCTCATCGTCCGAGGTTCGCGCTTCACCGCCACTAGCCGCCCCGGGAATCGGCAAGACCCCCAAGCCAATTCCCTCATCTACCTCGAAACTGCACTGGGTACCGACCTTCTTCGGATGGCTGGTCGGGGTTTTCGCGGCGATGATCTTCCTGTCGAGCATCTCGCCGATCATCCGGCACCTGACACAGGTTCCTCGTGCCTTTATCGACGAGTATCTGTTCGACTGGCCCGATACCAGCCTCGCGTGGGCCTTCGTGCTGTCGCTGCTGGCGGCGGCCCTGGCAGTGCGCAAGAGCATCGCGTGGTGGATTCTGCTGATCAACCTGACGGTGCTGTCGGCCCTCAATATCGGTGGTCTCATCCAGCACCGCGACGCCGTAGAGATCCTCGGACTGGCGCTCCACGGCGGCACGATCATCCTGCTGATCCTGGCGCGTCACGAGTTCTATGCGAAGGTCCGTCGCGGCGCGACGCTCAAAGCTGTCGCCGTACTCATCGGCGGTTTGGCGCTGGGAACGCTCGTCGCCTGGGCCCTCACCGAGATGTTCCCGGGCTCGCTGGCCCGCTCCGACCGTTTCTGGTGGGCGCTCAACCGCGTGGCCGGTTTCTCGCTTGCCGGTCATGAGTACTTCGACGGCCACCCTCATCTCTTCTTGAACTGGCTCTTCGGCCTGTTCGGAGCGCTGGCGCTGATGTCCGCCGCCGTCGTTTTGTTCCGCTCTCAGCGCGCGGTCAACGCGTTGACCGGTGACGACGAATCGCTGATCCGCGGTCTGCTCGAGCGTTATGGGCAGGACGACTCTCTCGGGTACTTCGCGACCCGTCGCGACAAGGCCGTCATCTTCGCGCCCAATGGCCGGGCAGCCGTGACCTATCGCGTAGAGGTGGGCGTCTGCCTGGTCAGCGCGGACCCCATCGGGGACAAAACGGCGTGGAGCCAGGCCATTGCCGCGTGGCTGCAGGTGTGCCAGGCATACGGCTGGGCACCGGCAGTGATGGGTGCGAGCGCCGAGGGCGCGCTCGCCTACCGGGAGCACGGCCTGAACGCGCTGGAACTCGGCGACGAGGCGATCCTGTACCCGCGGTCATTCTCGATATCGGGTCCGCACATGGCGGCGGTCCGCCAGGCCGTCAACCGCGCCCGGCGCTCGGGATTGTCGGTGCGTATCCGCCGCCATCGCGAATTGTCGCCGGACGAGGCGAAACAGATCATCACCAACGCCGACCTGTGGCGTGACGGCAACACCGAACGCGGATTCTCCATGGCCCTGGGGCGGTTGGGTGATTCCACCGACGGCGACTGCCTTCTGGTGGAAGCGGTCGACTCCGACGACAACCCCGTCGCCATGCTGTCGCTGGTGCCCTGGGGCGCCAACGGGGTATCCCTCGAATTGATGCGCCGGTCGCGTCAATCACCCAACGGCACAATAGAATTCATGGTTACCGAGCTGCTCACTCGGGCAGAGGCCATGGGAATCACCCGGGTCTCTCTCAACTTCGTGATGTTCCGCTCGGTCTACGCGGACGGCTCCCGTATCGGGGCGGGCCCGGTGCTCCGGCTGTGGCGCTCGGTGTTGATGTTCGCCTCACGGTTCTGGCAGTTCGAGCAGTTGTACCGCTCGAACGTGAAGTATCAGCCGGAATGGGTGCCACGGTTCGCCTGCTACGAGGATGCCCGGCTCATCCCCCGGATCGGCATCGCCTCGGTGATCGCCGAGGGATTCCTGGTCTTGCCGTTCGGCAATCGGGACAAGCCACGGCACACCGGTCAATACAGTGCGGTGCCACAGTCCATCGTGGCCACCGGACTGCTGCACCACGACGGCACCGCCCCCGATCTGCCACCGCAGTCCACGGCACTGCAGAGAGTGCCGGAGCAAGTCAAGGTGCGGCTCGGCAAGCTTGCGGCCCTGCAGGAGCGGGGAATCGACGCATACCCGGCCGGCTCACCACCCAGCCACACCGTCGCGGAGGCCCTGGCCGCCACCGACGGTACCGAGGTCGTCATCAGCGGTCGCCTGCTGCGCATCCGTGACTATGGCGGTGTGCTTTTCGCGCAGCTGCGCGACTGGTCGGCAGAGGTGCAGCTGCTCATCGACGATCCCCTGCTGCATGAAGAGTTCACCGCCGCCATCGACCTCGGCGACCTGGTCGAGGCCAGCGGTGTCATGGGTCAGTCGCACAACGGCACCCGGTCCGTGCTGGTGCGATCGTGGCGAATCATCGGTAAATGCCTGCATCCACTGCCCGATAAGCGCAAGGGTCTCACTGACCCTGAGGCCCGGGTGCGCGCTCGATACCTTGATCTGGCGATCAATCCAGAGGCCCGCGACCAGATCGCGGCGCGCAGCGCCATCATCACCTCGCTGCGTAACACCTTGCTATCACAAGGATTTTTAGAGGTCGAGACGCCGATCTTGCAACAGGTGCACGGCGGAGCCAACGCGCGTCCCTTCCTGACACATATCAACGCGTACAACTTGGACCTCTATCTGCGTATCGCACCCGAGCTTTATCTCAAGCGACTCTGCGTCGGTGGCGTGGAGCGGGTCTTCGAACTCGGCCGGGCCTTCCGCAATGAGGGCGTGGACTTCAGCCACAACCCCGAATTCACGCTGCTGGAGGCGTATCAGGCGCACGCCGATTATCTGACCTGGGCCAAGACGACCCAACGGCTGATCCAAAACGCCGCCAAGGCAGCGCACGGCAGTGAAGTGGTGATGCGGCCCCGCGAGGACGGCGCCGACGGGAAGTTGGCCCCCGTGGACATCAGTGGCGAATGGCCCATCATCCCGCTGCACGAGGCCGTGTCTCGAGCCCTCGGCGAACAGATCGATGCGACAACGGAAGTTCCTACGCTGCAACGATTCTGCCGATCGGCGGAGGTGCAGTTCAATCCGCGATGGGACGCCGGGCATCTGGCGCTGGAGCTCTACGAGCAGCTCGTCGAGAAGCACACCACCACACCCACCTTCTACAGTGACTTCCCGGTCTCGGTGTCGCCCCTGACCCGGCCACACCGGACCACCGTCGGGCTGGCCGAGCGGTGGGATCTGGTGGCCTGGGGTGTCGAGCTCGGCACCGCCTATACCGAGTTGACCGACCCTGTGGAGCAGCGTCGCCGCCTGTACGAGCAGTCACTTCTGGCGGCGGGCGGCGACGCCGAGGCCATGGAACTCGACGAGGACTTCCTGCGCGCGATGGAATACGCCATGGCGCCCACCGGCGGTATGGGCATGGGAGTCGACCGCGTGGTCATGCTCATCACGGGGCGCAGCATCCGCGAGACGCTGCCGTTCCCGCTGGCCAAACCCCGGTAACGCACGGTGAATCTGTTCGGATTCCGTACCCGGATTCGTCTAAAACCTGACAGACAATTCACAGGTATCTAGGCCATCATGGGTGCGTGTCCGGTCATGACATCTCGTTGTTACATGGGAGCTTCCCTGTCTCCATGCAGGTCATTGCCGGTTTTGCGCTCGTCATCGCGATAGGGCTGCGCACCGGTGGATGGTTTCGGCGCTGGTTGCCCGTTGCCGTGGCCGTCGGTGGCTCCCTCGCCGCGTGGGCCTACTGGTACATCCAGTCCGAGGGCTGGGCAGACAGGGGCAATCCGGCTCCGCTGATGCTGTGGGTATGGATCGCGCTCACCGGTGTGGCCGCCACGGTCCTGGTGGTGGGCTGGCGCACGGCACGCTGGTGGCGTCGCGCGGTCGCGGTCACCGCGGTACCGCTGGCGGTCCTCTCCGGGTCACTGATGCTGAATCAATGGACCGGATATGTGCGCAGCGTCCAGTCCGGGTGGGCGCAGCTGACCGCGGGCCCGCTACCCAACCAGGCCGATATGGCCACGGTGACCGCTGCCCGCGCAGAGCGCCGCGGGCCGACGATGACCAAGGGCAAGCTCGTGCCGGTGGATATCCCGGCCGACGCCAGTGGATTTCGCCATCGCCAGGAGATCGTCTACCTACCTCCGGCATGGTTTGATTCGACCCGCACCCAGTTGCCGACGATCATGATGATCGGCGGCGAGTTCAACACCCCGAGCGACTGGATCCGCAGCGGCAACGCCGTCGAGGTGGCGGACGCCTTCGCCAGCCAGCACGGCGGAAACGCTCCCGTCATGGTGTTCGTGGACGCGGGTGGCTCGTTCAACAACGACACCGAATGCGTGAACGGCCCGCGCGGTAACTCCGCCGACCATCTCACGAAGGACGTTGTCCCGTTTATGGTGTCACGCTTTGGCGTGAGCCCACGGCCACAGAACTGGGGTGTGGTCGGCTGGTCGATGGGTGGCACCTGCGCGGTGACGCTTGCGGTCAAACACCCCGAACTGTTCAGCGCCTTCGAGGACATCGCCGGCGATATGTCGCCGAACACCGGGAACAAGGCGCAGACCATTGCTCGCCTTTTCGGCGGTGACGCCGCGGCATGGGAGCAGTTCGACCCGGCGACGGTCATGTCGCGCAATGGGCCGTACACGAACACCTCCGGATGGTTCGACGTCAATGGGATGCACCGCGCCGGATCCGGGGCGATCACCAGCACGGGCGCGGTGCCGGGAGCAGCAGCGACGGTGCCACTCAGCGATCAGGACCGTGCCGCGCATCGGCTATGCGAGCTCGGTGCGGCACAGGGAATCTCGTGCACGGTGCAGCACAAGCCCGGTGAACACAAGTGGCCGTTCGCGCAGACGGCGTTCACGTCGGCGCTGCCCTGGATGGCGGGCCGCATCGGCACGCCCATGGTGCCCGATGTGCCATTGCCGCGCTAACCGCTGTGTACGGGCGGAGTAGCGTCGGGCGCTATGTCCGATACGCCTGATCCGGGATACACCGACAACGGTGTGCCGACGTTCGAGTCGGTGCGCGAGAAGATCGAAACCCGATCCGGCACCGCCGCCGGGTCCGCCGAGCTGGATGCCGAAAGCGAAGAGGGCCGTGCACTGGAGGAGCAGTTCGAGGCCAGAAGCCGGGCCGCCGCCGATCGGATCGAGGAGATCCGCAGGTCGATGCGCGAGGAAGCTAGCCCGTCGCGGCCCGACGAGCAATAGCCTGCTCGCGGACGAGGCTGCGCCGGACCTTGCCTGAATCCTCACGCAGCGGCTCGGCGACGAACTCGATGGTGCGCGGGACCTTGTAGAGGACGATCTGGTCGAACAGATAGTCGCGCAGCTGATCTTCGGTCACATTCTGCTCGGCATGCACGACCGCGTGCACAGTCTGTCCGAGGTCGTCATCGGGCAGGCCAACGACGACACTGTCGATCACTCCGGGGTAACCGTTCATGACGGACTCGACTTCGGCGGGGAAGACATTGGCCCCACCCGTCACGATCAGGTCGGTACGCCGGTCGCTCATGTAGAGGTAGCCGTCGTCATCGAGCCAGCCGAGATCGCCGATGGATTCCCATGTTCCGAACCGCTTGATCTCGGCGCCAAGGTACTTGTAGGGCTTGGGCATGCCTTCCCACGGGCGCATGAAGATCTCCCCCACCTCGCCCGAGGGCACCGGGTTTCCTTCCTCATCGAGAATCGCCAGCTCACCCAGCGCGGGCTTGCCGACGGAGCCACGATGGGCCAACCACTCCGGGCCGGTGATGATGGTGCCGCCGATGGCCTCGGTGCCCGCGTACAGTTCCCAAATCACCTCGGGACCCAGCAGGTCGATCCACGCTTGTTTCAGCCACACCGGACACGGGGCGGCCATGTGCCACAGCACCCGGATGCTGGATAGGTCGAATTGGCCGGGATGCTGGCGGACCTCACGCAATATTCGCGACATCATGGTGGGAACCACCTGCAACCAGGTGACCTTGTGCTTGTCGATCAGTTCGAGAGCCTGTAGGGCGTCGAATTTCGGCTGCACGATCAGATGATGCCCGAGTAGCAGCCCGTACGATGAAAACATCAGCGGCGCATTGTGATACAGCGGTCCGGCGACGAGCTGAGCATCTCCCGACTGCATGCCCATGATCTCTCCCGCGGCGGGGCCGGTGATGGCCGCGGGGCTGGGGGCCAGGATGATCTTGGGCCGGCCGGTGCTGCCTCCCGACGTGGGCGCCTTCCAGGCCGGCGACACCACCTCAGGTAAGGGGCCTGCGGCGCGGTCTTCGGCCGTGGGCTCGAATCCTGCTGGGACACAGACTCGATCCGGATGATCGGCCGGATCGACTCCGACCACGAGCGCCGAGTCGGCCAGCTCGACGATTGCCCGACGTTCGGCCAGCGGCAGCCGCCAGGACACCGGTTGTGGGGTGGCGCCGAGCTTCCACACTGCGATTTGAGCCGCGAAGAACTCCACCGAGTTCGGCAACCCTATGGTGACGAGGTCACCCTGCTGCACACCCAGCCGCTGATAGGCGTGCGCCAAGGCGATGGCACGCCGCTCCAGTTCGGCCCTGGTGACCACCTCGGTACCGCAGGTGATCGCCGGCGCATCGGGTGCCGATTCCGCGAGGTTGGCGAGGATACGAACGAACGGTTCACCAACTACCTCGTCAGTCATGAATGCCACCCTAGACCGGCGTGACAACCTTCCTGGTCCGCGGTTTGGCGGGCGGCTTTCCGGCACTCTTCGCCGGAGCCTTCGCGGGGGTCTTGCCGTTGCGTTGGGGCTTGGGCAACATGTCCGCGAGGAACTCACCGGTGTGGCTGCCCGCGGTCTGCGCCACCACTTCGGGAGCGCCCTGCGCCACCACGGAACCGCCGCCCGATCCGCCTTCGGGGCCCATGTCGATGATCCAGTCCGACGTCTTGATGACATCGAGGTTGTGCTCGATCACGATCACGGTGTTGCCCTTGTCGACCAAGCCGTTGATCACAGTGAGCAGCTTGCGGATGTCCTCGAAATGCAGCCCTGTGGTGGGCTCGTCGAGGATATAGACGGTCTTGCCCGTTGAGCGCTTCTGCAGCTCGGCAGCCAGCTTGACGCGCTGCGCCTCACCTCCGGACAGTGTCGGAGCCGGCTGCCCCAGCCGCACGTAGCCCAGACCGACCTCCACCAGCGTGTTCAGATACCGGTGGATGGAGGTGATGGGCTCGAAGAACTCGGCGGCCTCCTCGATGGGCATGTCCAGCACCTGCGCGATGGTCTTGCCCTTGTAGTGGACCTCGAGAGTCTCACGGTTGTAGCGCGCGCCATGACACACCTCGCACGGCACGTATACGTCCGGAAGGAAGTTCATCTCGATCTTGATGGTGCCGTCGCCCGTGCATGCCTCACAGCGCCCGCCCTTGACGTTGAACGAGAAACGGCCGGGTTGATAACCGCGCACCTTGGCCTCGGTGGTGGCCGCGAACAACGTGCGGATCTTGTCGAACACCCCGGTGTAGGTGGCCGGATTGGAGCGCGGTGTGCGCCCGATAGGCGACTGATCCACCCGCACGAGCTTGTCCACCTGATCCAGGCCGGTCACGCGGGTATGCCGGCCGGGAACCTGTCGTGCACCGTTGAGCTTGTTGGCCAGCACCGTGGCGAGGATGTCGTTGACCAGTGTCGACTTTCCCGAGCCCGATACTCCGGTGACCGAGGTCAATACCCCGAGCGGGAAGGAGACGTCGATGTCCTTGAGGTTGTGCTCGCGCGCACCGACCACGGTGACCTGACGCTTGGCATCGATCGACCGGCGCATGGGTGGCAGCGGAATGCTCGCAGCCCCAGAAAGATACGAGCCCGTGACGGAGTGCTTGTTTTTCAGCAGCTCGGCGTAGGTGCCGCTGTGCACCACCTGGCCGCCGTGCTCCCCCGCCGCAGGCCCGATGTCGACAACCCAGTCTGCGTGTTTGATGGTGTCCTCGTCGTGCTCGACGACGATCAGCGTATTACCGAGATCCCTTAGCCGCGTAAGTGTCTCGATGAGTCGGCGATTATCGCGCTGATGCAGACCGATAGACGGCTCGTCCAGCACATAGAGCACACCCACCAGACCGGAGCCGATCTGAGTGGCCAGCCGGATGCGCTGAGCCTCACCACCGGAGAGCGTGCCCGCCGCCCGTGACAACGACAGATACTGCAAGCCCACGTCCAGGAGGAACCCGAGCCGGAACTGGACTTCCTTGAGTACCTGTCCCGCGATTGCTTGCTCACGGTGCCCGAGGGTCAGTGTGTTGAGGAACTGAGCGCACTCGGCGATCGACAGATCACAGACCTGCGCGATCGATTTGGTGCCGTGCTCCCCCGCGGTCAGGGTCACGGAGAGGATCTCCGGCTTGAGCCGGGTTCCGTCGCACACAGGACACGGGATGTCCCGCATGAAGCCTTCGTAGCGCTCCTTGGCCCATTCGGACTCGGTCTGCTCCATGCGGCGTTGCAGAAAGGCCAGTACGCCTTCGAACTCGGCGTAGTACGACCGGGTGCGGCCGTACCGGTTCTTGTACCGGACATGCACCTGTTCGGACGAGCCGTCCAGGATCGCCTTCTTCGCGGCGGCGGGAAGCTTCTTCCAGGGGGTGTCCACATCGAACCCGAGGGCATCGCCCAACCCCGCCATGAGCCGGACGAAGTAGTCGGCGTTCTGGCCCATAGACCAGGGTGCGATGGCGCCCTCGGCAAGTGTCATATCCGGGTCGGGGACCACCAGATCGGGGTCGACCTCCTTCTTGATTCCCAGACCGGTGCACTCGGGGCAGGCGCCGTAGGGCGAGTTGAACGAAAACGACCGCGGTTCAAGATCATCCACTGCCAGCGGGTGACCGTTTGGGCACGCGAGCTTCTCGGAGAACCTGCGTTCACGGTGCGGCGAATCTTCCTCGGCGTCGACGAACTCGAGCACGACGATGCCGTCGGCGAGGCGCAGCGCAGTCTCCACCGAGTCCGTCAGTCGCTGCTTGGAGCTGGCCTTGACGGCGAGACGGTCGATGACCACCTCGATGTCGTGCTTCTCCTGCTTCTTGAGCTTGGGCGGGTCGGTGAGCGAATGCACCACGCCGTCAACCCGAATGCGGCTGTAACCCTGCGAGTTCAGCTGCTCGAAGAGGTCGACGAACTCGCCCTTGCGCGTGCGGACCACGGGAGCGAGCACCTGGAACCGCAGGCCCTCCTCCATATCCAGCACCTGATCCACGATCTGCTGCGGGGTTTGCTTGGCGATCTTCTCCCCGCACACCGGGCAGTGTGGGGTCCCAGCCCGCGCATACAACAGACGCAGGTAGTCGTAGACCTCGGTGATGGTGCCCACCGTGGACCGGGGGTTGCGGTTGGTGGATTTCTGGTCGATCGATACCGCAGGCGACAACCCCTCGATGAAATCAACATCGGGCTTGTCCATCTGCCCCAGGAATTGGCGGGCGTACGCGGACAGCGATTCGACGTACCTGCGCTGCCCCTCGGCAAAGATGGTGTCAAAGGCCAGACTCGACTTCCCGGATCCGGAGAGGCCCGTGAAGACGATGAGGCTGTCTCGGGGTAGGTCAAGGTCGATACCGCGCAGGTTGTGCTCACGCGCGCCCCGCACGATCAGACGGTCGGCCACCTGTCTCCTTCCACACTGCCCCATGAGCAGGTGTTTTCGCATAGCTCAGCGGCCGTATCCCCATCTGGAACCGGAGCCGACTGAGTCGTCGACTCCATGCTAGGACGAGGCACCGACAACCTCCCCGCCGCTGGGGCCACTACGGTGAAACCATGACCTCCATCACCATCGACGACGACTACTCCGGCCATCTCGAGCCGGGCACTGGGGTCGCTCGTCGCACCGTGAGCGGCGCGACCATCATCAAGGCCTCGGTGGGGCCGATGGATAACAACGCATACATCGTCACGTGCACCAACACCGGCAAGTCGTTGCTGATCGACGCGGCCAACGATGCCGAGCGGTTGGCCGCCCTGCTGGACGAGAACGCCCCGGATATCGAGCTGATTGTCACCACGCATCAGCATTTCGATCACTGGCAGGCGCTCGAGGCGATCGTCAAGAAGACCGAATCGCGCAGTGCCGCGCATGATTTGGATGCCGGACCGCTTCCGGTACCGCCCACGACGCTGCTGGCCGGGGGCGACAGCTTCGACATCGGTGACCTGCATTTCGACGTGATCCACCTGCGTGGACACACTCCAGGCTCGGTGGCCCTGGCGTTCACCGCCGACGGCGTGACGCACCTATTCACCGGGGATTCACTGTTCCCGGGTGGTGTCGGAAAGACCTTCAGCCCCGAGGACTTCAACCAGCTGCTCGACGATGTCGGCGAGCGCCTCTTCGGCGCCTACCCCGACTCCACGGTTGTGTACCCCGGACATGGAGACGACACCACGTTGGGCGCCGAGCGCGGATCGCTCGGCGAATGGCGCGAACGAGGCTGGTGAGCCGGCCCCGTTCGCGCTCGTCAGTCTAGATCTCTAGGTCTAGGTGGTGTGAACGATCAGCACGTCGCACTTGGAGCGGCGTGCGACATCCGAAGGAACCGACCCCAGCAGGCGTCCGGCAATGGTGTTCAGACCGACATTGCCGACGACCAGCAGATCAGCCTTGGAATCCACCACCAGATCCAGCAGCGCATCCACTGGCGCTCCCTCGATAGAGCGCTCTTCGACGCTCGTCGCGCCCGCCGCTGCTGCGCGCTCGCGGGCGGTGCGCAGGATGTCGTAGACGGGTGCCTTGCCGGTGACCTTGTACGCGTCCTCCTTGAGGACATCGGCCGAGTGGGGGTTGTTCTCCGGGAAGTACGCGGTCGCGACGATGAGCTTGGCACCGGCAGCGCCCGCGATGGCTCCAGCGCGGTCGACCGCCCGGTACGACGAATCCGATCCGTCGGTACCGACAACGACAGTGCTGTATGCACTCATGAAAGGTCCTCCAGTTCCATTTGACCAGGCCAGACGAGATTAGCCGGGAAGGGCCCCGGCCATGCGTCATTTGGCTGATTGTGTCGGGCTATGCGGATGATTTTCTCTTGCGGGCTGCGCGCGCAGGTATGGCCTGCGCCTCAATACCGCTATGAGGACCGTCACGCGCCATTACGCCGCGAGTTCACCGCCGTTCGAGTAAAAGTCACGCACCGTTCGAGTAGAGCTTGATGACTTGGTAGAGGAATGCCCGTCCGTCGTACAGGGATTTCACCTGGATTCGTTCGTCCAGGCCATGCGCGTGGGTCTCCCCCGGCTGGGCAAATATGCCGCTGAGTCCATACACCGGGGTCTTCCCGAAGTAGATGGCATCGGTTGCTCCGGTCGACATGGTCGGTACCAGCGGCACCCCCGGCCACATGGATCCGGCCACGGCCTTGATGGGGTCGATGATCTGCGGAGTCAACGGTGGGACGGTGGCGACGTTGGTGCGGAACTCCTTGGCGGGCTTCACGGTGACCTTGGGATCGTTGACCGCCTTGACAATGCTCTCTTGCACCGCGGCGGCGCTCCCGTCGGGCAATATGCGGCAGTTCACATTCGCGGTGGCGCGTTGCGGCAGCGCATTGTTGGCGTGTCCCCCTTCAATTTTCGTAGGGACACAGGTGGTGCGCAGCATCGCGTTGTACAGCGGATTCCGGGACAGCACCGACGCCGCCGCCTGATCGCGCGGATTGGCGACGATTGCCGACATCGCCTGACCCACTTCACCCGGCTGCAGCGGAGCCTGCGCCGTGAAATATGCCCGGGTCACATCGTTGAGCTGAACCGGGAATGGCACGGTGGCCAGCCGGTTCAGACCGGCTCCGAGATCCTGTATCGCGTTGAACGGTCGGGGCTGGCTGCTGTGTCCGCCCTCGTCGGTGACTTCAAGGGTGAAGTCCTGGTAGATCTTCTGACCCGCCTGGATCTCCAGCAGGATGGGTTTGTTCTGTTCGTCGAGGTCGCCGCCGGCACCCTCGTTGACGACGAATTCGGCGTCGACGAGTTCCGGCCGGTTTTGATGCAGCCACTCAGCACCGTTGACCTGCCCGCCACCTTCTTCACCACAGGTCAAGGCGATCCGAATGGGGCGTTTGGGCACGAAGTTCTCGGCACGGTATCGAATGAGACTGTCCACGAAGATCGCGGCCATGGCCTTGTCGTCCTCGGCACCGCGGGCGTAGAAGTATCCGTTCTCCTCGGCGAGGGTGAACGGATCACGCTTCCAGTCCTCGCGTTTGGCCTCGACAACGTCGATATGCGCCAGCAGCAGAATGGGCTTGGCATTCGCGTCGGCTCCGGCCAGTGTGGCGACCAATCCGCCGTCCTTAGGATGATCCGGCGGACTGAACAGCACCAGGTCCTTGTCGCCGTATCCGGCGGACTTGAGACGATCGGCCATCTTCTGCGCGGCCTCGGTGCAACTCCCCTGCGATGCGGTCGTGTTGGTCTCGATCAACTCCCGGTACAAGTCTCGAAACGCGGCACGATCGTCGGTGCTGGAGGGAGCGCTCGTTGCCGGCGAGCCCTGGTTCTGCGTCGTCCCGCAGGAAGTGAGTGCGAGCACGGCGGCCACGACGGCGAAAATCCGATGCATGGTTCCGTTCATACACCCGAGACGCCTACGTGGGGGCTCTTACCGCGCTCTCCCGCGCCGTGTTCGTCATGTCGACTCCTCGCCCGGGTCCGGCAGCGGCGCGAAACACTCTGGAGGACACCGCGACACCCGATAGCACGATCGCGGCGAACCCCAGGTACAGCAGATGGGCCCCGTGCGTGTCCGACCCGCCGAGATTGACGAGCACCCCCGCCAACCCGGCGCCGAAGGCTCCGGCTATCAGCTGCACGGTGCTGATGGCGGCTGCGGCCGCTGCGCTTTCGCCCGAATCGGAAGACATCGACATCGCCGCGGACGCCAAGTGCGGCCACGCCATGCCGATACCCGCTCCCGTCACCGCGAAACCGAGTGCCCATAACGCGATCTCCAGGGCTCCGGCACCGTCGCGCTGTAACGCACCGGCCAGGACAAGTCCCGCCGCAACCACGACGGGAGCGATCGTCACCACACGTGCGATGGTCCGCGCCGTGGCCGATGCGCTGATCATTTCGCCAACGGTCCATCCGAATGCCAAGGTGGCCCCAAGGAATCCCGCAGCGACAGGGATCAGGTGCCCGAGGCGCTGACCAAAGAACGGAATGAATGTCTCCACCATGGAGGCCGCCGCCAGCACCGCGATCGTCAGATAGATCCACTTGAGTGGATTGCCGGCGAAGACCGCTTTGGGCAGTACCGATGCGGTGGCACGACGGTCGAGTACGACGAACAGGATCACCAGAGCAGCTGCTGCGGCGATCAACCCCACCATGGCGGGCATCGAGGACTGGAGCCCGGCCACGGCCACCAAAGCGGCCGCCGCCGTGAGGATGAGCAGCGACCGCAGCGGAGCACCGCGCCCGGTAGCCGCGACATTCGCACTATCCGTCCGGGGCAATACCGAGGGCACCATCGCAGCGATGCCCAGGGTGACCAGCGTCAACGATACGAATGCCCACCGCCACAGCCCGAACTGCGCGAACAGCCCGCCGGCCGCGGGGCCCACGAAGGTCCCAACACCCCACATTGCCGATGTGAGCGCCGAGGCGCGCGTCCATAACCGTTGTGGCAGAGAAAGGTTGATGACCGCATAGGCCAACCCTGCAAGCAGTCCGCCGGCCGCCCCCTGGATCACGCGCCCGGCGAGCATGACCTGCATTGCCGGTGCCACCGCACACACGAGGGTGCCGACCGCGAACGCGCCGAACGCCAGAAGGTACGCGCCCCGGGGGCCGGCCCGGCCAAGAAGCGAACTCACCACCGTCGCGGCACTGACCGAAGCGATCAAATACAGCGTTGTCACCCATGCGTAGAAACGTTCCCCACCGATGTCAGCGACGGCGCTCGGCAACAGACTGGTGGTGAGGTACACGTTGGTGGCGTACAGCGCCACCCCACCGGCCAGCACCGTGACGATGCCGAGTTGCCGCCCGCACAACAGATCCCGCCAGCTGCCGGTCGCCTGATCGTGAGTCATGACGACACGCTATGAGCTAAAGTGCACTTGAGATCAAGGAGAGGTGATGAAGGACAAGGCCGAGCTGTTGCCGATAGGCGAGGTGGCCAGGCGCTCCGGAATCGCGGTATCCGCCGTGCGTTACTACGCCGATATCGGCCTGATTCCCGCCGAACGCACATCCGGCAACGCACGGGTGTTCCGGCGTCACGCGTTGCGCCGAATCTCGCTGATCCGGGTCGCAACCGGGTTCGGCATCCCCCTGTCGGAAGTCGCCGAGGTGCTGTCGAGCCTGCCCGACGACCGGGCGCCGAGTACTCGTGACTGGCAACGAATCTCGCGCCAGTGGCATTCGCATCTGGAAGAGCGCAAGAACGCCATCGCGGACATGCAGGAGAAGCTCACCGGATGCATCGGCTGCGGATGCCTGTCCATGACCAAATGCACGCTGTTCAATCCTGCCGACGTCCTCGCCGAGGACGGGTCGACCGGCGCACTCCTGCTCGCCGGTCCGGGCTGATTACTTCAGGCCCGCGGCGTCCATACCGCGTAATTCCTTCTTCAGATCGGCGATCTCGTCACGGAATCGTGCCGCCAACTCGAACTGCAGATCGCGTGCCGCCGCCATCATCTGCTCGGTCATGTCCTTGATCAGATCGGCCAACTCGGCCCGAGGCATGCTCTTGGTATCGCGCCCCTCGAACACTCCGGCACTGACCGCGCGTCCCGGCTCACCCTGCGCGCGCCTGCCGCGACTCGCGTTGCGGCCCGATCCACCTACCGCCACTTCCTCGGTGTCTTCGGCTTCGCGGTACACCTGGTCCAGGATGTCAGCGATCTTCTTGCGCAGCGGTTGTGGGTCTATCCCGTTCGCCTCGTTGTATGCGATCTGCTTGGCGCGTCGGCGATCGGTCTCATCGATGGCCTCTTTCATCGAGTCCGTCATGGTGTCCGCGTACATGTGCACCTCGCCGGATACGTTGCGCGCGGCCCTGCCGATGGTCTGAATCAGACTCCTGCTGGACCGCAGAAATCCTTCCTTGTCGGCGTCGAGAATGGCGACCAGCGACACCTCGGGCAGGTCCAGACCTTCCCGTAGGAGGTTGATACCGACGAGGACGTCATACTCGCCGAGCCGGAGCTGACGCAGTAGCTCGACACGCCGCAGGGTGTCCACCTCCGAATGCAGGTAACGCACCCGAATACCCATCTCCAACAGATAGTCGGTGAGATCCTCGGCCATTTTCTTCGTCAACGTCGTCACGAGCACCCGCTCATCGGCTTCGGTGCGTTGACGGATTGAGGCGATCAGATCGTCGATCTGCCCCTTGGTGGGTTTGACGACCACCTTCGGATCCACCAGGCCGGTCGGCCGGATCACCTGCTCCACGAACTCGCCGCCGGCGGCATTGCGCTCATAGTTCCCGGGCGTCGCAGACAGATACACGGTCTGCCCGATTCGCTCGGCGAACTCTTCCCAGGTGAGTGGCCTGTTGTCGGTAGCCGACGGCAACCGGAAGCCGAAATCCACCAGATTCCTCTTACGCGACATGTCCCCCTCGTACATGGCGCCGATTTGGGGAACCGTCACATGCGACTCGTCGATGACCAGCAGGAAATCGTCGGGGAAGTAGTCGAGCAGCGTCGATGGCGGGGTGCCGGCCCCGCGCCCGTCGATATGCCGCGAGTAGTTCTCGATCCCCGAGCAGAAGCCCACGTTGCGCATCATCTCGATGTCGTAATTGGTCCGCATCCTCAGGCGCTGGGCTTCCAGCAGCTTGCCCTGGCCCTCCAACTCGGCAAGTCTTTCCTCGAGCTCCTGCTCGACACCCTCAAGGGCCTTCGTCATCCGATCCGGCCCCGCCACGTAATGCGTCGCCGGAAAGATTCTTAATGAATTAGCTTGCCGTACAACATCTCCGGTGAGCGGGTGCAGATAGTAGAGCGCCTCGACCTCATCGCCGAAGAATTCGATGCGCACCGCCAGCTCTTCATACGAGGGAATGATCTCGACAGTGTCGCCGCGGACCCGGAAGGTGCCACGGGTGAATGCCATGTCGTTGCGGTTGTACTGCATGTCGACCAGCAGTCGCAGCAGCGCGTCCCGGGGCACTTCGAGCCCCACATCCAGTTGCACAGAACGGTCCAGATACGACTGCGGGGTGCCCAGACCGTAGATGCACGACACCGAGGCCACCACCACGACATCGCGCCGGGACAGCAGGTTGGAGGTCGCGGAGTGCCGCAGGCGCTCCACGTCGTCATTGATAGAGCTGTCCTTCTCGATGTACGTATCGGTCTGGGCGATATACGCTTCCGGCTGGTAGTAGTCGTAGTACGAGACGAAGTACTCGACAGCGTTGTGCGGCAACATTTCCCGAAGCTCGTTGGCCAGCTGCGCGGCGAGCGTCTTGTTGGGTGCCATCACCAGCGTCGGCCGTTGCAGCCGTTCGATGAGCCAGGCGGTGGTCGCCGACTTGCCGGTACCCGTGGCACCCAGCAGCACCACGTCCTTCTCCCCCGCCCGAACTCTGCGCTCGAGCTCGGCGATGGCACCCGGCTGATCGCCCGCGGGCTCATACTGACTGACGACCTCGAATCGCCCATCGGTACGCAAGACGTCCGTGACCGGGCGGTACTCGGAATGCGCAACGATGGGGTGTTCTGTTGCGAAAGCCATGTGCCCAGAGTAAGCCGACGGTCTGACATTCACCCGAGACGACAGAAAGGCAGCAGGAAACCAGCGTGCACCCGCCCAAACGCGAGATATTCGACCTCGATGCCATGACGAACACCGATCCCAAGGGAATCGTGCGGTCGGTGGATGAGTACCGGGTGGAGCCCTGGGGATTGTTCATGGCGCGCCCAACGCCCGGTCGGGCGCAGTTCCACTACTTGGAGTCCTGGCTGCTCCCGGCGTTGGGACTGCGGGCGAACATCTTCCATTTCAATCCGGGATACGAGCGCGATCAGGATTTCTACCTCGACGTCGGCGACTTTGTCCCCGGGCCGTCGCAGTGGCTGGCCGTCGACCACTATCTTGACCTCGTGGTGCGCTGCGGACGCGAGACCGAACTGGCCGATGTGGACGAGTTGCTCGAGGCGCACAGAGCAGGGTTGCTATCTGCTGCCGCATCCGAGCTCGCGATCCGCCGGGCCGCCACCGCCATCGATGCCCTCGCCGGGCACGGTCACGATCTGAACGCGTGGTTGACCGCCACCGGAATGCCGCTGACCTGGCACGACCCGAACGGAGACACGCATGCCTGACACCATTCGCTGGGGAATCATCGGACCGGGCCGCATCGCGGGAAACGTGGCCCGCGATTTCCCACTGACACCGGGAGCAGAGCTGATAGCCGTTGCCTCGCGGTCGGCCGAACGTGCCCGCGACTTCGCGGAGACACATCGCATTCCGCGAGCCTTCGGCTCGTACCGGGAGTTGCTCGCCGATCCCGATGTAGACGCCGTGTACATCGCCACCCCACATCCCCAACATCGACAGGCCGCCATCGCCGCACTCACCGCGGGCAAGGCAATCTTGGTCGAGAAGGCCTTCACCGCGACGGTGGCCGGAGCGCAGGAGATCATCGATATCGCAAGGGCGCGTGGCGTTTTTGCGATGGAGGCGATGTGGACCCGGTTTCAGCCGGCGATCGTCGCGGCCAAAAATCTTGTTGACGACGGGGCCATCGGCGAGGTCCGCCAGGTCCAGGCAGACCTGGGGGTAGACCGCCCGTTCGATCCCGACGACAGGCTGTTCAGTCCGACGCTGGGCGGCGGCGCGCTGTTGGATCTCGGCGTCTACG
The DNA here is from genome assembly GCF_001440005.1 of Mycobacteroides sp. H001. Taxonomy (NCBI): domain Bacteria; kingdom Bacillati; phylum Actinomycetota; class Actinomycetes; order Mycobacteriales; family Mycobacteriaceae; genus Mycobacteroides; species Mycobacteroides sp. H001. Next base: position 74,678 of record NZ_LJYH01000046.1, read on the forward strand.
TGGTCTCGCTGGCCCAGTACTTCCTCGGCGATCCGGCCGCAGTGGTGGCACATGGTTCGTTGTTCCCCACCGGGGTTGACGCCGAGGCCGGCCTGCTCCTGCGCTATGACGACGGACGCACCGCGACGCTGCTGTGTTCACTGCTACATCACACTCCCGGCCAGGCGCGCATATTCGGCACCGAGGGCTGGATCGATATCCTCCCCCGATTCCATCACCCTCGCGAAATCGTGTTGCACCGCAAGGGATCTGGCCCTGAGCCGATAGTGAAGCCGCCCGTCGGTGGCGGATACAGTCACGAGCTGGCCGAGGTCACCGGATGCCTTTTCGAGGGCAGCGCGCAGAGCACCGTGATGCCCCTCGCCGACACCTTGGCCGTACAGCGGGTGCTCAACACGGCGTGCGAACAGCTCGGGGTGCATCACCGCGAAGACCCTGCTGACCTGGACTGATCACGTTGTCGTCGCCATTCGGACGCCGGTAAGATGCCCGGTATGCGCCCCCTCCTCCGTGGGCTGTGCGTTGCCGGGGCAGCGGCGATCACCTTCGCCCTGCCGGCAGCACCAGCCTCCGCCGCCGAGTTGCACAACATCAGTTACATCGCTCGCGTCGATGGGATAGGCCGCGGCATCTCCGTGACGTTCAAGACCGATCCGGTGGAACGTCGTACCGAGCAACCACGTCTGGGCCCCGGCGAGAGCTGGGAAGTGAATCTCGTCATGGATGATCCCCAACAGGCGGGCATGGCCGTACGGGTGCTGCCGCCCTATGGGGTCGGACTGCACTGCGAAGTGCAGGTCGACGATGTCGTGGTCGACTCCCAGGACCTCACGGTGCCGCCCGCGCTCGGGATCTTCAACGGGCCCGTTAACGACACGGTCACCTGCGGACACTTCAACCCGTAACCACCAGTCAAATTAGTCACTTTCGTACCCCGGACCTGCACAAAAACCGCTACAATGGCGCCATGCGCCTGAACTCTATTCGTAGCAATATTCGCGGTTCTTTCCGCGCTGCCGGAATTGCGATAGTCACCGCGGGAATTGCCGCGAGCACAGTGCCCGCGATTGCCTCCGCAGACTCCACCGATGACTACCCAGTTCCCCGCCGGATGCTGAAAACCACGTGTACAGCCGAACAATATCTGGCTGCGGTTCGCGATTACGACCCGATTTACTACACGCGGTACATGATCGATAAGAACAACAAGCCCGACTATGTGCAGCAGGCGACGATCGATCGGATTCATGAGTTCTTCGCCAAGGACTACGCGGGCCGTCGTGCCGAGTCCGAGGTTTTCGCGGTGAACTACCCGCCCGAGGCGTTGACATCGCAATGGCCCAACTGGGGCAAGATCTTCTTCAATAACAAGGGTGTCGTCGCGAAGGGCACCGAGAACTGCAGCAAGTACCCATCCGATATGTCGGTATGGGACGGCCCCTAAACAAGCGCACGGAAAACGCCCCGCGGTGATCTACACCGGCGGGGCGTTTTTCTGTCTGTACGGCCAGACTGTGCAGACACCCGGAAAGAGTTCGGCCCCCATGCCGTGAGCATGGGGGCCGAACTCTTCAACCGTTAGATCGCAGGTCGCGGGAATTCCGTGGTGACTGGCTCGTCGTGGACGGGACCCGGACCGACCGGAACAGGAGCCGGCGGCGGTGGCGCCTGCTGCTCGACCGGCACCGGAGGCGGTGGCGGATCGGTGGCGTACTTGCTCACCTTCATGGGCCACCAGAACCATCGACCCATGAGCGCGGCGATTGCCGGCGTCATGAACGCCCGGATGATGAAGGTGTCGAAGAGCAGACCAAGGCAGATCGCCGACCCGGACTGGCCGATCGCGATCAGGTCGCTGGTGATCATCGACCCCATGGTGAACGCGAACACCAGACCGGCCTGAGTTGCCACACTTCCGGATCCGCCGACGCCTCGAAGAATCGCGGTGTTCAGACCACCGTGTAGCTCTTCTTTGAATCTGGACACCAAGAGCAGGTTGTAGTCCGATCCGACCGCCAACAAGATGATGACGGTGAACGGCAGCACGAACCAGTGCAGCTGCAGACCAAGGATGTGCTCCCACAACAACACTGACAGACCGAAGGACGCACCCAGCGATATCGCGATGGTTCCGACGATCGTGAACGCCGCCACGATGCTTCGCGTGATCACCAGCATGATCACGAAGATCAGGCACAGCGACGCGATGACCGCGATCATCAGGTCGTACTTCACCATCTCGCCGATGTCGTGGTACGTCGGTGCCGTACCACCCAGATAGAGCTTGGCTTCGTCCAGCGGCGTGCCCTTGATCGCGTTCTTCGCGGCCTTGAGCTCGACCTCGGTGTTGGCCAGTGACTCATTGCTGGCGTAGTCACCCTCATGGGTGATGATGAACTGCGCGGCCTTGCCGTCCGGCGACATCATCAGCTTGACACCCTTCTTGAAGTCCTCGTTGTCGAAGGCTTCCGGCGGCAAGTAGAAGAAGTCGTCGTTCTTGGCCTCATCGAACGCCTGACCCATCACCGTTGCGGTGTCGGTCATGCGATCCATCTGGCCGATCATGCCGTTCATGGTGCTGTACATGGTCAGCATGGTGTTCCGCATGTTTTTCGTAATGGCGATCATGGGCGGAAGCTGCTCCACCATCTGCGGCATGAGCCGGTCCATGTTGGTTATGTCTTTGAGCAATCCCTGCATGCTCTCGGCTAGTTTGTCGATCCCATCAATGGTGTCGAATAGCGAGCGCATAGACCAGCACATCGGAATATCGAAGCAGTGCTTATCCCAATAGAAATAGTTACGCAGCGGCCGGAATTGATCATCGAAATTGGCGATATTATCCCGCATCTGATTGGTGACACTGATCATATCGGGGGTGGTCACCGTCGCCATATTGTGCGTGACGCCGACCAGCTCTTTCATGATGCTGTACATGCGTTCCATGATCGCGATCATCGAACCCATATCGTCGGCCATCTTCAACATGTCCGACATGCTGTTCTTCAGATAGTTCATGTTCTCGGTCATCGATACCGATTGCATACTCACCTGGAAGGGCACCGAACTGTGGTCGATGGGGGCACCCATCGGGCGCGTCATGCTCTGCACCTTGTTGATGCCCTCGACCCGGAAGACGTTCTTGGCGATTCGGTCCAGCACCAACATGTTGGCCGGGGTCCGCAGGTCCTTGTCCGCTTCGACGATCAAGATGTCCGGGTTCATTCTCGCCTTCGAGAAGTGCCGGTCGGATGCCTGGAAGCCCTGAATCGACGGCAGACTGCCCGGGATGTAGTAGCGGTCGTTGTAGTTGACCGTGTACGAGGGCAGGATCCCCAGTCCCAGCAGCGCGATGATCATCGTGACCGCCAGGATCGGCCCGGGCCAGCGCACGATGGCGGTACCGATCTTGCGCCAGGTCCGGTTCTTGATGGTGCGCTTGGACTCCAACAGCCCGAACTTCGTCGCTATCAGCAATACCGCCGGACCGATGGTCAGCGATGCGGCCACCACGACCAGCATGCCGATCGCACACGGCACACCGAGCGACTCGAAGTACGGCAGTCGTGTGAACTTCAGGCAGAAGGTGGCGCCGGCAATGGTCAGACCGGAACCCAGAATCACGTGCGAGACACTGTGATACGTCAGATAGAAGGACTCGAGTCTCTCCTTACCCTCCGCTCTCAGTTCTTGATATCGCCCGATCAGGAAGATGGCGTAGTCGGTACCGGCCGCGATGGCCAATGAGGTCAGCAGGTTGACCGCGAATGTCGATAGGCCGATGATCTCGGCGTTGCCGAGAATCGCGACAACGCCGCGGGCGGCGCCCAGTTCGACGAACACCATGAACAGGATGAGCAGCACCGTCGTAATGGATCGGTAGATGAACAACAGCATGACGGTGATGACGATGAAGGTGATGCCCGTCATCTTGAGCATGCTCTTGTCGCCGGCGTCGTTCATATCCATCGTCAGCGCGGCCTGACCGGTGACGAAGACCTTAAGGCCGTCTGGATATGTGCCGTTCTTCTTGCTCTCGTCTATGAGCTTCGCGACGAGATCCTGTACGGCCGTAACGGATTCCTTGCCTTCGGTCGTGCCCTGATCTCCTCGGAGATTCAGCTGAACGTAGGCGGCTTTCTCGTCGACACTCTGCGCACCACCGGCAGTGATGCGGTCACCCCAGAAGTCCTGGGCATATTCCACGTGGTTGGTGTCGGCCCGGAGCCGCTTCACCATCTCGCGGTAGAAGGTGTGCGCCTTGTCATTCATGTCCGTCGAGAACTTGGTGTCGTTCTCCAACAGGACCATGACCATGCTGTCGTCTTTGAACTGCTGGAACAGCTCACCTTGGCGCTTGATGGCCTGATATGACGGAGCGTCCTTGGACGCCAACGACACCGAGTGCTCTTTGCCGACCTCTTCGAGCTGCGGCACGACCACGTTGACGATGACCGTCAAGACCAGCCAGGCCAGAATGATCGGCACCGAGAAGGTGTGGATGAACCGCGCTATGCGCGAGGGCTTTTGGGTTGCGCCGTGAGTAGGAGCGCTATGTGTGCTCATGCGGATTTCACCATGCAGAAGACTTGGGCGTTGTGGTTGGACACGGTCTGTTCGTCCTTGACCTCGCCATTGGAAAGGATGCGGCAGCCGATTTCGTCGCTATCGCCCATCGCGACGACATTGGCGAAGACGGATGTCATGGTCGTCGTGATGGTGAGCGTCCACGGCAGGGTGGTGAACTGGGCGCGCTGCGGCTGCGCCCTATCATCGAGATAGTTGACCTCGCCCTTTGTCCCTGCGGGACCGAAGATTTCGTAGACGATGTCTTTCGGGATGATGTTCTTGGAGTCGTCCTTGATACCGGCCGCCGAATTGATGCTTGTCGAGCCGAACACTCCGTGAAGCCGATAGACGCCGAAGCTAGCGGCCGCGAGTGCCACTATCACGACGAGCGGGATCCATACCCGCGCCAATAACTTGAAAATCGTCCGATCCCCTTCACCCGTGTGGCCCGGGGGCCAACAACTCGACTCTGCCTATCGCGTCCGGCTATGCGTATCCGCCATTCGCGCGCAAATAGTTACCAGCCAGTACGACACCGTGTTGTTTGTGCGGAGTCAGCGAGCACACGGGCTGTCCGGTCACATCGTCCGTTCATCCCACCTGGCTCCGCTCATGCCCGTTTTCTCAGTAATTCGTAAGGGATACTACATACGTTTGTCAGGGAACTGTACATGTGCCGTCGGTCACAACTCGCACATTTACGCCCCGAGACGCTCGCAATAGCCTAGTTAGCTACAAGCGGATGTCAACAACCGATGACACTGTTCTATTCCCGGCTTCTTTTCGTTGATGTTACGAAAGAGCCTGCTCGCACATCGAAGTTAGTGACTGACTTCGGGATCACACCAGCTAATGGACCTGGGCGGTGTTTGCCATCGCTATCTTTCGGCTCGCCGCCCAAATCAACCGTGGGTACCGCCGACACGCCTCGCCCCCGCTGGCGTCGCGGCGGGTGAAAGTGATCAAATCCAGGCCGATCGAACGGGCGTGTCCTTCGCCACATTGGGAGACATTTGTCCATTAGCAACGCGCAGCCACGCGCTCCAAGCCGTCGGTCAGCGTGATTTCAGCAAACGATCTGGCGCGTCATTCAACGCTCGAGATACGAAGAATGCGATGACTCACGAGAAGATCCGGCCATTCGCAAAAGCGAATCGCCCAAGCGGCGGCACCAGCTCTGGTAACACCTGTCTACACGCGGCGCGCACGTAGACAGGTGTCGGCCGAACTGCCAGCGAACGGCCGAAGACTCAGACAGATGGCCTCGGGAACTCGGTCGTCACCGGGTCATCGCCGTGCCCCGTACCGACAGACGCCGGTTGAGGAGGTGTCTTCGGCGGTGGCAGTGGCCGGGTGCGCACATTCAGCGGCCACCAGAACCAGCGGCCGAGGATCGTCGCGATGGCCGGGGTCATGAAGGAGCGCACGATGAGCGTGTCGAACAACAGGCCCAGTGCAATGGTCGTTCCGACCTGCCCGATGATCCGCAGATCGCTGACCACCATGACGGCCATGGTGAAGGCGAAGACCAGACCGGCGGATGTCACCACGCTGCCGGTGCCACCCATTGAGCGGATGATGCCGGTCTTCAGGCCGCCGTGTAGCTCCTCCTTGAGTCGGGAGACCAAGAGCAGGTTGTAGTCCGAACCCACCGCGAGGAGCACGATGATGGCCATTTGCATGACAAGCCAATGCAATTCGATGCCGAAGATGTACTGCCAGATAATGACCGACAAACCGAACGAGGCACCGAGAGACAGCGCGACCGTACCCACGATGACCAGCGCTGCCACGAAGCTTCGCGTGATGAGCAACATGATCAGGAAGATCAGGCACAGGGCGGAGATGCCGGCGATCATCAGGTCGTAGCGCGCGCCATCGGACATGTCCTTGAACACGGCCGCGGTGCCGCCCAGCTCGATCTTGGCGTCCTCGAGGGGTGTGCCCTTGACGGCCTCGATCGCGGCCTGCTTGATTGGCTCCACATGCGCGAGGCCTTCGGGCGTAGCGGGATCTCCTCGGTGCGAGATGATCATCCGGACCGCCTTGCCGTCCGGCGACAGGAACGACTTCAGACCGCGTTTGAAGTCGGCATTGTCGAAGATTTCCGGCGGCAGATAGAAGGAGTCGTCATTCTTGGCGGCGTCGAACGCCTTACCCATGGCGGTCGAGTTCTGACTCATCTCGTCCATTTGGTTATAGAAGCCAGACATGGTGCTGTGCTGCGTCAGCATCATCTTCTGCATGTCTTCCATGATGGGGACCATTGCCGACATGTCCGACACCATCTTGGGCATCAGCTGATCCATGCGCTCCATGTTGACCACCATGCCGTCCATGGTCTCGGTCATTTCATCGATCTTGTCGAGGGTGTCGAAAATCGAGCGCATGGCCCAGCACATGGGTATGTCGAAGCAGTGCTTCTCCCAATACAGGTAGTTGCGGATCGGGCGGAACCAGTCATCGAAATTCGAGATGCTGTCCCGCATCTCGTGGATGGTGCCCTGCAAGGTGTGCATGTCGCCGACGAGCGAGTGGGTGATGCCCGCCATCGTTGTCATATTGGCGAGCGTCCGCTTCATGATGACGACGTTCTCGCCCATCTTGTCGGCCTGGACCTTCATATCGGCCATGCGGTCCTTCATCAGCTTCATGTTCTGTAGCTGACCCACGCTCTGCATGCTGATGAGGAACGGGATGGAGGTGTGTTCGATCGGCGTGCCCTGTGGGCGCGTAATCGCTTGCACACGAGCGATTCCCGGAACGCGGAAGACAGCCTTGGCCACCTTGTCGATGACCAGGAAGTCCGCCGAGTTACGCATGTCGTGATCGGACTCGATCAGGAGCATTTCCGGGCTCATCCGAGCCTGCGAGAAATGCCGCCCCGCCGCTTCGAATCCAGCGTTGGCGGGGATGTCCTTGGGGATGTACTTCTTGTCGTCGTAGCTGGTCCGGTATCCGGGCAGCGCCGCCAGGCCGATGATGGCAATCGCCAACGCGGCCGCGAGCACCGGCCCAGGCCAGCGCACGATCGTGGTTCCGATCTTGCGCCAGGTACGAATACGCATGGCGCGCTTGGGCTCGAACAGTCCGAAGCGGCTTCCGATGGTGATCAGCGCCGGCCCCATTGTCAGCGAGACCAAGACACCCGTGAGCAGACCCACCGAGCACGGCACACCGAGGCTTTGGAAGTAGGGCATGCGCGTGAAGCTCAGGCAGTACATGGCGCCGGCGATCGTGAGGCCTGAGCCCAGAATGACGTGCGCCGTGCCATGGAACATCTCGTAGTAGGCAGCCTCTTTGTCGGACCCCATGGCCCGGGCTTCCTGGTAACGGCCGATCAAGAAGATGGCGTAGTCGGTACCGGCCGCGATGGAGAGCATCACCAGCAGGTTCACCGCGAATGTCGACAACCCGATGATCTGATGGTCGCCCAGGAACGCGATCACACCTCGGGCCACGCTCAACTGAACGCCCACGAACAGGAACACCATGATCACGGTGAAGATCGATCGATAGAAGAACAGCAGCATCACCACGATGACCAGGAACGTGAGCGCGGTGATGAGCTTGAGGCTGCCATCACCCGCGTGGTTCATATCGGTCTGCAGCGCGCCGGGGCCGGTGACGTACACCGTGAGCCCGTCGGGCAGCTTGGCGCCGTCCTTGGTCCAGTTCGCCTCGACCTTTTTGACGATTTCGCGGACCGCTTCGGTGGACTCGTTGGACAGCGTCTCGCCCATGTTTCCGGCGAGGTTCACCTGTACGTAGGTGGCCTTACCGTCGGTGCTCTGGGCTCCCGCCTCTGTGAGTGGATCACCCCAGAAGTCCTGCACGTGCTGGACGTGTTTGGCGTCAGCGCGCAGCTGCGCCACCATTTCGTCGTAGAACTTGTGCGCTCCGGGGCCCAGGCGTTCTTGCCCCTCGAGCACGATCATCGCCACGCTGTCGGAGTCAGACTCCTTGAACATCTGGCCCATGTGCTTCATCGCCTGCATGGACGGCGCACTTTGTGGGCTCAGTGAGACGGTCTGTTCTTTACCGACCGTGTCGAGCGATTTCTGCGTCCCGAAGACGACGACCAACAGCACCCAGAAGATAAGGATGGGAATCGACAGGCGCCGAATCCATTTGGCCAGGAAGGTAGGCTCCCCGCCGCCGTGTGCCCCGCTCATGCAGACTTCACAAAGCAGTAGACGTAGGCGCTCACCTCGTTGGTATACCTTTCATCTTTTTTCTCGTCATTGGCCGTGATACGGCAGCCCAACCCGTCGGCATTACGCGTCTGCGCCAGGATGTTTCCCGTCATCGACGGTGCCGTCGTGATGATCTCGATCGACCACGGCAAGACCGCGCCATTGATCTGATGCGGCTCGCCCTCTTTGTCGATGTAGTTGATGTCGGCGACGGTTCCGGGCGGGCCGAAGATCTCGTAGACCACGTGCTTGGGCTTGGAGTTGTTTTTGTCGTCGGTCATGCTGCCCGCGTAAGTGGGCAACTGATAAGAACCGAAAATGCCGCGAATGCGCCACACCGCAAAACCCGCGATGGCCAGGACCAACACCATCACCAGCGGGATCCACGCCCGCTTCAATGCGCTGAGAATCGTAAAACCCCTTCACCCGTTGGCGTTATGCAAGCCGACGCCACTCGCCCGAACCTGGCTCAACTACTGATCGGATATCCGCACCCGACCGCCCCATCGGAAGGCGGCGCAGCTATCGCCACGTGATGGTCGCTTCGAGCCTGCGGTACCCGGGCGCATCCGCCCGGACGTTTCTCGAAGTAAACCATGCCTAAGTGCGGAACAGTTGGCTCCCTTCCAGCGCGTTCATCAGGATCTTTAACGCATATCACGTGCGTAACGCACGCTACCGGGTGGTTCGCTACGTCGCAAATCACACGCCGTGCGTTATCCTCGGCACGTGGCGCAACTGACATTCCAACGCGCCCGCACGGACGAAAAGAAGCGTCAGCGGGCCGCGGCGATCGTGGAAGCCGCACGATCCCTGGCCGTGGAATCCGGTGTCACCTCGGTAACGCTGACCGCCGTCGCCAACCGCGCCGGAGTGCACTATTCCGCAGTTCGGCGCTACTTCAGCTCCCACAAGGAAGTGCTGCTGCACCTGGCTGCCGAAGGCTGGACTCGCTGGTCGGACACGGTGTGTTCGGCGCTGGCCGAGCCCGGCACCGGCTCCCCTGCCCGCGTGGCCGAGGCCCTCGTGCACGGGCTCGCGGCGGATCCTCTGTTCTGCGACCTACTCGCGAACCAGCACCTGCATCTCGAACACGAGGTCGATGTGGAGCGCGTCGCGGAAGTCAAGCAGATCAGCAATGTGGCAGTGATGGCGATCGCCGAATCGATCGAACGAGCGCTCCCCCAGATCGGTCGCAAGAGTTCATTGGACATCCTGGTGGCGGCCTTCTCACTGGCCGCGATGCTGTGGCAGGTCGCCCATCCACCGGAGGGCCTCGACCACGACTACAAGAACGAGCCAGGCGTTCCGCCGGACTGGAATCTTGACTTCGAGCCGGCGCTGACGAGGCTGTTGACGGCGACCTGCGTCGGCATCGTCGCGCAGGCGCGCTGACTCAGCTTGCCGCTGGCGTCCAGCCGGTCTCGTCGGCCCATGCCAGTGCCCGGGGATACGCCTGCGCGAACCAGGGTTCCTTGGCCTCCACGTAGGCGGCCGTGTCCTGCGGGCTCTCCTGCGCCGTCCGCTCGGCAAGACGCTTGACTTCCAGATACTCCCCACGTACCTGCGGGTCCGCGCGCAACCAGTCCCGGAAGATCAATGCGTAACGCTGACCCGGCCAGCCGTCGACCCGCAGGTGCACATGCGCGAGTCGGCCCGGATCCGCGGACGCGTGGAAACGCTTACCCCAGCGCGCGCCATCGCCCGCGTGCGGGTTATCGCCCGTGATCCGGTCCAGCCTCGGCAGCCCGATATCGGCCAGAGATCCCGCCAAAGCGTCTGCTACTTCCAGAGATTCAACCGTCACCTGGATGTCGATGACGTCCTTGGCCTCGAGTCCCGGTACCGCGGTGGAACCGATGTGGTCGATCCGCAGAGCCTTGGACCCGCACGCCACGGCGAGACGATTGATGATGCGTTGCGCCTGCGCGGGCCAGGTGGGATCGGCGGGAGCCAGCACCGGGTCGGCGCGCACGTGCTGACGAGTCCGCAGATTGATCTCATAGGGCAGCAACCGGACGGCCCACAGATCACGGACTGTTTGAGCAAGCGCATCGGTATCACCTGAATTATCAAGCCACACATCGGCGATGGCGCGACGTTGCTCGTCGCTGGCCTGCGCGGCCACCCGGGAACGGGCGTCCTGTTCATCCATGCCGCGATGCGTGATGAGCCGCGTCACGCGCGTCTCGATCTCCGCATGCACCACCAGCACCAGGTGATAGAAGGGTGCCAATGAGTTCTCGGTGAGCAACGGAATGTCTTCCACCACAATGGCATCCTCACCGGCGGCGGCCATCAGTTCAGCTCGGCGGGATCCGACCAACGGGTGCACGATCCCGTTGAGCGTGGCACGGTGCGTGTCGTCCTGGAACGCGATTGCGGCCAATGCGGGTCGATCCAACGCTCCATCGGGCCGCAGGATCGATTCACCGAAGGCCTCCACGAGCGCTGTCAGACCCGGAGTTCCCGGTTCGACCACTTCGCGCGCGATGACATCGCTGTCCACGATGAACGCACCGCATTCCGCGAGCGTCCGGGACACCGTGGACTTCCCCGCGCCAATTCCTCCGGTCAGGCCGATCCTCAACATGCCCGCAGTCTGTCACTCCCGGCGCGTTCACTATGCGTTGGGGGCGTTGCCCTCTCGGATTGCCCAGATATCGCCGCCCTGAGCTCACCGTCAACAAAAGAAGGCCCCGGTCGTGATGACCGGGGCCTTCCTTCAGAACACGTGCTTAGGCGTTACCAGCCAGCTTCTCGCGCAGTGCGGCGAGCTGCTCGTCGTTGGCGAGCGAGCCACCCTGCGAAGCCGAATCATCGGACCGCGAGGAGCCGTTCGAGGACGCGGCAGCAGCCTCCGCCTCGGCGGCAGCGGCGGACTTCTCCATCTGAATGGTGTGCATCTTGTGACGACGCTCGGCCTCGGCGTACCGGGCCTCCCACTCTTCACGCTGCTTGTCGAAGCCTTCGAGCCACTCGTTCGTCTCGGAGTCGAAACCCTCCGGGAAGATGTAGTTGCCGGCCTCGTCGTAGCTGTCCGCCATGCCGTACTTCGAGGGGTCGAACTCCTCGGTGTAGTCCTCGTTGGCCTGCTTGAGGCTCAGCGAGATGCGGCGACGCTCCAGGTCGATGTCGATGACCTTGACCATCGCGTCGTCGCCGACACCCACAACCTGATCCGGCACCTCGACGTGGCGCTCGGACAGCTCGGAGATGTGCACCAGACCCTCGATGCCCTCTTCCACGCGGACGAACGCACCGAACGGCACCAGCTTGGTGACCTTGCCGGGCACGATCTGGCCGATGGCGTGGGTACGAGCGAAGTGACGCCACGGGTCTTCCTGGGTTGCCTTGAGCGACAACGAAACCCGCTCGCGGTCCATATCGACGTCGAGCACCTCGACGGTGACCTCGTCGCCCACCTGAACCACCTCGGACGGGTGGTCGATGTGCTTCCAGGACAGCTCGGACACGTGAACCAGGCCGTCAACCCCTCCGAGATCGACGAACGCGCCGAAGTTGACGATCGAGGACACGACACCCTTGCGGATGGCACCCTTGGTGAGCTGGTTGAGGAACTCGCTGCGCACCTCGGACTGGGTCTGCTCCAGCCAGGCGCGACGGCTCAGCACCACGTTGTTGCGGTTGCGGTCGAGCTCGATGATCTTGGCCTCGATCTCCTTGCCGATATATGGCTGCAGATCGCGGACACGACGCATCTCGACCAGCGACGCGGGCAGGAAGCCGCGCAGGCCGATGTCGAGGATCAGGCCGCCCTTGACGACCTCGATGACGGTGCCCTTGACGGCCTCGTCCTTCTCCTTGAGCTCTTCGATCGTGCCCCAGGCCCGCTCGTACTGAGCGCGCTTCTTGGACAGGATCAGACGGCCTTCCTTGTCCTCCTTGGTGAGGACCAGGGCCTCGACCTCGTCGCCCACGGAAACGACCTCGTTGGGGTCGACATCGTGCTTAATCGACAGTTCGCGGGACGGGATGACACCTTCGGTCTTGTAACCGATGTCAAGAAGAACTTCGTCGCGGTCAACCTTGACGATGGTCCCCTCGACGATGTCGCCATCGTTGAAGTACTTGATCGTCTTGTCGATAGCGGCGAGAAAATCCTCGGCCGAGCCGATGTCATTGACGGCTACTTGCGGCGAGGTCACGGTGGGACTTGGCATGTGTTGGGTTGCTCCGGACAGGTTGTGTAGTAGGGACAGTTCTGCCACAGCTAGCTTCAGCTGCGGGCGTGCTTCGACCTCCGCACGTGCGGCAGAGATGGACTTCACCTTACTCGACTGCCCTCCACCAGGACAAACCCGGTCTCCTTGGCGACCGGAGCCCCCGGACGGATACCGCACCCGCGAGTAAGCGCGCAGCTACTCTTCGGTGGTGTCCTACGCGCCCGCTCCCGCACCTATGCCACCCATCCCGGGATTTCCCCAGCGGATCAAAAAAGTCGGCGCGCCGATCGGGGTCATCATCGCCCTGGCGCTGGTGACGGGATTGATTCTGGCCGGCCTGCTTCTCTCCAACCCGGTCGGCGCGATGATCGGATTGGCCCTGTCGAGCATCGCGATCGGGGTCGTCGTCCTCTGCTATCTCTGGCTGGACCGATGGGAACCGGAACCCTCGAGGCTCCTTGTACTGGCCTTCACCTGGGGCGCGTCCCTATCCGTCGTCGTCTCGATCATCCTCGAACTGGCCTTTGGGTCCGTTTTCGATCCCGAGGGCGGCACGACCTTCGCGGCGATAGCAATCCGTGCGCCCTTCATCGAAGAAGCTGCCAAGGGCGCCTTTCTGCTTCTGATGTTGACCGGCCGGCGCCGCCACGAACTCAACTCGCTCACCGATTGCCTAGTCTACGCGGGCATCACCGCCGCCGGATTCGCATGGCTCGAAGACATCGCCTACATCGGTAGTGGCAACACTGTTGGCGAGTCAGTAATTACCGCGATCCTGCGGCTGGGACTGGGTCCCTTCGCCCACTCCTTGTTCACCACCATGACGGGTATCGGCATCTACTACTCGCTGCGGCAACGCAGTGCCATCGCCAAATTCCTGTGCATAGGTGCGGGGTACCTCGCGGCGGTCCTCATGCACGGCCTGTGGAATGGCTCGTCATTCCTCGGATTCCAGGGCTACCTCGCGGTGTACGTGCTGTGGATGGTCCCCATTTTTGTCCTGATGATCGTGGTGGGAGTGCGCAGCCGGCGCAAGGAACAGCATGTCGTCGCCGAGAAACTGCCGGGGATGGTGGCCGCCGGGCTGGTCACCCCCAACGAGGCCACCTGGCTGGGTTCGATCAAGGATCGCAAGCACGCCATCGCCGAGGCCAGACGAATCGGCGGTGCCCCCAGTGGCGCCGCGGTGAAGAACTTCGCGGCACAGGTCGTCGAGCTGGCGTTCGTGCGCGACCGCATAGAACGAGGCTCTCGAGACCCGCGCGATATCGCCCTGCAGACCGAAGAGGCGTACGCGGTCATGGCCGCCCGGGCCGCCGCTCCCGTCTTGCAAGCACTCTCGGGGTATCGCGCACCTGCCACGGGGTAGCGTGAGGATGGGTGTTGTCTAGTCAAAGGCGATCAGGAGCATCATGGCCGAGATCTCGGAGCACGACCTGCTTGACGTTCTCATTGTGGGAGCCGGAATATCCGGCATCAATGCCGCTGTCCGATTGAGCGCGGCGGGCCGCAGCTTTCATATCGTCGAGCGCCGGGAACGCATCGGCGGGACCTGGGACCTGTTCCGGTACCCCGGAATCCGATCCGACAGCGATATCTACACACTGAGCTTCGGGTACCACCCCTGGCACGAACGCAATACCATCGCCGACGGCGCCGATATCCGTGACTACCTGGAGAACGCCGCCCGCGATTACGGCATCGACGGCCAGATCACGTTCTCCGCCAAGGTTACTGGGGCCGACTTCCGTACCGATACCGACACCTGGGCAGTGCGGGTGGACACGCCGGAAGGACCGACGACCTACCGGTCCCGATTCCTCTACCTGTGCACCGGCTACTACAACTACGACGACGGCTACACCCCCCAATTCCCGGGCATCGCCGATTTCGCAGGAAAGCTGATCCACCCCCAGCACTGGCCTGAAGACCTGGATTGCTCGGGCAAGGAGGTAACGGTTATCGGCAGCGGCGCCACGGCGGTCACGCTGGTGCCGTCATTGGCACGTGCCGGAGCAAAGGTGAGTATGTTGCAACGCTCCCCGAGCTACGTCTACCCCATCGACCGCGCCGATCGCGTCGTCGGCCTGGTTCGAAAAGTACTTCCGCCCAATCTTGTTCAGCATTTCGCCCGGATCTGGCTGGGCGGGTTCAGCTGGATCATGTACCACGTCTGCCGTAGGGCTCCGGGATTCGCCAAATGGTTCATCAGGCGCCGGATCTCCAAGCGGCTACCCGCCGACTATCCGGTCGACGTTCACTTCAAGCCGCGATACAACCCGTGGGATCAGCGCGTATGCGCCGACACCGATGGAGATCTCTTCGAGGCCATCAGCGCCGGTGGTGTCCGCATGGTCACTGACACCATCGAGTCCTTCACGCCGTCGGGCATCCGGCTGGGATCAGGTGAGGAATTGCGTGCCGACGTCATCATCACGGCAACCGGCCTCAACCTTCAGATTTTCGGGGGCATCGCATTGAGCGTGGACGGCTCCCCCATCGATTCTCCAAATCGCTTCATCTACAAGGGATACCTGATTGAAGGGGTACCGAACGCCGCATGGAGCGTCGGTTACACCAATGCGTCATGGACGCTGCGCGCCGATCTGAGTGCGCGGGCGGTGGTGCGACTTCTCGACTACATGGACCGCCGCGGTTACACCCACGCCTATCCGGACCGGCACGGCGAGGAGCTCGAAGCCCGACCGTTCTTCAACCTGTCATCGGGCTATGTAAGCCGCGGCGGTGACCACATGCCACGTTCCGGAGTGAAGGGCCCCTGGGCCATCCGGCACAACTATGTGCTGGATCTTCTTGCGTTCCATCGTGATCGAATGGACGAGAACATGCGCTTCGGTACCGCGAAGTCAAAGGCCGTGTCCTCGGCCGCCTAGCGACTGGGGCCGATCTGCGAATCATCAAGCCCCGCCAGGTGCGAGAGCACCCGAAGAAACACATCGCGATCTGCCGGGGAGACACCGGCCAGGATTCGCCTCTCGTTCTCCCGAATCGCTTTCTGCACTGCGGTAACGGTTTTACGGCCAGCTGCCGTCAATGACAGCAGATTACTGCGCCGATCACTGGGATCGGGCTGCCGGTTGATCAGCTTCCGATCCTGCAGATCGTCAAGCACGGCGATGATCCGGGTGCGGTCCGCGCCTATGGAACTGGCCAGACTGGCCTGACTACTCGCTTCGTTGTCCTTGAGCGCGGTCAGCACGGCGTACGCCCACATCGACAGACCGTGGGCTTCCAGCAGCGGCAGCTCCGCCCGTATCAATGATCGCCCGAGCGGAACCATCAGCGCCGCAAGGTCAGGCCGGGCATCTGGATTCTGTTGCGCCACGAACATCAGGATAGACGACGTCACAAGATCGTATACTTTGCAAAATCATAAGCATGCGCATATCAGATACCGCATTGCGCGAGTGACCCCCGCCGCAATCGGTTCGGGCGTAGCGTCCCGGGTATGACGCAAGTTCTGCAGACGCAGGTGTGTGTTGCCGGCGGCGGCCCCGCCGGGCTGGTGCATGCACTCCTGCTGGCGAGGGCGGGGATCAACGTCGTCGTCCTGGAAAAGCACGCCGACTTTCTGCGTGATTTCCGCGGGGATACCGTGCACCCCACCACCATGCGCATCATCGATGATCTCGGGTTCATCGATGATTTTCTGCGGCTGCCACACCAGAAGGTCGATCACATCGCCTTCGATGGCGACGGCAGACTGCGCACCTTCGGTGACTTCCGCGCGCTCAAGTGGTTGGGATACAAACAGCCCTACATCGCATTCATGCCCCAGTGGGACTTCCTGGACTTCCTGGCCGAAAAAGCCGAGCAGTACCCGGAATTCACCCTTATCCGTAACGCGGAAGTCACCGGCTTGATCATCGATGATGGCCGCGCGGCCGGGGTACGTACACCGGACCTGGAGGTGCACGCAGAACTGGTCATTGCCGCGGACGGACGCACCTCAGCGGTACGCGCCGCGTCGGGACTTGACATCGCCAACGAGAGTTCGCCGATGGATGTGCTGTGGTTCCGACTGAACCGGCGACCGGGCGATCCCGATGAGACCTTCGCGGTACTACGTCGAGGCCTGTTGTTGGCCATGATCCATCGCGGTGACTACTGGCAGGTCGCCCATCTCATGCCCAAGGGGGCGGGACCGCAGAACGGCTCTATCGACGCATTCAAGGAGCGCTTGATCACCGCACGCCCGCAGCTGCGTGAGCACGTGAACGATCTTCACTCCTGGGAGGACACCAGCCATCTGGATGTCCGGGTTGATCGACTCAAGAGCTGGTGGCGTCCGGGTCTGCTGTGCATAGGCGATGCCGCGCATGCCATGTCGCCTGCCGGCGGTGTCGGCATCAACCTGGCGGTCGCCGACGCCGTGGCTGCCGCGAACATCCTTGTGGGGCCGCTACGCCGGGGGCGCGTCACCGATGGGGACCTCGCCACGGTGCAGCGGCGACGTGAGCTCCCGACCAAAGTGGTGCAAGCGTTCCAGGTGTTCGTCCAGGACAACGTGATCGAACCGGTTCTCACCGGCGACCTGTCACCGATCAAACTGCCGTTCTTCGTCGGACGGGGCCCGCTCAAGTTCATACCTCCGATCGCGGTCGGCAGGGGTTTGCGGCCGGAACGCGTGCACACCCCAGACGTGCACTAGGGGCGCGGCTCAACGCTCGTGCAGGTTCTCCGCCAGCGTGGCCCGCTCGACACTGAGCAGACTCTCGGCGCGATGCTCTTCCTCGTACGCCTTGCCGCCACCGTTGAGCCCGAATAGCCGCTTGCTCCACAGCAGCCACACCACGGCCACGATGTTGACCAATAGCGCCAAAACCCGGAGAACGGTTTGCTTTTCAATCAGCTCGTAGATCTCCAGCGGCAAGAAGATGCTCGTCGCGATGACGGCGAAATACTCGCCCCAACGCTTCATCAGCCACAGACCGAATGCCTCGATGAACTCGATCGCGGCGTAGGCCCCCAAACCCACCGCCACCCACATCAACGTCGACGACGACAGCGCGAATGCCTCGCCGATATGACGAATGATCTTGGAATTGTCCGGGTTCCAGCCGATCTGGTTGGCCAGCGGCCGGATCAGCGGAAGCTCTCGCTCGAAAACCTGTTGGAGATGTTCGCGCGATCCGCGGACCTTCACCACACCCACCGCCAGCAAGACGAACACCAGCCCGCGGAACACACGCTCGACCGCGAGTATCCGCATCAAGGTCCGGTCGCGCAGCAGCCGTCCGCGCGGAATCTCCGGTGCGGTATCGGCCGGTCCGCGGTAGCGCGGCGCGCCCACCACAAAGGTCTCGCAGCGCAGACACCGCCACGCCTCCCCGACCGGTGTCTCGACCCGCAGCCGGTCCCGCAGCGGCTGCTCGTCCGGAGCGAATGTCGCGTGTCCTCGCAGACCGCACGAGCGCAGAGCAAAGTTGATCACGGAAGAAACGGTAGCCCGACACCATCTGCCGCGCCGCACGATATACAGGTTCCGGCGCTACCCTGTCGTCGTGTTCGACCGTCGCCGGTTTCTCACACTGTTGGCCGGAGCTGCCGCAGTGGGTGCCGCTGTTCTCGAGTCCGTCTCCGCGGCTGCCGACCCCGGCACCTCAGCGGGAGCCGGCAGCGGAGGACTGACGCGGGTGCCGTTGCCCGGGGGCGGTGCCTTGACCGCACTGCCATCGCGCACCGACGGTCAGCGATTGCTCGCCTTGACCCTTGACGACGGCACCGATGCGAATGTGATCGCCGCCTATACCCAACTGGCGCGTGACACCGGAATCCGCTTGACCTACTTCGTCAATGGGGTGAACACGGGATGGACGCAGAATGCCCAGCTACTGCGTCCACTCGTCGACAGCGGGCAGATTCAGCTGGGCAATCACACCTGGTCTCACCCGGACCTCACGACACTGACCGCCGCGCAGATCGATGACCAGTTGACGCGCAACACCAAGTTCCTGACCAACACCTACGGGGTCAACCCGGCGCCGTTCTTCCGGCCTCCATACGGAAAGCACAACACCGCAACCGATTCGGTCACTCAGGGGCTCGGCTACGGGCCGCCGGTGCTGTGGTACGGCTCCTTGTCGGACTCTGGCGTCGTCACGCCGCAGTACATCGTGGACATGGCCCGCAAGTACTTCAACCCGCAGGCCATCGTCATCGGTCACCTCAACCACCCCCCGGTGACCACCGTCTATCACCAGTTGCTCGACGTCATCGGGGAACGGCAGCTGCGCACCGTGACACTCAACGACGTCTATCAGCACTAGAGCGATGGGGCGCCCGGCTCCAGCAGCCGCTTGGGATGCATGCCGTCGACCTGACCGATAAACGGCGGATGAATGCTGTATCCCAGCATCCGGCGAATGTCCTCCGATACGGCGCGAACCGTGTCGCGTGTCATCGACAAGGTGAACGCCTCCTGCGGGCGCAGCCACGGCTCGCAGTATTGAGCGGTCAGGGCCAGCCGTGCGGCACCGGTTCGGTTCGCACCACCGCCATGCCAGAGCGTGCCGGGAAAAAACACGCAGGAACCCGCCTTCATCACCACGGGTTCACGCTCGGCTTCTTGTGGTCGGCGATCACCCCAAAGATGGCTGCCCGCAACAATATCGGTGGCGCCGTTGTCGGCGGTGAAATCATCGATCGCCCAGATCGTCGCGGCGCCCAAACCGGCGCGGGGACGCGGAATGGGATAGAAGCCGTCGTCGGTGTGCAGCATCTGAGCCTGCTCGCCGGGCAAGATGTTGATGACCTGCAACATCGAGAGCAGATAGTTCGGCAGGAAAAGCCGATCCAGCAGGGCCAAGACGCGCGGGTGATCCGCAATCCGGTCACACGCACGTGTCTTGTTCAGGACGCTGTACACCCGCTGAGTGGTATGTCCTTCAAACCCGTTCCGGCCATGCAGATTCAGCAGGGGCGCAACAGCATCCCGAATCTGGTCCAACTCGTCAGCGGTCAGCAGATCCGGCAAGATCACGTAGCCGTCGCGGCGCATCGCCGCCAAGTCCGCCTCCGCGACAGCAGGATCGATGCCCTGGCCGCTACTGGCGGTCCGCCGATGAGTCCCGGCCAGGTCGCCGTTCAAATCCACCAACGACGACACGTGCACGCTCATCACCACTCCTAAACATAAGATAATTATGTTTTGTACGATGACATAGTGGCACGCCCCTCAATCGGACGTCAACAGCTCATCGACGCCGCCCGTGACGAACTTGTCCGCGGCAACGGAGTGATGGATCTGAGCGGATTGACCCGACGGGCCGGGCTGACCACCGGCGCTCTCTACCATCACTTCGGATCAAAAAGCGGCCTGCTCGCCGTCATTTACGACGAGTTCTACGAGGGCCTCGTCCACGCGATTGCCGACGCGCATCTGGCCATGGACACCGACTGGCATGTTCATGAACTGGAGCGCACCCGTCGCTTCGTCGACTATCACGTCGCCGATCCGCTGGCGCCGATCCTGCTCAACCGCGCCGCACTGGATCCCCAGCTGGCCGAGCTGGAAGCGACCTACCTGCAACGCATTAGCCACAACGCCGCCAAGAACATCCGTCGCGGTCAGAAACTGGGTCAGTTGCCCGCAGACATCGAACCCGACAGCGCGGGAGCCTTCATCATCGGCGGAATTCGGTACGGGATCGCGCAACAGCTCCGCCTGACCCCACTCCCCGCACCCGGGCAGATCACCGACCGACTGTGGCGCCTCATCTCCGCAGCCCTGGGAGCCGACTGAACCGCCGCGTCGGGAAACTTCGGCCAGATCGATGACACATGGGCGATACTCCCTGCATGCGTTCGATACCTGTGGGCCGCACGGCCACTCTCACCCTCGCCGTTCTCGGCGCCGGACTCGTCTCCTGCCCGACGGCAATGGCGGCGCCCTTCGGCGAGGTCGCCCTCTGTTTCGACGGCGATGTCCGTGTCAGCGCCTGGCAGGCGAGCCAAGCCGATGCACGTCGCGACCTGATCCCCGGCACGCTCAACATGAACGCCACGGACGGCCTGGCCGGACCCAAGCAGGCGTACTTCCAGTGGCGCAACCTGACCACTGGCGCTGTCGGCGAAGCGCACGGCGACGGATCGGGCACCGCAGGAGCATCGATCTACAACGTCGTCACCGGCCCCGGCCAGGTAGAGATCACCACCGATTACGGTGGCCGTTCCGGCTTCTTCTGGAATGACGAAAACATCGCCCACTGCACCGGGACCGTCACCGTCGTCTAGAAACTCCTATTGGCACTCAAACAACCTGGCGCGCAAGCCGCGCGAACGCCGCGGTGTCATGGCTGCAGAACACGGTGACGTCCCTGGCCTGCTCGGCTACCAACTCGGTGAGACGCCGCATGTTCTGCCATTGAGCACGCGGGCGACTCGGGTGCGCGGTGATCATGTGCATGGCCCTGCTCGCGGTGGTCAACGGACCGGTGCCGATCGCATGCGGCTCGGTATAGGCATCACCGGCATGCAGTAGCCATCCGTTTCCCGTGTCGACGGCGACGCCAACGTGGCCCCTTGTGTGTCCGTACAGAGGCACAACCAGAATCTCCGGCGGCAGCCCGGTGAGGTCCCGAACGGCGTCAAAACCGAACCACGGCTCGCCACCATCAAGCTCGTTGATCTGCCAGTTGACTCCATGCCCACACAATTGGGCAGTGCGGTAACGGATTCGATCCACGACGGTTGGCTGCCTGCCGGCCCGAAGCTCGGGCCCGTGCACGTGCACAGTCGCCGACGGGAAATCCGCAAGGCCGCCGGTGTGGTCGTAATCCAGATGGGTCAGCAGTACATGCCGTACGTCAGCCGGGTCGTAACCAAGCGCGGCGATCTGTCGCACCGCCGTCTCGCTCTCCCGCAGCACAGGTCCGATGGCGTGCCGCGTCCACCCGAGTAGTCGCGGATTTCGGATGCATTCGAGACCGAACCCCGTATCGACGAGCACCAGCCCGGAGTTCGGCGTCTCCACCAGCAAGCAGTGGTCCACAAAACCGAATGCCATTGTGCCGCAATTGAGATGGTGGACCTTCATACCTCACCTCATCGTTGCCTAAGCCCGTCTTCCTTCACAGTATCTTCCCGGTCTCGTCTTTCGGGTCGACTGCGCGGAATAGCGGCCCCATGCGCCTGGTTCGTGCAGATATGAATGCCGCCCCGCAGTTCGATCCGCACGCACTCATAGCCGACAGCCGCATCGGCGTCCTGGCGACCATCAGATCCACTGGACTGCCGCAGCTCTCCCCCGTCACCCCGTTCTATGACCGCGACAAGGGCGTCATCTACGTCTCGATGACGGATGGCCGTGCCAAGACCGTGAACCTTCGCCGTGATCCTCGCGCCGCGCTGGAGGTCACCAGCTCGGACGGACGGGCCTGGGCGACGGCTGAGGGTGGGGTGACCCTGACCGGGCCCGGTACCGACCCTCACGGGCCCGAAGTCGAAGCGCTCGTCGACTACTACCGCGCAGCGGCCGGCGAACATCCTGATTGGGAGGAGTACCGCTCTGTCATGGTGTCCGACCGACGCGTCCTGATGGCGTTGAAGGTCGAGCGCGTCTACGGCGAGAAATTGAGCTGAGCCTCAGACCTTTCCTGTTGCGTCATAAATCCAGCTCATGTCCGCACTCGCGGGGTCTTCCAACCATGATGGCGGCGCGACGTTCGTCAGTGCCCCCATGTCCCAGTAGTCCTTCCAGAGCGTGATCTTCCCGTCAATCACCTTGAGCACAGACGCGAACCGCAGCAGCGCGGTTTCCCCGGTGGTCCAGATCCATGTCTCGGAGTGCTCATACATCACGTCTGCACCATTGGCGACGATTAGCCCGTCATGGTGCACATAGTCCTTCAGCGGCTCCAGGCCGATCTTCAGACGCTTGACGATGTTCTCTGGCCCGCATGCCGCAGCGGTGGGTCCGACCGGCATGTCCAAGTAAATGCAATCATCGTCAAGAAACGTGGTGACCGCGTCCCAGTTTCTCTCCGAAAGCGCTACCCACAGACCGATAACCACCGACGCTGATGACATCCCGATAGCTTTCCTTCCCCCGAAGTACAACGAGTCGAGATCCTACGATCCGCGCACCCGCTGCGGGTCCGATCTGGGCGATTAGGCTCACCCCATGCTCGTCGCAAAGTCGATCCTCTTATTCGCCGCAGCCGCGGTCCTCGAGATCGGCGGTGCCTGGCTGGTATGGCAGGGGGTGCGCGAGCATCGCGGCTGGACATGGGTGGGATTCGGAGTGATCGCACTGGGCGCCTACGGATTCGTGGCGACCCTGCAACCGGATGCCCACTTCGGCCGCATCTTGGCGGCTTACGGCGGGGTATTCGTTGCCGGGTCGCTCTTGTGGGGCATGGTGATGGACGGCTTCCGGCCCGATCGTTGGGACATCGGCGGCGCGCTCGTCTGCCTGGTAGGGGTGGCCGTCATCATGTACATGCCGCGGAGCGCATGAGCCGCGCTGCGTCCGGCCCCTTGCGCCGAGAGCTGGGCACGTTCGATGCCGTCATGATCGGGTTGGGCTCCATGCTCGGCGCCGGAATCTTCGCCGCCTTAGGGCCCGCCGCCCAATCGGCCGGTTCAGCGCTGCTGCTGGGCCTGGGACTGGCCGCGGTGATCGCCTACTGCAATGCGACATCCTCGGCCCGCCTGGCCGCGGTGTATCCCGCCTCAGGCGGCACCTACGTGTACGGCCGCAAGCGTCTCGGCGACTTCTGGGGATATCTGGCCGGTTGGGGCTTCGTGGTCGGGAAAACCGCGTCATGCGCCGCCATGGCCCTGACCGTGGGCTTCTACGCGTGGCCTGCCCACGCACACGCCGTCGCCGTGGCGGCCGTGGTGGCCCTGACCGCGATCAACTATGCGGGAGTTCAAAAGTCGGCATGGGTGACACGCGCAATCGTGGCGATCGTGCTGTCGGTGTTGGCGGCGATTGTGGTCACGGCGTTCGGATCCGACGGCATCGGGGTCGTGACCCTCGACATCACCGATGTGTCGATCACCGGAGTGCTGCAGGCCGCGGGCCTGTTGTTTTTCGCGTTCGCCGGATATGCCCGCATCGCGACTCTGGGTGAGGAGGTGCGCGATCCGGCACGCACCATCCCCCGCGCGATCCCCATCGCGTTGGCGATCACTCTGGTTGTGTATGCCGTTGTCGCCGTGGCGACATTGACGACACTGGGTCCCCAGCGGATGGCGGCATCTGCGGCTCCCCTGCTCGACACCGTCACCGCGGCGGGTGTGCGGTGGATGGAACCGGTGGTGCGGATCGGCGCCATCGTGGCGGCGACGGGCTCGTTGCTGGCACTCATCCTCGGGGTCTCACGCACCACCTTCGCGATGGCGCGTGATCGCCATCTACCTCACGCCCTGGCGGCGGTGCACCCCAAGTACGGAGTACCGTACCGCGCTGAACTTCTTGTCGGTCTTGTGGTTTCGATCCTGGCAGCCACCGCGGACCTGCGCGGCGCGATCGGGTTCTCGTCCTTCGCGGTGCTGGTGTACTACGCGGTGGCCAATGCCTCGGCGTGGACACTCGCCCCCGCCGAGGGGCGACCGCCGCGAATAGTTCCCGCGCTTGGTCTGGCAGGCTGCGTGGTCATTGCCCTCTCACTGCCACGGCCTTCGGTCGTCACCGGTGCAGCCGTGCTGGCAGTCGGCATCTTCATCTACGCGGTCCGCCGCCTCAGTGGCCCGGATACGCGTGAATAAGAGCGCTGTCCAGCTTTGACACCGCATGAGTCAGTTCATGTTCGGCAACATGAGCGATCCGGTGCGCTTCAGCCAGGCTGATGTCCGGGTCGACATCGAGTTCGGCATCCGCGTGGAGGCGATGCCCGATCCATCGCAGCCGCACGCTGCGCACGGTGCGCACCCCCGGCTGAGCCACCAAGGCCGTTTCCGCGGCATC
Organism: Mycobacteroides sp. H001; assembly: GCF_001440005.1. NCBI lineage: Bacteria > Bacillati > Actinomycetota > Actinomycetes > Mycobacteriales > Mycobacteriaceae > Mycobacteroides > Mycobacteroides sp. H001. The sequence goes on from NZ_LJYH01000046.1 coordinate 99,565, forward strand.
CACCAATGCGGGATCCACCCCGTCCATCAACCGCCGGAATACATCTCGAACCGCGGTGCGCAGCACCACGAGAATCGCCACGGTGATCACCAATCCAATGATCGGGTCCGCCAAGGGATATCCCAATGCGACACCTCCGGCACCCAGTACCACAGCCAGTGAGGTGAACCCGTCGGTGCGCGCATGCAGGCCATCGGCGACCAGCGCCGCAGAACCGATCCGGCGGCCTACCCTGATCCGGTAGAGGGCGACGAGTTCATTTCCGATGAACCCGACCACTCCGGCGACCGCCACCCAACCCAGTTGACCGATCTGCACCGGGTGGATCAGACGCATCACAGCCTCATAGCCCGCCACCACGGCCGACAGCGCGATCATCGATACGACGAACAGGCCGGCCAGATCCTCGGCACGTCCAAATCCGTAGGTGTATCGCCTTGTCGCGACCCGTGTTCCGAGTGCGAAGGCTATCCACAGCGGCACCGCCGTGAGCGCATCGGAGAAGTTGTGAATGGTGTCGGCGGCGAGCGCCACAGAACCGGACACCACCACGATCACCACTTGAAACGCAGCCGTCACCAGCAGCGCGGCCAGGCTGATCTTCACGGCCCGAGTTCCGGCCGCACTGGAGCTGAGGGCATCGTCGATGCTGTCGGCGGCATCGTGACTATGCGGAGACACGATCTCGGCGAGCAGGCCCCTCAACCCTCCGGGATGCCGATGACCATGATCATGGTGATCGTGATGAGCGGGCTGGTTTCGGGTGTGACTCATTTCTTACCAACCTTTTTCACGGATCCGGCGGTATGCAGCACGGCCTCGGCGCGGTGATGCGGCGGGATTCCCGGACCGGCATGCTCGGCGTTGTGGACGGCATCGGTCACCAACTGCTCGACGTGTTCGTTTTCCAGGCTGTAGTAAACGGTGGTGCCGTCGCGACGAGTCCGGACCAACCGGGCCATACGTAACTTCGCCAAATGCTGCGACACCGAGGGCGCCGGTTTGCCGACGTGGTCGGCCAGCTCATTGACCGATAACTCGCCGCCAGTCAGTGCCCACAACACCCGAACCCGGGTGGCATCGGCCAGCATTCGAAATACTTCGACTACCAGCCCAACCTGCTCATCGCCCAATGGCGAACTGTCAGCATTCACCACGACGCTCCTCTGCTGCATATCTGCATTGATACGCAGATAGTAGACCATGGAGCCTGTCAGTGCTCGCAGCACCCGCATCCGTCGGCGGCGGCATTCCCCGGCACCGACGTGGTCATTGGTGCGCAGCAGGATTCGCCCCTCCAGGCGTTCATGCCCTCACGCACCGCGATGGCAGCGATCACGAGCGCCGCGACCGGGTCCGCCCATGACCACCCGAAGAGGGAGTTGACGAGCAGTCCTACCAGCAAGACCGCCGACAGATATGTGCACAGCAGCGTCTGCTTGGAATCTGCCACTGCCGACGCAGATCCCAGCTCACGACCCGCCCGGCGTTGCGCCCAAGACAGCACCGGCATGACCGCGAGGCTCGCCGCCGCCAGCGCGATACCGATCGTCGAATGCCGCGCCTCGCCGATCCCTGCCAGCGACCGGATCGACTCCACCGTCACATACGCGGCCAGCCCAAAGAATGAGAACGCGATGGCCCGCAGCGCGGCCTTCTCCCTGGTCTGCGGATCCTCGGCACTGAATTGCCACGCCACCGCGGCGGCCGAAGACACCTCGATAACCGAATCCAAGCCGAAGCCGATCAGCGCGGTCGAGGACACCCGCGCACCTTCCGAAAGGGCGACGACGGCCTCGATGACGTTGTAGGTGATCGTGGCGGCGACGAAAAGACGCACCCTGCGATTGAGCACGTCTCGGCGCTCGGACGTGAGCACCATCAGCAGCAACCTTCATCAGCCGGGCAGCAGGACGGATCGACCGTCAGCACCAAGTCCACCAAGTCATCCAGGGCGTGGGCAATCCGCGCATCGGCCAGCTCGTAACGGGTGCGCCGACCCTCTGGAACGGCGATGACAAGTCCGCAACCGCGTAGACACGCAAGGTGATTCGAGGTGATCTGACGCGATACCCCGACCTCCTCGGCGAGCTCCGAAGGGTAACCGGGCCGCGATCGCAAGCTCAGTAGGATCGCCGAGCGCGTCGGGTCCGACAGTGCCGATCCAAATCTCGTCAGGGCATCACGATGGACCAGAGTCTCCATGACATGGATAGTACATCTTTTGCTGTATTCAGATCTAGATGTACTAACTGGCGGCCGTTACGTGCCCCGCCGAAGCCGAACGTGCTTTCTGCCCGGCACGCAGAAAGACTCCCGTTCGCTCCTTTCCGAGAATTTCGGTGGGCTTGCCGTCGACCACGACGCCGTGTCCGCCGACCAGCACCGAGCAGACTGTCTCATCATTGCGATTGACCATCCGCGACAATCCCCCGTAAGCAGCAACGGACTGCTCGGCATACTCCGTAAGGGATCCATCGAGCCTCGCGGGGTCAACCACCAAAAGGTCTGCCCGGTCGCCGATTCGGAGATGACCGGCATCGATCTGGTACCAATCGGCAAGCTCACCAGTCAGTCGGTGCACGGCCTGCTCGATGGTCATGAACGGCTGTCCGGCTAGTTGCGCCTCGTGCACATGCCTCAATAGCCGCAGCCCGAAGTTGTAGAAGGCCATGTTCCGCAGGTGAGCACCGGCATCGGAGAAGCCGAGCTGGATGCCGGGATCTTGCGCGAGCTGCCTGAGCACCTCGGGGCGATGATTGGAAATAGTGGTGCGCCAGCGGATGGCGGCGCCGTGTTCTAGCACCAGATCAAGGAACGCGTCGACAGGGTGCAGGCCCCCGCGGTCCAGACCGACCTGGCCGAAAGACTTGCCGACGACCGAGGCATCAGGGCAGGCAACGATCTCGGCATCGAAAAAGTCTCTGTGCCAGACTCTTACACCAAACTTGCTCTCGTACTCCTTGCGGAACCGGCGACGGTACTTCTCGTCGCGCAGCAGATCATTGCGCTCCACTTCGTTGCGCAAGTGCAGGGCCGCGGCCCCCGCACCGAATTCTTCGAAGATCACCAGGTCGATACCGTCCGCATAGACCTCAAATGGCACGGGCAGATGCTGCCAGCGGAAATTGCCACCCAGTTTGTTGATGATGCGAGCGAGCGGCCCCATCGCCCTGATCGCATACGGGTTGGCCTTGATATCGGCCGCCGAGAGCAGCGACGTCGATAGCCGCTTGCGCAGGATGCCCAGAGACTGGACTGCCTGCGACAACACGTTCAACGGATTCTCGATGTCCGGACCGGATTGCAGCGCCCGATTCCTTTGGCGAAGCTGGGATTTGAGCTTTCGCAGCTCACGCGGCTTGGCATAGGTAGACGGCAGCGTCCGAGAACGGCACACATCGCCGTCCAGCTTGTCGAAGAGCAGCTGCTGAGAGGACATTCCGACAAAACCAGCATCGAGGGCCTCGGTCAACCACCTGTCCATCTGCGACTGCTCATCGGGCGTGGGCCGTTCGTTCTTACGGGTGGCGCGATCCAAACCCATCACCGCCGCGCGCATATCCGAATGCCCCAGGAACGTGGCGATGTTCGGCCCCAGCGGAAGCGACTCCAGCGCCGCGATGTACTCGCGCGCATTCGTCCATGTCTTGTGCCGATCCATCGCCCCGATGACGTGATCGCGCGGTATCGCCTCCACCCTGCCGAAGATGTCCCCGGCATCGACGCCGTTGACATGCACCACGGACAGCGAGCAAGAACCCAGTAGCACCGTTGTCACGCCGTGCCGCACCGACTCCGACAGTGCGGGTGCGGCGAGGACTTCCACGTCGTAATGCGTGTGGACGTCCACCAACCCCGGGAGCACCCATTTTCCCGTCGCATCAATGATGTGCGGACAGTTCGTGACATCGAGGTCGCCGTGCGAGATCGCGGCAATATGGCCGTCCTTGATCCCGATGTCTCGGATAGCCGATGCCGCGCCGGTTCCATCGAACCATCGCCCATTTTTGATCACCGTGTCGAACTGCACGTCGTTGTGCGAAGCCATGGTCGACTCTCCTTGTGTTACTGCTATTTCACGGGCGCTATGCGAAGCGCTGGTAGGACATATCTCCGGAAGTGGCGGCGCAGGGAGGCAGGATCATCCGGGTCCATGTGGTTCCCGGGTACGCTGCCCAGGCTGATCATCACACGGGCGATCCACTCGCTTGCTTCCTCAATGTCTGTGCGCGCGTGAATCTCTCCGGCATCGCGGGCCGCCTCGAGATACGGACGCCAGAATCCGGCGAGATCGGGCACCAGCCCCTGCACGCCCGCACCGGCGCAGGCCATGAACTCCTCGGGCTCGCGTACTCGCATCCGCATGAGCAGGGTGCCGGGATCGTCGTATGCACGGCGCCCGATTTTCACGCCGACCACCAACTGAGCCTCGAACCCTTTGATGTCCGCAAGCTCCGCGGCGGACCGGGCCCAGCTGATCTCGATCAATCGGATGATCGCGGCACCCACCAGAGTCTGCTTGTCCGGGAAGTGGCGGTACAGCCAGGAACGCGATACGCCGGCTTCCTCCGCCACGTCCGTCATCGTTGTAGCCCGAATTCCCTTGTCAGACAATATTTTCTCGGCAGCGTCGAGTAGCCGGGCGGCCACTGAATCGCCATCGGGGTCGGGTATCGAACCTTCATCGAACACCGCAGTCATGCCCTCAATCTAGACAAGCTGTAGACACATTTCAAGATCTGTGTACACTTCGGATGAACAGATTTTCGAAACTGTTCACAAGCGACCGCAATGCCGCGGCCGGACCTCAAGGAGTCCCATGACCCGACCCAACACCGCGATCGTCGGTGCCGGAATCAGCGGACTGACGTCCGCGAAGATGTTGTCTGACTACGGAATTCCCTACACCTGTTTCGAAACGTCCGATCGCATTGGCGGAAACTGGGCATTCGGCAACCCCAACGGCCATAGCAGTGCGTACCGTTCCCTGCACATCGATACCTCGCGGCATCAGCTCTCCTTCCGCGACTTCCCCATGCCTGACAGCTACCCACATTTTCCTCACCACACCCTGATCAAGCAGTACCTGGAGGACTACGCGACGGCCTTTGGCCTCAAGCCCCATATTGAATTTCAGAACGGCATCGTCCACGCCGAGCGCTTGTCAACCGGTGGCTGGGAACTACTGACACAGAAGGGTGAACGCCGATTGTTCGACCTTCTCGTCGTCGCCAATGGACATCACTGGGACCCCAGATATCCCGATTTTCCCGGAACCTTCACCGGCACGACGTTGCACTCTCACCACTACATCGATCCCCGCACTCCCCTGGATCTCATGGACAAACGGATCCTGGTGGTGGGCCTGGGTAACAGCGCCGCCGATATCGCGGTAGAGCTATCGTCCCGGGCTACCGGAAACACCGTCACCCTCTCCACCCGGTCCGGCGCCTGGATCGTCCCCAAGTACGTGGCCGGCCAGCCCGCCGACAAGTACTTCCGCACCAGCCCACACATACCGATGTCATGGCAACGCAAGCTCTTTCAGATGATGCAGCCCCTCATGTCGGGACGCCCCGATCAGTTGGGGCTACCGATGCCGAACCATAAGTTCGGCGAGGCACATTTCACCCAATCCGTCGAGCTCCCGCTGCGACTTGGATCCGGAGACATCGATCCCAAGCCGAACATCGATCGACTGGACGGTGACACCGTGCACTTCGAAGACGGCACGTCCGCGGACTTCGACGTGATCATCTTCGCCACGGGTTACAACATCACCTTCCCGTTCTTCGATCCGGAATTTCTCAGTGCGCCGGACAACCGCATCGACCTGTACAAACGGATGTTCAAACCCGGGCTGGACGACCTGATCTTCGTCGGCCTGGCGCAGGCCGTTCCATCCTTGTTTCCGTTCGTCGAATGCCAGGCACGACTGGTGGGTGCCTATGCGGCAGGCAAATACCGGCTGCCCTCGATCGGTGAGATGCACGAGGTGATCGAGGCGGAACATCGCAAGTACACCGGGCACATGCTTGATCGCCCGCGCCACACGCAGCAGTTGGACTATTTCCTCTACGAACACGATATGAGAACCAGGGAGATCCCCCGCGGACTCGCGCGGGCGAGGGGTGCCGCATGAACCGGCAGAGCATCCGATTCAACAGCCACGGAATCGACTGTGATGCATGGCTGTACCGTTCGGAGACGGCAACGGAGCCGGCCCCCGTCGTGGTGATGGCACACGGACTGGGCGGTACCAAGGATTCGGGACTGGAAGCCTTCGCGGAGCGGTTCGCCGACGCGGGCATGCACGCCTTCGCGTTCGACTATCGCGGCTTCGGATCCTCCGACGGTTTTCCCCGGCAACAGGTTTCGTTCAGCCATCAGATCGGCGACTATCACGCTGCCGTGAACGCCGCCGCCCGCCTCCCCGGTGTTGATCCCAGGCGGGTGGTCTTGTGGGGCGTATCCCTCGCCGGTGGGCACGTACTGGCAGTCGCCGGTTCGCGAAACGATATCGCGGCCGTCGTCTCGGTGACGCCGTTGGTGGACGGCATTGCGGCGGCGCGCTCGGCGATGAGCGAGCACAGCGCCCGCACCTTGGCTCGCTCGGCGCTCACCGGTATCCGCAGCCGGGTGGGACGTCACCAGCAGACCATTCCGATCGTCGGGCATGCGGGAGAACTCGCGGCGTTGACATCAGACGGGTACTACGAGGCACATCTGGCGATCGCGGGACCCTCTTGGCGCAACGAGATCGACGCGACGGTGGGCACTCGACTTGCCGCGTACCGTCCCACCCGCCATGCCGCGCGAATCAACTGTCCCACGCTGGTACAGGTCGCCGACTTCGACCGGGCCGCGCCACCGTACGCCGCCGCCAAGGCCGCCTTCAAGGCACGGGCCGAGGTGCGCCACTACCCCTGTGATCACTTCGGCGTCTATCAGGGCCAGGAGTGCTTCGACTCCGTCGTGTCCCACCAAATAGGCTTTCTGACAAGACACCTGGGCGTCCGGTCGGCGTCGCTGACCGAAGCAGTTCATGGCTGAGACCATTCAGCAACTGGTGCGTGCCCGGGCCACCGACGACAACGTTGCACTCATGTATCGAGGCGCGACGTGGACCTGGCGCGAGTACGTGGCCGAGGCGAACCGTCAGGCGGCAGCACTGATTCGGCAGGCCGACCCGCACCGGCCTCTTCACGTCGGCACCCTGCTGGGCAATACCCCTGCGATGGCGATTGCGATGGCTGCGGCCGCGCAGGGCGGATACATCCTGTGCGCGATCAACAACACTCGTCGTGGTGAGGGTTTGGTGCGCGATATCCGCAAGGCGGATGTGCAGCTACTGCTTGTGGACAGCGAGCATCGCCCTCTGCTCGAATCGTTGGATCTATCTGACGTCGTTGTGATCGATGTCGATGGGACGGGCTGGCGCCGCGATGTCGAGGCGGCCGGCGCGCTGGAGCCGTATCGAACTGCCGCGGCCCTTGACCCCTTCATGATGATCTTCACCTCAGGGACCAGCGGTGACCCGAAGGCAGTTCTCGTGACACACATGATGGTGCTCGTCGCGGCTCAGTCGCTGGTATCCCGATTCTCGCTGTGCCCCAACGATGTCTGCTATGTCTCGATGCCGTTGTTTCATTCGAATGCCGTGCTGGCCGGATGGGGTGTCGCAATGGCGGCGGGTGCCGCGCTGGCCCCGGCGAAATTCTCCGCATCGGGCTTTCTTCAGGACATCCGGGAGGTCGGCGCCACTTACATGAACTATGTCGGCAAGCCACTGGCATATCTCCTTGCCACACAAGAACGGCCCGATGATGCGGACAACCCGCTGCGGGTGGCGTTCGGGAACGAGGCCTGCGATAACGACATTGACCAGTTCGCACGACGATTCGGTGTCGCGGTGTACGACGGATTCGGTTCGACGGAGAATGCCGTCATCGTCACCCGGGAGGAGGGTACGCCGACGGGTTCCATCGGCAAGGGCTTCCCCGGTGTCGCGATTTACGACTCCAACACGTTGATCGAATGCGCCGTGGCCCGGTTCGATCCGCACGGCATCCTGGTCAATCCCGATGAAGCAGTCGGTGAGTTGGTGAATACCCAAGGGGCAGGCTTTTTCTCGGGGTACTACAACGACGACGAGGCTACCGGTGAACGGATGCGCCACGGCATGTATTGGTCGGGCGACCTTGCCTACCGGGACGCAGACGGCTGGATCTACCTAGCCGGACGGACAGCCGACTGGATGCGGATCAATGGCGAGAACCTGGCGGCCGCACCCATCGAACGGATCGTGCAGCGACACCCCGCAGTGAGTCAGGTGGCCGTGTACGCCGTCCGCGACGCCTCCGGGGGCGACGAGGTGATGGCCGCGCTGGTGCTGCGGGAGCCGTTGACGCCGTCGGGTTTCACCGCGTTTCTAGCCGCCCAGGAGGATCTGCCGCGAACCGGTTGGCCGCGATATGTGCGCTTGGCGCCCGGACTCCCGTCCACCGCGACCAACAAGATTCTCAAGCGTGTGCTGATTTCAGAGGGCCTCGATGTCGGGGACGATGAGCTGTGGGACCGCGACGCGCGCGGGGTCGAATACCTGCCCTTGCGGTATCCCCATCGGTCTATGTTTCCAGAGTGACTGGAGTTGTTGGCGAAAGCCATTGCGATGCCGAGTTTTCCATACTAATATCGAACATATGTTCTATACATTGGCAGACGATGGGCTGATCGATGTGATCAGCTCCTCGCAGCGCGCGGAGGCACAGGCAGCCGCGCGACGACTCTCTGCCATTGGCGTGCTGGTGGATCGCCACGGGGACCCCGAGCAGCAGGATCCTCGCGACAGGTTTGCGGTGGACCGCTGGGACGAGGTTGCCGCGCAAGTGGCCGCAGCGCAGGGCATCACCCACGCGTTGGCCTCACATCAGATGCGCTACGCCTATGTCCTACGCCATCGGCTGCGTGCCGTGGCACAGCGATTCGCAGCCGGAGACATCGACTTTCGCACCGTCGCGTTGATCATCGGGCGCACCGAACTACTGGAAGACGATGCTCTAGTCGCCGCCGTCGATGCGGCGATCTGTGAAGCGCTGCCCCGCTGGGAACGCTGGTCGATCAAACGGATCACCGGCGCGCTCGACGCGCTGATCTACCGCCACGACCGTGACGCGGTGCGCCGCACCAAAACTGCCACCGACGACCGCCACCTCGAGATCCGGCCCCTCGATACCGGCGACCCCCTGGCCGAGATCTGGGGTGTACTGCAGACTCCACACGCCGTGGCACTCGACAAACGCCTCGAACAGTTGGTCGCCACCGTCTGCCCCGCCGACCCGCGCACCAAAGCCCAACGGCGTGCCGATGCCATCGGCGCCCTCACTCAGGGCCTAGATCGGATGCGCTGCACCTGCGATGACCCCGGCTGCGCGGGGGTTGCCGTTGCCGACACCCCCGTCATCGTGCACCTAGTCGCCAATCAGGACACCCTCGAAGACCCCGAAAACCTTGAGCCCGCGCAGGTATCCGGATTCGGAGTCATCAATGGCGCGCAGGCTCGCCACATTGCCACCCAGCCCGGCACCCGGATCCGGCCCCTGCACGCCAGGGACACCGACCGCTATCGGCCCACCCGCACCCTCGACACCTATATCCGGTGTCGCGATCAGATGTGCCGCTTCCCTGGCTGCTCGCACCCCGCCGATACCGCAGACCTGGACCACAGCGTCGCATACGCCGACGGCGGCCGTACCTCAGTAGAGAACCTGAAGGCGTTGTGCCGCAAACACCATCTACTGAAAACCTTCTGCGGATGGCGTGAAATTCAGGAGCCGGACGGCACCGTCATCTGGAAAGCGCCCACCGGACACACCTACCCCACCACCCCTGCCGGCGGGTTACTGTTCGCCAATCTCAGCAGGTCCCGCACCCGCGCCCAGGACCGTCAACAACGCCGCACCGCCGAACGAAACCTCAACCAACGACAGCGACTACAACGCGAGCACGCACAAGCCGCACGCGCCAAGGCGAATCCACCGCCGTTCTAACCGGTGAGATAGCGCCACTCGGCGGCTGAGGCGGAGTCACGCAGCATGTTCGTAACGTCGTTGTTCCACTCAGCAACTTTCCGGTCGCTACGGTCGCACGATGACGTCGCCGGCAACATATGACACATCAGCGCCCGCCCCTGAAGAACAGGGATATCACAAGGGGCTGAAGAACCGGCAAGTCCAAATGATCGGCATCGGGGGTGCCATCGGCACGGGTCTGTTCATGGGAGCCGGTGGTCGGTTACACAGCGCGGGACCAGGCTTGTTCTTGGTTTATGCGGTCTGCGGCGTGTTCGTGTTCTTCATCCTTCGTGCGCTGGGCGAGCTGATCTTGCACCGGCCGTCCTCAGGGTCCTTCGTGTCGTACGCCCGCGAATTTCTTGGTGAGAAGGCGGCATACGTCGCAGGCTGGATGTACTTCTTCAACTGGGCCGCCACCGCCATCGTCGACGTCACCGCCATCGCGCTGTACATGCACTACTGGAGCGCCTTCAAAGCTATCCCGCAGTGGTCCATCGCACTCATTGCCTTGATCATCGTGCTGACCATGAACACCATCAGCGTCAAACTGTTCGGGGAGATGGAATTCTGGGCAGCTCTGATCAAAGTGGTTGCCATCATGGGTTTCCTGGTCATCGGGACGGTATTCCTGGCGGGCCGCTTCACGGTCGAGGGTGCCAGCACAGGGCCATCGGTGATCGCGGACAATGGCGGCCTGCTGCCCACCGGTCTGATGGCCCTGGTCATCGTCACCTCGGGAGTCGTCTTCGCGTACTCCGCAGTCGAACTGGTCGGCATCGCCGCCGGCGAGACCGAGAACCCGGAAAAGGTGATGCCCCGGGCCATCAACTCCGTCGTGTTCCGGGTCGCGGTCTTCTACGTGGGTTCACTCATCTTGCTGGCACTGCTACTGCCCTATGGGACCTACAAAGCCGGCGAGAGCCCCTTCGTCACCTTCTTCTCCCGGATAGGCGTGCCGTACGCCGGCGATGCCATGAACTTCGTGGTGCTGACGGCCGCACTGTCCAGCCTGAACGCGGGCCTGTACAGCACGGGGCGGATTCTGCGGTCCCTCGCGATGAATGGCAGTGCACCAAAAGTGTTGTCCCGTATGACCTCTGGCGGAGTGCCCTTCATGGGCATCGCGGTCACCGGCGCCCTCACACTTGTCGGGATATTCATGAACCTGGTCATTCCCGCCGAAGCGTTCGAAACCGCTTTGGATCTGGCGGCGCTCGGGATCATCTCGTCGTGGGCCACCATCGTGATCTGCCAGATCCAGCTGTACCGGTGGTCGCAGCGAGGCATCCTGCGGCGGGGCAGTTTCCGGATGCCCGGAGCCCCGTTCACCGGGTACCTGACGCTGGCGTTCCTGGCGGCCGTGGTGGTGTTGATGTGTTACGAGAACGCGTGGAACCTGATCGCGATCGTGGTACTCGTCCCCGTGCTGACCGCGGGCTGGTACCTGTGCCGTGGTCGCGTACTGCAGCTCGCGCAGGAGCGCATCGGATACACCGGCGCCTACCCGGTGATAGCGCACACTCCCATGCTCGACGACCCGCCGGGCGGCCGGGACGGGTAGCGGCAACGGTTGGGGCGGCCTTGTAGGTTGCGATCAACCGGTAGTCGGACACGAGAGGGACCTGAGGCATGGGCCAACTGAATGGGGCCAGGGCAGATCAGGCCCGAGAGGTGATCGAGGCGCTGGCCGGTCCCGGTGCAGTCCTGCGGAAAGATCAAGAAACCGCGGTGACAGCACTACTGGAGCCCGCAGCTCGGGTGCTGGTGGTCCAAGCCACGGGTTGGGGCAAATCCGCGGTGTATTGGGTTGCGACAGCGATCCGGCGTTCCGAGGGCGCCGGTCCGGCACTGATCGTCTCGCCGCTGCTGTCCCTGATGCGCGATCAAGTCGCCGCCGCCGCTCGGGCAGGGCTGCGCGCCGCGACGCTCAACTCGTCGAACTTCGACGACTGGAGTTCGATCGAAGCGCGGATCGTGGCCGGTGACGTCGATGTGCTTCTGGTATCACCTGAACGGCTGGCCAACCCCTCTTTCGGCCGTAGGGTGCTTTCGGCACTCGAAGGCTCCATGGGACTGCTGGTCATCGACGAGGCGCACGCGGTATCGGACTGGGGACACGATTTTCGTCCCGACTACCGCCGGGTCTCCGACGTGCTCACCCGGATGAATCCGGATACACCGGTACTGGCCACCACCGCCACCGCGAACGCGCGGGTCACCGAAGACGTGGCGACCCAACTGGGCGACGCCACCCTTGTTCTCCGGGGACCGCTGGCCCGTCGCTCATTGCAGCTCAACGTGTTGCCACCGATGTCGCCGCTGGCACGCTATGCCTGGGTGGCTCAGCATCTCGACGAACTGCCTGGGTCGGGCATCGTCTATGTACTCACCGTCGCCGATGCGCAACGGCTCGTGAACGCCATCCACGCGGTACACCCACAGGCGAAAGTCGCTGCGTACACAGGCCAACTCGACGCGGACGCGCGAGCCCGACTGGAGGACGCGCTACGTGAGAACCGGATCAAGGCGCTGATCGCCACGTCTGCCCTGGGGATGGGCTTCGACAAGCCCGACCTCGGATTCGTAGTCCACATCGGGTCACCGCCATCACCAGTCGGCTACTACCAGCAGGTGGGGCGCGCCGGCCGCGCCATCGACCATGCGGCAGTCGTGCTGCTTCCGTCGGAATCGGACGCCGGTATATGGGACTACTTCAGCACCGCTTCGATTCCCGATCCCAAGCAGATGGACACGGTGCTCACCGCTCTGGCCGGTGAGACGCGCGATGATGAGGGATCTGTATCGGTAAACGCGCTCGAAGCCAAGACAGGTATTCGGCGCACACGAATCGAGCTCATGGTCAAACAGCTCGCCGTCGACGGCGCGGTGGAGCGGGTCGACGGCGGCTGGCGATCTACCGGTAGCCCTTGGCATTTCGACACAGAGCACTACGACGGCATCATTGCCACCCGCCGCCGCGAAGCCGACATCATGATGGCCTATACACGTGGAGAACGCTGCCTCATGCAGCTGCTCACGGAATCGCTTGACGACCCCCAGGCCGCATCTTGCGGACAGTGCTCGGTGTGCCTCGGGCAGACACCCGATGGGCTTGGATCGCCCGCGTCTGCCGAGCTGATGCAGATGGTCGCGGCCACCCTGCGCACCGATTCCACGGTGCTTGAACCCCGAAAGATGTGGCCTGGCGGAGAGTTCGGCACCCGCGGCAAGATTCCAGCGGACCTGCTCGCCGAGCCCGGCCGCGTGCTGGTCCATGCCGATGCTCCGGAGTGGAGCGGGGTAATCGCCGCTGCGGTAACGGGCGAACCCGAGGCGATCGAAGTCCTGACCCAGGCCGCGGTTTCCACGCTCGCTCGATGGCGCCACGAATGGGTCGCCCGCCCCGAGATCGCGGTGTCGCTGCAGCTGACCGGTACGCCCCGGCCGGTGCGGCCGGTGACCGAGCGAATTGCGACGATCGGTCGCCTACAGCAGGCGGCGATGCCAGCGGTTGTGGGTATGGCTCCGGGCCGTGATTCCTCCGGCGGCGAGGAAGCCGCCTACTGGCGTGACGCGATCAGCACAGACGACTCACTCCGGGACATGGTCAACGGCCGATGCGTGCTGCTGGTGGCAGACTCGACGTCTACCCGGTGGCCCATCACCGTTGCCGCCGCCCATCTGCGCAAGGCCGGAGCGCGAGCGGTACTGCCACTGCTCATCCACCAACCAGCCTGATCCGGCTGGGCTCAGCGACCCCAGGGGTCTTCCAGCATGCGCGGTTTGAGTGTTTGGACGAAAAACATTCCATATCGCCTAGCTGTGCCTACCAGCTGAAAGGCGCTGCCAACTGCCGATTCGCTATCCTGCCGAGAAAAGCAACTTTGGCGGAGATTAGGCAGGTCATGTTGCACGCCGCTGCCCGTCTAGCGCGTATGCGCGCCGCCCAGGGCATGCGAGAACGCACAGCCTCGATAATCCTCATGACTGCGGGTGTCGTTGTCATGATTGCCCTGGGCGAAGGACATACGTTCCACGCCGCTGGATACGCGATGGCAGTGTTGTTTGGGCTCATCTGCGCCCACAGCTGGTTCAATCCGCTTCTACTCCAAGCGCGTTCGACAATACTGACAGAAGCTGCACGCCGAAACATCTCATCGATGGGCCTTAGCGCGCTAGTGATTCTCGCCCCGACCTCGCATGCGCCTGAGTTCAGTACGCAGCGATTCTTCCAACTCCGGACCAGGGGCAGAGACTCCGCGGGTTGTGAGCACGTCCCGCACCGTTCTCAACAGGGATAGCTCGGACTCGACGTCAGCTGCGGTGCGGTGGCCGATCTGCACGCACCCCTCGTGCGCGCAGCAGCCATCGCACTCATGCACCGCGAACCTCTCCCAACCCCGAGCAACCCACAACGCGAATTGATCTGGATCAGGATGGGCCTGCCCGTGCACACAAATACGGTCCAGAACACCGTTTGGCCGGCAGCGCTGCAGCCAGTCACGCATGTGGTGGCTGCTGGGGTCATGGATCACGCAGTTCATGCCTGCACAATCATCGGGCGGATGCCCAGCAGCAAACCCGCTCACCCAGCCATACTGAATCTGCCAACCCAGGTGCAGCAAGTGTGATCACACACGCAACCGAAACAAACCACTACAGGTGTCACGCCTGGCCACACCGTCGCCTGCCGGAGACCCTACGAAGCCCGAAATCAATCCGCTGCGAACACCGAGGCTGCGCCGTCGAGTGCGCCCCATTCGGTATCCACTATATCCATGGAAACACTTGCCCGATAACAGGATTGACTCGACCTCAGGTCGTTCCGAATTTTTCATCACGCAAACGAAGCTTCTCCCCCAGCAATGGTCGAGTATGCGCACCCATGTACTCCAGACCTTCACGGACGGTGCAGGGTTTGCCATACTCCAGCGGCAGCGATAAATCCAACTCTGGCCGTTCCAAGAAGACGTCATAAAACGGCGCGGCATCCTCGCCGGGTAAATGATCATTCGACAGCATTAAAACAAGTGGCGTTGGCGTACGCCGCGAATACAAGTTCACGTCAGCACCGGCCTCAATCAACCGACGCACCATCGGTGCCTCCAGCTCGGGATGCCGCTTGTCAAGACGTCCAAACATTGCGTGCAATGCATTGATGCTGCCCTCTTGATATGAGGGATCGCCTCCATCGTCAAGCATGCGGATGGTGATCGCCACCCGCAGCCGCACGTCGCTATTGGAGACTGAACCTATAAAAGCCTCCGGCTGACTCGCTACCTCCCCCGGGTCATACTGCGTCAAAAATTCATCCAAAGATGATGCGTACTGCGTGAAGTGCCTCAAAAAGACCACTGACCTCACCCTTCGCTTCGTCCAGCTGTCCCACTCGGGCAGGTTGGCCGACGGCGGTCAGTCTGCACGCTCCCCTCCTAGCAAACCCATTCACGCAGCCATACTGAATGCCACGCCCGTGGTACAGCAAGTGCGGACACACATGCAGCCGAAATATGCCACTACACCTGTCGCGCCCGGAAGGAGATCTCGACATGCGCTGGACGCGACCATCGACTAGCCTACTGGCACAAGCGTTTCAACGTACTGACCGGTAGCCGAATCGTGACGCTCCGGTGACGTAGAGCCCCCGGAATGTCTGCTGAATTCGATCCGGCAGCCATCTGGCGTGCAATCCCCAAAAGCCTGCAGTCGGATCTGCTCCGATCCGTAGTCGTCTCAGCTACGCGTTCATAGCCTTACCTCTCCGTCAGCCAGGTCCCAGGCGCAGATCAATACATCACACACATCACCGAACTGACCAGCAAGCAGATCGAGTGCTCCGGCGCCTCAGCGCGCGTTCATTCACAGATGACCTGGTCAGTGACGACACCCAAAAGGCCTGCGGCGCAGACCGATTACGCCACAATCGCCACCACTCTTGAGTATCGCAAGAACCGGTGGATCGTCACCAAACGCGAACACGTGCAGCTGTAAGAGCCCGCCGGCTGACCGTGCGCCTGTTCATTGATGGCGCGGTGTTGCGATCGAAATGGTGGCTTGGCGCCAACGGTTGGAGTAGCCGAGCAGCTGGTGCCCGTCCGGAGTGCGCTCAATCAGGGGCACATCGGTGCGACCAGATTGGTTCAGGGCCCATTTCATCGCTTCTAAGTCAAACTTGTTATCCGGCACCAACACTCGCACCGGTAGATCGGTCAGTATCTCACCTGGCTTGTTCTTCGCCGATGTCACCTTTGTTCCGGGCGCCAGGATCAATCCGATCTCGACAGTGCCGGGAGCTGTGGTCACTACGACGCCGTCGATGGTGTCCCACGAGCCGTCATGCTCGGTCTTGCACATAGGAAACAGGCCATCGGCATCGGCTTTGAACAGCAGGGTCGCGCCCCAGTACAGGCCCGCGACAACCATCGCGGCGAGAATGCTGATCGCCAAGATGATGATCCCGACGACCCGCGCGATGGGTATGCCCAGCGCCTGCAACCCTGCGGATGTACCCCAGCCGATCAGAGCGAACGTTCCCAACGCTGCGGGTATGGCGATCAGCCAGCCAAGGCCGGTATTTTGGCGGGTGATGCGATACGACCACTGTTTGGCGACCGTTTTGAGCCGCAGTACACCCACCGCCGCAACCAGTATGCAGATCCCCGAGGCCACCCAAAAGGCCTGTGCCGTCGGGTCGTTGACGATGTTGTACCCGGCGATGAACAAGCCGAGCGTACTAACCCCGATAAAGCTGATCGGCCAGTTCAGCTTTTTGAATGCCGCCGTCTTTGCGGCCAACGCCTGTTCGCGGGTCACCGGTTCCAATGAATATTCAGCCATGCTCGTCTGATCCCTCCCGTCACCAGCATCTGGCCTAAGCCACGATACCTGCGAGCTTTGGAGCCCGCGTCTGACTAAGACTGTGCCGCTAAGGCCTCCATCGTCAGTGTCTCCAAGGTGAACTGGGTGGGGTACAAGTCCACGCTCAAGGCGTAGACGTTTCCTGCATGATCCACCGCGAGATCGTACGTCTGGCTCAGATGGCGCATCGGCAGTGTGAATCCGTGAGCCCAACCGGCCGGAACCATCATCAAAATAGCCGGGAAAGCCTGGTCCCCGACATAAAGATTGCCCGCCGGATCGACCGCCAGCAGACCGGGACACCGCGGCATGTCAGGAATTTTCACCGGCTCAGCAGCACCCGCCTCCAGCTTCCACACCCAGTTCACGGATACGCCATTGCAGCCTGATGCTGCGTAGATCTCACCTGAAGGTCCAACAGCGACCTGATACTTAGCCCCCGATTCAGGGAACGGCAGACGGGTCACCGCGCCGGTCGCAGTATTCAATGTCCAGACCCACGACGAAGTGCGGCCAGCATCCGATCGACTGCCCGCGCCAACAACGTTCCCAGTCGAGTCCACCGCAATATCTCCCAGGTCGCCCTGATCATCGATCGGATATTTTCGGACCTCGCCAGTTTCGGGCGTCAGCACCAAAACGTTCCCGCGGAAAGTGGTCACATAGATTCGGCCCGCAGTATCGACCGTCACACCCATCGCATGCATACCGTCGTCGGGAAACGGCAGTTTTGTCCCCTCGTTCCAGCCGGGCGCAAGCTTCCACACCCCGTATCCCGAGTAGTCCCCCTCCTCGCCCGCGATGTAGATATATCCGGCTTCGTCCACCGCGATCTTGTCCGGGCGGACATTCAAATGGACATCCATCGATTGTGGTCCGGTCGCTGTCCCGTCAATACCCACCACATTGCGTACCGCCACGATCGATACGACGATCAGAAGCAACACCGCCGCCACGGTGGCCGCCTGCCGCAAGCGTTGGCCACTACTGACGGGCCGTACTTTTTCGGTGACGCTGCGGTACCCAGTGGCCGAGGGCAACCTGATGTTCCGATTGGACAACACATCCCGAACGCGTGAACTCAGCACAGGGGCTTGCGACTGCTGCTGGCGCTCTGGTGGTAGCCCTGGTGTTGAGGCTGGTTTGTCTGGATCGCTGCTGTTCATCATGGTTTCGTCATCTTGAACACACGGCCCTGGAGGCTTCCCAAGTCGCTTCCAGCGACGTAGAGGTTGTCCCCGGCGTCAACGGCCAGTGCGTATGCGAAAGGAACAGTTTCCGCAAGCTTGGATTTTTCGCCCGTCGCGCTGCTCACTTTGTACACGGCGTGGTAGCTCCTTACACCGGCAAACAGGTTGCCGGCGGAATCCACGGCAATAACTTCAGCATCCAACCCGGGGAACACCCTCACGGCTTCGACGGCGCCTGGAGCCAGTTTGAATAGCTGGTACTCGCCGCCCTCCACCCTGGCTGCCAGGTAGACATTGCCGGTGCGGTCAACGGCGATCGAGCTGGGCGAAGCCACGTCGGGAAAAGGCAACGGTACCGGTTGATCCGCACCCTTAGACAGTTTCCACACCGTCGAGGTGGGCCGCTTGCCGGCGCTTTCGACGACGTACACAGCACCGAGGCCATCAACCGTTAACGCTCTTGGCAGATTGAGCGTTGGAAACGGCAGCTGAACCCGCGACGAAAACCCGCGGCCCACAGACCACACCGCCGCGTCCGCCACGACATACACATCACCATCGCGTGTATCAACGGCCACCCCGTAAATGGACATTGCGTCGAACGGCATCACCGAGGGCTTCTGTTCGCCAGGTGAAAGCCGCAGCACCCGCGGCTTCTTTCCGACAGCGCCAGGGACGTACACCTCGCCGGTGACGTACACACTGCCATCCGCGTCGACCGCCAAACCCTCGGGTTGGTAGGGGTGATCAAACGGCAGCTCGGTGACAGGATCTGGCCCTGCAGGTCCAGTACTGTCGTGCGAGACGCCTAGCCTTGACCACGGCATGAAGACCACCAGTGCGGTGACCAGTGCGATGGCGATCACGATCGCCGATGCTGTGATCCATAGTTGCCGACGCGGGCCCTTCGGAAGCGGATCAGTCACTCGACGGTAGTCCGCCGATGACTGTGAGGGCATCGGCGTCCCGGGCGCCACCGGCACAGTGAACGGATACGGAACTGCGCCAGGTGCTAGGCCCGGTGTTGACGGGAAATTCTGCTGTGCTGGTGGTGGCCCGAAGGTTGGGGCTACAGTGCCCACGTCGCCGTCTCGCAGGGCTTTACGCGCGGCCACCGCGAATGCCCCCGCGCCGGGGAAACGGTCCCCCGGGCGCACGGCGAGCCCGCGAGCCAAGACGGCATTGAAACCGGGCGGGACTAAGGGGCCGACG
This sequence comes from Mycobacteroides sp. H001, assembly GCF_001440005.1. NCBI lineage: Bacteria > Bacillati > Actinomycetota > Actinomycetes > Mycobacteriales > Mycobacteriaceae > Mycobacteroides > Mycobacteroides sp. H001. Next base: position 118,901 of record NZ_LJYH01000046.1, read on the forward strand.
TTCTGGACAACGGGCGCACCGGTTTCGGCTTGTGGCGGCTGGCCTGTCAAGCATTCAGACAAGACGCACGCAAGCGAATACACGTCGGTGGCCGAACTGACCGGCGCGGTGCGCGCCACCCGCTCCGGGGCCAGATAGGCCACACCCGACTCGACAGCGGTCGCAGGCCCAGCCAAAGACACCGAACCATCAAGAGCCAGAAGGATATTGGCCGGGTCAACAATGTCAGAGCGCAACCCGCCATCGGCGGCTAAACCATCGAGATCCACAGCAACCTGCGCGACCAATGCCACCGCACGCGCTGCCGTCAAAGTCCCCGAACGGTCCAATTCGGCACGCAACGACACCCCGCCCAAAACCCGCCCGTCCTCCTCCATGAAGCCCACATTAACCAACCCCACCCCACCCCGAGTCGCACAACCAGGAACCAGCAACCCGCTTCATTGATTCGGACGCCTTGCAGGATCACAGCAATCCAATGAGCGAGTTGATAGCAGCGGGATTGGCGATCCCTGATTTGATCATGTCGTGGATGACAGGCAGCGGTCTGACGATCATGCTCTCAATGCGGTAACTGCACGGGGTTTTGCCGATCGCGACGATCAGGCGCTGATCCGGGAGTTGGTCAGTGCGCCGTTTCCTGCCGGCGCTGATGGGTTGGTGGAAGCGGGGTGGATGTTGGTGCCGCTGCTGCAAACTCGCTCCGGGACGCCGGTGGCGGCAGCGGCCGAAGCCCGGCTGGCCGCGATCGTCGGGATGCTGAGTTCTCATCGGTTGCGGCCTGGGCACGAGAAGATGCTCGCCGACCTCGATCAGCACCGCAGGCTTGCTGGGCGCTCGCAACGCCACACCGACCTCGGCGCCTCGATCATTGTCGGGATTTTGTTGGCGGGCTTGTGCGCGCTGGTCCTGTGGGCGGTTTCGCTGCTGGGTCCCGTTGTCCTGCTAGCGACGGCGATCATTCTGCCGATCGCCGTCGCCCTCACGTACCTGGTTATTCGCCGCCTTGAGCGTGACGACACCGCCGCGCACCGGGTCAGGATCCACGGATTGGAGGTATCGACGTGGTTGGGCAAGGCGCTGCCCGCCGAGCACGCGATCGCCGTTGATCTGGCGCTTCGTCTGCCGCCCGGAGCTATCCATGCCTTGACGGTCAATCCGTTGGTGATCGTCGCTGGGCAAGGCAAGACTGCGGTGCTCTCACAGCAGACCTTGATAGCCGATGCTGCCGCATTGACCGATCCCTGCGTGGAAGCCGCTGCTGAGCTGCTGGCCGGCTATCTTTCCGAGCCACGAGAATCGGTGGTGATCGCGCCGGACATTCCGCGACCGGTGTGGGCGGGGCCCTGGCCCGCTCACTGGGAGTCGCTGGCCGGCGAAGTGTGCGGCGACTACATCGAGTGGATGCAATGGCGCGGTGTCCTTGCCGGATTCACCGACTTCGGCGGGGTGTTCACTGTCAATCTGGCCGCAATTGGCCCGAATTGCCCGACCGAATACGGCCAGGCTGACCAGTACCTCGCGACAGTTCTGCGTACGCATATAGCTGACCCTGACAGTGATGTCGTGCGGTTCCACGTCGGCGGTACGGATTCGGATCGGTCGGCGCTGCTGGCCGTAATCGATATCGCGCGCACCGGCGACAGTCGAGGCGATGACTGACGGTTGCGATCCGTGCGGTAGACCCGTTCTGAAACGACATGTTTTAGGCGGGTGCGCCGAGTTCCGCGAGTGTTTTGCCTTCGTCGACAGATCCGATGAGCCGGTTGCCGACTTTCTCGAAGTTTTCGCCGCCGAAGACCGGTGTGGTCCATACGGTTTGGCAGGTGTTCAGATCGACTGCCGCCTTGATTCCGGGTGACTGATAGGGGTCGAGCCAGATCGCGATGGTGCCGTCTGAGGCGACATAGTCGAGCGGTTGGAGGTGGGCTTTGCAGGTCGGTCCCGCTGTCCCGGTTTGCAGGTCCCATTGCTGCCAGCTCTCGTCTGGGCCTGATTCTCGGGTCTGGATGTACAGCTTGGTGCCGATGGTTCTGAACTTGGTCACCTCGGTGGTGGCCGGGACGCTCAGAACCGGTTGGCCGGTGCTACTGAAGAAGCGCCATCGGCGATTCTTCAGATCGAGGGCGGCGGGCGTTTCGGCGCTCGTGAGTAGATACAGCGTGCCGTCGGCGCGGCCGACCTGGGTGCCGTTGGTGTCGTAGAACAGGACGCCGCTTTTTTGGAGGCCGGTGCTGAATTCGTAGGCGAAGCCCCCGTTGCAGACGGTGGCTTTGTCGAAGGTGGTTCCCGGTGGCGGTTGGGGTGTCAGGTCCCGGCCGTCGGCGACGGAGAACACGCGGTAGCGGGTGTCGGAAGGATTCGCGGCCAGGTTCGGCGCCGCCATGGCCAGGGTCGGTGCGGGGATGTCCTCACCTGACGCGATCTCGGGGCTGGCTGGCACGTCGCTTCCGGGGATATGCCAGGTGAGTTCGCCCTGGGCGCCGATGCCGTAGAGGCCCTGGCCTTTTACCCCGGCGACCAGCCGGGATTCGTTTTTGACGGCACCGAGCTGCCGTAGTTTCGGTTCGGGTCCCGCGCCGCCCGTGCCCGCGTGTCGTAGGTTGCTCGGCCCGGTGAAGGTGATCTTGCCGTGGTCCAGGTCGATGATCCACACGGTGCCCTGTTCGGATGGTTGCTTACCCTGTGCAAGGCACAGCGCGACGCCAGGGCCGTTGCCGTAACAATCACCGATGAGGTTGTAGCCGGGCAAGGTCACCGGGGGGAACGTCAGCGCGCCGGTGGCGGTGTCGACGCCGTAGACCCAGCTGTTCTTCTCCCCGCATTTCTCTCGCGAGCAGCCGACAAGGTAGTAGGCGATCTGACCATTTCTGGCGAACACGCTGCCCGTCGTGGCCTCGGGCGGAAGCCCAATCTCGGCGGCGCTCAGGGTCCAGCCCTTGGGAACGGGCTGGCGGTTCAGCGCGAAGTCGATCAACAACTCGGGGGGTGTGCCAATGCTGCCGGCCTGCACCGGTGTCGGATCGGCGCCCCGGGTGCGCCATACCAGCGCCGTGACGCCGCCCGCGACAATCACTGCCACCACCGCGATCACCAACGCCCAACGGCCCCACCTGCGCGGCTGGCCAACCTTCGGGGCCGGTGGCACCTCGGGTTGATCCCACTGGAACTTTCCCGGCGCCGCAGGCGAATCCGACATCACGTCCTCCCGTTGTTGTTGTCGTAGACACGGCCACTTCGAGCTGTCTAGGCAGGTGCGCCCAGTTCCACGAGTGTTTTGCCTTCGTCGGTGTGTCCGATGAGCCGGGGGCCTACTCTCTCGAAGTATTGGCCGCCGAAGATCGGTGTGGTCCATACGGTTTGGCAGGTGTTCAAATCGACCGCTTCTCTGACTGAGGGTGACTTATAGGAGTCAAGTGAGATCGCTGTGGTGCCGTCTGATGCGAGATAGTCTTGCGGTTGGAGGTGGGCTTTGCAGGTCGGTCCCGCTTTCCCGGTTTGCAGGTCCCATTGCTGCCAGCTCTCGTCCGGGCCGCGTTCTCGGGTCTGGATGTACAACTTGGTGCCGATGGTTCTGAACTTGGTGACCTCGGTGGTGGCGGGGACACTCAGAACCGGTTGGCCGGTGCTACTGAAGAGACGCCATTGCCGTTTCTTCGCGTCGAAGGCGGCGGGGGTTTCGGCGCTCTTGAGTAGATACAGCGTGCCGTCGGCGCGGCCGACCTGGGTGCCGTTGGTGTCGTAGAACAGGACGCCGCTCTTTTGGCCGTCGGTGCTGAATTCGTAAGCGAAGCCCCCGTTGTAGGCGGCGGCTTTGTCGAAGCTGGTCCCTGGTGGCGGTTGGGGTGTTAGGTCCCGACCGTCGGCGACGGAGAACGCACGGTAGGTGCTGTCGGAAGGATTCGCGGCCAGGTTGGGCCCCACCACGGCCACGGGCGATGCGGGGATGTCCTCACCGGACGTGAACTGGGGGCTGTCAACTATATTACTGCCGGGGATATGCCAGGTCAGCTCGCCCTGGGCGCCGATGCCGTAGATGCCCTGGGCCTCTACTCCGGCGACCAGCCAAGAGTCGCTGTCGACGGCGCCGACCTCCTGTAGTTCCGGTTCGGGTCCAACACCTGCGCGCCGCAGGTTGCTCGGCCCAGTGAATGTGATCTTGCCGTGGTCCAGGTCAATGATCCACACGGTGCCCGGGTCCGATCGTTGCTTGCCCTCCGCTAGACACAGGGCGACGCCGGGCCCGTTGCTGTAGCACTCGCCGATGAGTTGGTAGCCGGCCAAGGTCACCGGGGAGAACGTCAGCGCGCCGGTGGCGGAGTCGACGCCGTAGACCCAGCTGGTCGCTTCACCGCATTTCTCTCGCGAGCAGCCGACGAGGTAGTAAGCGATCTGACCATTTCTGGCAAATAGGCGGCCCACAGTGGCCTCGGGCGGAAGCCCAATATCGGCGGTGCTCAACCGCCAGCCTTTGGGAACTGGCTGGCGGTTGAGTGGAAAACCCACCAACAACTCAGGGGGTGTGCCGACACTTCCCGCCTGCACCGGTGCTGGGTCGGCGCCACCGGTGCGCCATACCAGCGCCGTGATACCCGCGGCGACAATCACTGCCACCACCGCGATCACCAACACCCAACGGCCCCATCGGCGTGGTCGACCAGCGGCCGGGATAGGTGGCGGCTCGGGTTGGTCCCACTGGAATTGCCCTGGCGCCGCAGGCGAATCCGGCATTCACATCCTCCCGTTGTTGTTGTCGTAGGCACAGCCACTTCGCGCTGTCATGGCACCGGGGCCGGATCAGACTGGCACACCCGCAGTTCGCCGCCAACAATCCTGAGTTCGAACATCGAGCCCGCGTTCTGCCGGATCACGTTGACCGTCCAGATCGGACCCTTACGGGCAAATCCGGTGACCGCCACGACCTGCATCAATTCCTGCCGATCATGATTGCGCAGATGCTCGATCTCCCGGGCCACCGGCCCGTCGTGGACATCCGGGCAAGACAGGGCCTGCAGGTTGGCCAGGTGCCCGGCGTTGCGTTCCCGGAACCAGACCCGCACGGTGTTCTCCGCGACCGCGCGCGCCTGCTCATCAGTCATTGATTCACTGGCCGCCATCGCCCGCAACGTCGGGCGCTCACCGATGCCCCAAAGCATCAACGCAGTCACCAACAGCGTTACTGAGGTCGCTGCTGCCAGCAACCACACCCACCACCGACCGCCCTCGGGTCGGCTCATCACGACTCTTTCTCCACGTTGCAGATCTTCAAGACGCCGCCCTCCTGCTCTTCCAAGGAGAACACCTGCTTGAAGAAACCACCGGTCCGCTGGGCATCGTCCACCTCGGCGCGAACCGCATCAGTCAAAGGCCGTATCCGGCTGGCGAACCGCACCCAGACCTGCGAACCCTGCTCACGGAACTCGGCAATCGCGTCGGGAAAATAGAGCTTGCCGTCCGAACCGTCACGTTCGATAAAGGTGATCCATTGCGGGACATTGGGTTTGGGGTCCACGCAAGCCAGGGCGCGCATCGCGGCCGTATCACCGCGGTTGTGCGCCTCATACCACCCCACGATCACATCGTGAGCCTGACGCTCACGGGCCGACGGCGCCGGCACCTCGATGATGTCCGCGCGCGGGGGCGGCGACCACGGACGGGCCAGCCCCACCACCACCGCCGTCGCGATCAACGCCCCAACAGTGACCGCGGCCAGCACCCACCGCAACCACCGAAGCCACATTGGCCGCCGAGTTCCTGCAGCGCGGCCACCTGAACCAACCTCGGGAGCCGTCTCGACGGGATCGGCACGCACCGACAACCGTCCGTCCGAATGACACTCGATCGTCAGCCGCCGCCACGGGACACCGGCCTCAGCGGCACGCCGCTGATGCTCGGCCAGGCTGTCGATAACCCCGGCCGGCACCGAAATGGACTGCCGCGCGGAATCGGTGACTGCCTGGGCCACAGCTACCGGTGGCCGGTGCGAGGGCTCGAACTCGCCGTGCACAACACGCCACCCAGTCGGTGCGGCCGTGCACAGCAACACAATGGCCTCTTCGACCAATTCCCGGTCACCGACCGGCACCCCCTGCTGCACAGATCGAAGCCTAACAACAGTCGACCCAGCCACATCTACATCGCGGGCAAATGTCTGCATTGTGTGTGCCCTGTTGGCCTGGCAGTATCTGTCCGATGAGGGGGAATTGTCTTGTTTCTGTATCGGCCTGCGCAATTCGCGTGATGGGCGTGCTTGCGGTCGTGATGCTAAGTGCTGCGACGCTCCCGCCGCCGGCTCACGCCGACGGTTTCGTCCAATGCAGTTTTTCCCTGACGCGCCCGTACATCTATTCCGCTGAGGGCGCGGACTACGTGGGTATTCGGATTGATGCCAGCGACTGCCGCACAAACCTAGGCACGGCGCCTTTGACGTTTGTCGCCGCTGTGACCGGGAGCGGACTACCGCCAGGGAACAAATCCGCGAGTTTCGAAGAGACGCGGTATGTCTCTGACGGTGACAACTTCTCGGTGTTCTTCCCCAACGATGATCGGCGGATCCCGTTGGCCCCGGGGGTGTATTCGACAGCCGGTTCGGTCCAGACATTTCTGCCGGGCTTCCGCGATGTCCGCGATCTGTCTCGCCAGTGCGCAACCTGGCAGTTTCAGGGAGCGACCTGCGGGCCGATCACCCGCGGCTGATCAGGTTGGCCTACAGCATGATTGGTGTTACTGGAGCTTGTCTCGTTCAGCGTTGATCTGGCGTAGTAGGTCCAGTTCGGTCTGCAGATCGGCGATGCGCTGTTGGTGATCGGGCGTGCCAGTGCTGGCAGATCCGTTCAGGTCGGCGACATACCCAGAAGGCTGGGAGGTTGTGGACGCTGGATCGGGTTGTGCCTCAGCCCGCCCCGGGATCACGATTGACTGCAACATCTTGTCGGCCAAGGTTTGTGACTTTGCATCCCACAAAGGGAACAAGAACCCGAGATAGCACGGCAATGCATCGACGATATGGGCCAGCTGGCGCCCGATGGACGCTCCGACTCCCAACGGCAGCCGGGTTTGTTCGGCGATCACCGAGATTCCGACAACCCGTTTGCCCCAAGTTTGACCGGTTCTGCCTTGATTGAAGCCGACATTCCAGATGAGGTAGGCCAGCCCCCCAAGCCAACAGGCAACCATCACCACGATGCCCACCGCGGATGGCCCACCCGCGCTGTAGTGGCCGTGCGAGCCGGACGACGCTTCGGTCATCGTCGCGGGAATGACTACCACACCCACCACGTACAGCAACCCGGCCGGAATGCCGTCGAGCAAGGCCGCACCCACCCGGGACCCCCATGACGCATACGCCGACCTGCCGGTGGCGCCCTGGCCCGCTCGCCCGGAATCTGAAACCTGCTGGCGCGCACCGATACCGGAAATGCCTGCCGCGCACAGCACTGCGAGCATCACCCACACCACGATGTCGAACCGCGGTGAAACGCCGAGCCAATATGTGGCACCGAATGGCCACAGAGAGAAGTAGGTGTTGCCGAGCCAGCTGTAAAGCGCCGTAAGCCCGAGCAATCCGGCGCCAGCCGCTACCAGAAGCCGGTTACGCCACACCAATGCCAGCACGGCACACAGCAGCGCCGATACAGGCAGCCATAACGAGACCCACTCTGGCCAGTACCAGTATTCAGTAAACTCCCACGGCGTCATCAGGAGCAGACAGCTGATCCACACTGCAATCAGTGCCAGCCCGACAACGGAAACCCACCCGATGCCGCGCACTCGACTACCACCCTCCGCAGACGGCGCTATAGAGGCCGGCGGCGCGGCGGATTGCCCGAATGCGCCTACCGTTGGAAAACTCGCGGCGGCCTCGCCGTCGATGGGCTCGTCTCGACAGCGCCGGCTATCGCCTGCCCAGTTGACCGACTCAGATGGTTCAGACATATCCCCCTCCCCTCCAGCGAGAATACTAACCGGGGTGTTCCTACCGCGTAGCCAACCCGGTAGAACACCACCGATGGTTGCTGATGCCTACAACCCACTGCCGACTGCCGCCGCACTCCAGACGTCGGAATTCCACCCGGGAATCAAACTAGGGGACTCCCGAGCTGCCCGTCGCAACTCGGGACGAGTGACACCGAGTAGTCGTGAGTGACACCGAGCAGTGAGGAATCGCGTGCACCGAGACGTGGCTGGTCAGATCCCGGCAGAATCGTCGACGACCAGCACCTGGCGCAGCGGCATGATCGAGCGCCACCTTGGAGGCAACCGGTCGTAGTTCCGCAGCACGAGATCGACCAGCGCCTCGCCGCTAATCAGGCGTAGTCCTTGGCGGTTGCGCTCGATGGCCATGGCGTCGCGGGAGTACGAGCCCAGGGTCACGAACAGGCTCAGCTCGTTCTGCGCCTGGGTGCCGATCAGCCGCTGGACCTCCGGCGCGCCGATGGAGCTGTTTGTGTGCTTGCACTGCACCTTGATCAGGGGCGGCTCGACGCCGAGCGGATCTCGGTGGGCCAGGACGTCGACACCACCGTCCTGCGTGTACGCAGTCACCCGCGCCTCGTAGCCCATCGCGCGCAGCAGGTCCGCGGTAAACTCCTCGAACTCCTGGTGCGAAAGGGACGATTCCAGGCGCTCGAGAACGAAGTCTCTGGTGTGGCGCTCGATCCGACCGGCCCTCGGCTCATCGGCCGCGGCGAGCTCCACTTCGGTCCGGTCGACGGACGGTGCGCCTAGCTGCGCCGGTTCGTGAATACCGAGTTGAGCCAGGAAATCCTCGGCGTGATTGCGGACCCGGAACACAGTCAGCAGGGAACCGATCTCGTACAGCGCGGCCTGGGAGAAGACGGTCCGTGAGACGCCGAGCTTCTCCCACCGGACCGGCCGACGATGTCGGTGCGTGGGCGCATCGGGATGGAACTCGTACGGCCCGGTGACGATACCGATGTTGATCGTGCTGTCCGGTCGGTACGGCGCGACGACCACGTCGCCCTCGCTGATCTCGTCGGCGAACCTCAGCAGAGTGCCCGCCCACGCGGCGATCGCCCGCGGCTTGGTGTCCGGGTACGCCCCTGAGAGCGCGGCCTTCAGCTCCTCACGGGCCAGTCCGACTTCGCGTAGGTCGCCGATGTTGTCCCAGCCGATGCTGACGAACCCGCCGTCGATCAGCTCTGCGCTGAGCGCGTCGTTGTGCACTCCGAAGACGGCCACACGTGGATTCTGCCGTATGTGAGGCCCGGTTCACCGTGAGCCGGACAACGCAGCGCGTTGCCACCGCTCCCCCGCGCGGCCCTGGTACGGCCGCGAAGCGAGATGCAGTCGATACGCTCGCTTCGAGCCGCTGTCAAGCACGAGAAAACCGAGTGCGGCCGAAACTACGCGGCTTAATCCTCAGCGACGACGAGGTGCAGGCAGTCAAGCGGCGGTGCCGATGACTGAAATTGGTGGGCGTGACGTTGGCTAGAGACCGGAACCGTTAGCGTTCGGCATGGAGCATCGGCAAGCTGCCAGTGGGACGGCGTGAACACGCACTCCGACTGCGAGACCTACTCGCCTATGCAGGATTTGCGGCGTGCCGCCGCCTGCTCCCCGTCACCATCCGGCTCCCACTTGCGGCCATCGCTATGGCATAGCGATGGCACGAAATCCGACTCAGGCTGGCGAAATAGGCCCTGAACTGGAACTCCAGGTGTCTTCCAGCATGCGCGGTTTGCACGCCTGGAAGGCGCCGATGCCCAGCACGGTGATTGCGACGAGCAGAAGGCCGAACGGCGCGTACCAACCGCCGGTCACATCATGCAGCACACCAAACAGCAAGGGGCCCAAGCACGCCACGGCATAGCCGACCCCCTGGGTAAACCCGGACAACGCCGCGGAACCGGCAGGCGTGCGGGTACGCAGATTCACCAGCGTCAATCCCAACGGGAAGGTGGACGGCCCGAATCCGAGCGCGATCACCCACACGGCGGTCGCGGTCATCGGCATCCACAACAGCCCGGCAAATCCGACGAGGAAGCAGACCAGGCAGGCCACCACCAGCGGGAACGGGTTACGCATACGGGCAGCCAACGGCGGGATCGTCAGCGTGCCAACGAATCCCACGGCCGAGAAGATGGCCACCATGACGCCTCCCAGCGCGGCACTGCCGCCGGCCGAGGTGAGAATCGCCGGAATCCAGGTGAACATGGAATACGTGACCAGGGACGTCATGCCGAACATACCGGCCATGCCCCACGCCAACGGTGATCGCCAAACATGGCCCACCGCAGAAGGATCCGCATGCGGCTCGGCGGAATGGTCCTCGACATCATGGCCGCGGCGCGCGATGACGACACCGATCCACGGCAGCAGCGCGGCGACCGGAACAAGCACCCAGGCCGCCAGCGAGAATCGCCAACCGTAGGTGTCAGCCAGGGGCACGGCGGTCAACGCCGGAACCGTGGTGCCGATCTGCAACACCGTGAGATAGGAAGCGCTCATCAGCGCGACCCGATGCGAGAAGTACCGCTTGACCAATGGCGGGATCACGACGTTGCCGATGCCCATGCCGAGCAGAGCCAGGCAGGACAGCACCAACAAACCGCCGGTTGAGTTCATCGCGGGCCGCGCCGCCATACCGATCACGGTGGCCACCACCGCGGCGAGTGTCGTGCGCTCCAAACCGAAACGCTCGGTGAGCGCGGGGGTCACCAGTCCCGCGACGGCGAACATGGCCGTCGGCAGCATCCCGAACACACCGATCACCGCAGACCCGAACCCGATCTCGTGTGAGATCTGGGTCAGCAGCGGCGTCAGCGAGGTGACCGCGGAACGAAGGCACAGCGCGAACAACAGGATCGCGACCAGCACCATGAGGCGACCACGGCGCAGCGCGGTCGCCGATACGGCCCGCATCGAATCGTGCGTGGCGGTTCCGGTGTCTTCCGCAGCCGTAGTCAACGTTCATCCTCCTATATGCCCCGGCAAATCATAGGATGAATGGATGAATGGGTTCAAGGTGATTTCCACCGCACGCTACGATGAGCCCTCATGCAGCCGGTCCGTCGCCAAACACTGATTGGCCAGGTCACCGAGCAACTCCGCGAGGAGATTCTGTCGGGACGCTGGGCCATCGGCGCGCGCATTCCGACCGAACCTGAATTGTGCGAGCTCACCGGGACCTCCCGCAACACAATTAGAGAGGCGGTCCAGGCCCTGGTACACGCCGGGATGCTGGAACGGCGCCAGGGGTCCGGAACCTACGTGCTGTCGGTGGGCGGAAGCGGCTCGGCCATAGCCGACTACTTCGCGGCCGCCAATGACCGCGATCTGATCGAACTGCGGCAGACCCTTGAGGTGACCGCCGCCGGGCTCGCCGCCCAGCGACGTGACGAGGATGACATCGAGCACCTCCGCGCCTTGCTGCAACGGCGCAACGCGCTATGGGCGCCCCACCACGTCGCACCCCAGGATGTCGAGGACGCCATCTCCACCGACATCGCGGTACACCGGGCCGTGGTGGCCGCAAGCCACAATGCCCTTTACCTGGAACTTTACGATTCGCTGCTGGGCCTGATGGACCATTACATGCGAGGAAACCCGATAGGCGCGGAGTGCTCGTTCGAGCACGAACACACGATGCTCGTCGAGGCTGTCATCGCCGGCAATATCGACGCCGCCACGACCGCCACCGAGCGGCTCTTCACCGAGCTGAGCCTGCGCCGCCGGAACTTTCCGTCACCGGCACACGACTAGCTGAACGTGAAGATCGTCATCCCGGCAGCAGTCGCGCTGTCCTTGCTCGCCGGTTGTTCGGCGCATGAGTCCACATCCGCCACCCAGGCCACACAGGCTTCAACAGTCACCATCACCGACCAATGGGCCAAGTCCGCTCCCGACGGCTCCATGACCTCGGTGTTCGGCACCGTGCACAACAACGGTTCCAGTGAGGCACGCATTGTGTCCGCCACCTCGCCGGCCGCCCGGTCTGTCGAGCTCCATGAGGTGACTCCCGGCGGGTTGATGCGCCCCAAGGAGGGCGGGGTCGCCATTCCCGCCAACGGCGAGCACAAGCTCTCCCCCGGCGGCGATCACGTCATGCTCATGGGACTGACCACGCCCCTGCGCCCGGGCCAAGACGTCGTCATCACACTGGCCTTCCAGGATGGCTCAACCAAGCCGCTGACCGCCCAGATCCGCGACTTCGCAGGCGGCAACGAAAACTACCAGCCCTGAGCATGACGCGTCGTTCTCTGTCCCGACGGGGACTCATTGTCGGCGGCGGCGCCGCGGCCGCCCTCACCGCGGGCGCCGGGCTCTCGGCGTGGTCGGCCCAATCCCAAGCAGCACGGCCACAGGGCGCCCCTGCTGTCGAACCGTTCCACGGAGAGCATCAGGCCGGAATCAGCACCGCCCCGCAGTCACACGCGTTGTTCCTCGCCCTGGATCTACTACCCGGCAGCAGCACAGACGAACAGTCGACTCGGGAGAATCTGCGATCGGTCTTACGTCTGTGGACCACCGACGCGGCCAGATTGACCCAGGGCCTGCCCGCTCTCGCCGACACCGAGCCGGAATTGGCAACGACCACAGCACGATTGACCATCACGACGGGCTTGGGCCCGTCGGTGTTCGCCAAGGCGGGCCTGGCCAACAGATGTCCCGCCTCGGCACGCGACTTCCCGGCGTTCGCCACCGACAAACTCGACAAACGTTGGTGCGGAGGAGATCTCCTGCTGCAGATTTGCGCCGACGACATGCTGGTGGTGGCGCATGCGGCGCGGGTTCTCTTGAAGAATGTGCGCTCGCTGGCCACCGAGCGCTGGCGCCAGACCGGATTCCGCACACCACGCGCGGAAGACTCCTCGGGGGGCACCATGCGCAACCTCATGGGACAAGTCGACGGCACGGTGAACCCCACCGTGTCCGAGCTCGACACTCTGCTGTGGCACCAGGGCGAGGATCATCAATGGCTCAGGGGTGGAACGCTTTTGGTCCTTCGCAGGATCACCATGGACCTGGACGGATGGGACCAGCTAGACGTCAAGCTCCGCGACCTGGTGATGGGCCGGCGAGCAGCCAACGGTGCGCCACTGACAGGCGAGAAGGAATCCGACGAACCCGACCTGGAGATGACCCGCGGTGGCATCCCCGTAATACCGGCGACCTCACATGTCGCCCTGGCCCGCCACCGCAATCCGCACGAGAAATTCCTGCGCCGTCCATATAACTTCGACGACGCACCGCTGCCGGGCTCTTCGTCGAACTCGGGCCTGATTTTCGCTGCCTATCAACGTGATATCGCCACGCAGTTCGTCCCGGTTCAGCGACGGTTGGCCGAACGCGACGAGTTCAATCAATGGAACACGACGGTCGGATCTGCCGTCTTCGTCATACCGCCGGGCACCACTGAGGACGGATATCTCGGCCGGACACTGCTTGACTAGTGCGTCGCTCACACCCACTTGCAAGTTAGGTTTACCTAAGTTTCAGTGGTGAAGTGAGCTTGATGTCCAGACCAGCACCCACCGAACCCACTGTGAACATCGGCGAGGCCGCGGCCCTCTACGGCCTCAGCCCGTCGACACTGCGGTGGTGGGAGAAGCAGGGCGTCCTGAATTCGCCGATACAGCACAGCGGACGCCGCACCTACACCGAGCGAGACCTGCGGCGCATCGGCATCGCATACCTGTGCTGCATCACCGGGATGATGCCGCTGCGCCAGGCGGCCGTCGTGACATCGCATTCGGCGCAACCCGATACCTGGCGCGTCGCGGTCACCGAACAGGTCGCCGAGATCTCCACGCGTATCGAACAGCTCAATCGTGCACGCGAATACCTGAACCACCTGCTGTCCTGCCAGAACGAGGACATCGTCGATTGCCCCTATCTCGATGGTGAGCTCCGCATCCGCACCCCCCGTGGCCGCGCTGCCGGCAACAACCTGGTGTCCGCGGCGCGCGGCACCTGTTACGAATCTCCTTCAGTTCGTGACGAAATACCCGCCGAGATGCACACGAGCTGCGATTTCTGCGGCTCCAAACTGATCACGCACGGGAAGGGACGGCCTGCACGCTACTGCTCCCCCGCCTGCAAACAGCGCGCCTACCGGCAGCGGCACGGTATGAAATGACGTGTGACCCCGTCCGCGCCTGAATCGCCGGATCCGCTACCGCAGATCGCCCGGGCCCGTTCCATCCTGTTCTCCGCGCCGCCGGCGGGCAGGCGGTGGAGCATCGGCTTACGCGCCGGCGCCGCCGTCGCCATTCCCGGGGCGCTCGTGGTGGCCGCCGGGTATCCGAATGCCGCACTCTATGTCACCTACGGCGCCTTCGCCGTCCTCTACGGCGAGGGACGCCCGTACCGGGTACGTGCCGCCGTCGTCGCCACCGCGGGAGCGGCGCTGCTTCTCATCGCGATGCTCGGCGCCGTCGTCGGCACCCATGCCCCCGGCGGCGTTGCCAACAAGGTGGCCATCATCATCACTCTGACGGCCGTCGCGGTCCCGGTCGTGTACACCGTGGACGCGCTTCGGCTTGGTCCGCCGGGCGCCCTGTTCTTCGTGCTGGTGTGCGGCGGCGCGCTCGGCGCGACCGAATGGGGTGTGGATCCGATCAAGATTCTTGTCTGCGCGAGCCTGGGGGCCGTTGCAGCGGTGGCCGTTTCGATGGTCGGCGCCGCGGTTGACCTTCACAAACCGGAACGTGTCGCCGTGCAGCGGGCAGTCGATGCCGTTGACGGCTACGCACAGCCAGGCAAGGCGACAGTCGACGCACGCCACGCCGCGGGACTCGCGATCTCCTCGGCTTGGACCGCCCTGCACGACGCGGGAATCTCCACCCGATCGGATTCACCCCTGGTGGCCACGATGCTCGACACCCATCGTCGGTTCACCGAGACCGCGGTCGGCACCAAGATGGTGCTCGATCACGTCATCCCGGGCGACCACGTCCTGGTGGTCCGGCCCAGCATTTGGTACCGGCTGCGCCGCTCGGTGCGGTTCCGTTCACACGCCACCATCACCGCCGGACGCGTCGGCATCGCCTGCCTTGGCGCCGGAGTCATCAGTTCCGCTGTCGGGCTGACACGCCCGCAATGGGCGATCCTGAGCGCTCTCGTGATCGTCCATCTGGGTCCGGACCGGCTACACGGAACGGTGCGCGGACTACACCGCTTCGCGGGAACGGTGATCGGGCTCGGCCTCTTCGCAGTGCTGTACCAGCTTTCCCTCACCGGGTACGCGCTCGTCGCCGCCATCGCGACATTGCAGTTCTGCACCGAGCTTTTCCTGCCACGCAACTACGCCGTCGCCGTCATGTTCGTGACGCCCATCGCACTGCTGTCGGCGGGCGTGGTCACCTTGCACGGGTCCGTCACCTCGATCGTGCGCGACCGCCTCGCGGAGACGCTGATCGGCGTCGCCGTCGCCATGGCGTCCATGTATCTGATCGCCCCGCGTGCCCATCGCCAGACCTTCACATTCACCGAGGCCCGGATCCGTCAGGCGGCATTGGCTCTGGTCGCGAGTGCCCGCGTGCAGCCCGCCCACGACGCGGCGTACGCAGAAGCACGCGACCTGTCCTTCGAACTCGAGGGCGCTATCCGGGCCGGCGTGCACAGCGCACACAACGAGCCCGACTGGCTGCAAGCCCATTGGCCCGCACACGCAGCACTCATTCACCACGGATATGACCTGGTGGCCGCCTGCTGGGCTACCCCTCCCGGCGAGATGCTCGCCGACCCAGACCGCTGGGAGCGCTGCTTCAGCGGCAAGGACTGAATTTTGCCGGGCAATCTCGAGGCACATTCGTCAAGATCCCGTCAAGTTCTCATGGTCCCACAATAATGTGACGAGGGTCACATCAGGTGGATACCCTCGGCAAACGCCATGAGTTGACCCGCATCGCTGGTGCCGGTCCTGGCCATCCGGGTGTCAATGTGGTTACGGTCGGACAGTACGAAACCCGAGTTGATACGAAACATGTTGTGGTGATGGTGATTTTTAGTGGTCGATACTGAATTACAGAATGAAAAAGGTTGCACCCCTGTGTGGTCGATTGGCCACCCAACGCAGTCGGATGCCCGCCAGATGTGGCGCATCGCACGCGACTCTGGCGTATTGGACGTCAATTCTTCATATGCATACCTGTTGTGGTGCACCGACTTTCCTTCTACTGCCGCCGTCGCACGCGTTGACGACAAAACAATCGGATTCGTCACCGGATACCTCAGGCCGTCTGGATCACTGATGATCTGGCAGGTCGGGGTCGATGCGGCACACCGTGGAAAAGGACTCGCCGCCAGCATGCTGGCCTGGCTCGCAGACTCTCTCGCCACCCTGCAGGGTGAACCCCTGGTTATGGAAACCACTGTCACACAGTCTAATACCGCTTCGCGTGCGTTATTCGCCGGATTTGCCCGCCGGCGGGATATGGAGCTCACCGAGTCCGCAGGATTCGGCGAGGACCTCTTTCCCGATGCACATGAGGCAGAGCCACTATTGCGGCTCACTCCGCTGGAACCACATAAAACACCCAGCCACAGTGCCTAAAAACATTGGGCCGAAAGGGGATACAGAAATGACCGCCACCTTGCCCGCTCAGGAAGCTGGGCTTCCGAAGGTCATCAACGAACGCGAATCCGAGGTGCGGAGCTATTGCCGTAGCTGGCCCACCACCTTCGCGTCCGCCTCCGGATCCTGGCTCACCGACACCACCGGTGAGCGTTACCTGGACTTCTTCTCAGGTGCGGGCGCGCTCAACTACGGGCATAACAACCCGGTGCTCAAGACCGCCCTCATCGACTACTTGACGACTGACGGTGTGGTGCATGGTCTGGACATGGCCACCGTGGCCAAGCAGCATTTCCTTGAGGAGTTCGAGCGCACCATCCTGGAGCCGCGCGGCATGGACTACAAGGTCCAGTTCCCCGGCCCCACCGGAACCAACGCCGTGGAAGCCGCACTCAAGCTAGCGCGGAACATCACCGGGCGCGAGTCGGTCATCAGCTTCACCAATGCCTTCCACGGAATGACACTGGGATCACTGGCCGTGACGGGAAATTCCATGAAGCGCGCCGGAGCGGGCGTGCCGCTGGTGCACTCCACACCGATGCCGTACGACAACTACTTCGGTGGCGTCACCGAAGATTTCCAATGGTTTGAGAAAGTTCTCGACGACGAAGGCGGCGGACTCAACAAGCCTGCCGCGGTGATCGTCGAAACCGTGCAGGGCGAGGGTGGAGTAAACGTAGCTCGCGCCGAATGGCTGCGTGCGCTGTCAGACCTGTGCCGCGCCCGTGAAATCTTCCTGATCATCGACGACGTCCAGATGGGTTGCGGCCGAACAGGTGCGTTCTTCTCCTTCGAAGACGCGGGCATCCGCCCGGATATCGTGACACTGTCCAAGTCGATCAGCGGATACGGACTGCCGATGGCGCTGACCCTGATCCGGCCCGATCTCGACCAGTGGGCTCCGGGTGAGCACAACGGCACCTTCCGCGGGAACAACCCGGCCTTCGTGACCGCCACCGCAACGCTGCAGAACTATTGGCGGGATAGCACATTCAGCGATGACGTGCGCCGCAAGGGGGACCGACTCCACAGCGAGCTGTCCGCACTGGTCGCCGACGACGACTCGGTAACCGTGCGTGGCCGCGGCATGGTGCAGGGCATTGCCTTTGCCGATGCCGAGCGGGGCTCTCGAGTGAGCAAGGCCGCGTTCGAGCGGAACCTGTTGGTGGAGACTTCGGGCCCCAAGGACGAGGTCGTCAAGCTACTTCCCGCGCTGACCACCACCGACGAGCAGCTCGACATCGGCATCGCCACCTTGCGTGATGCCATCGCGGAATCCGCCTGAGTCCGTAAAGAATCCAATCGATCGAGAGAGGAAACTATCGTGATCGTCCGTACTACCCAGCAGATCACGGGCACCGAACGCGATGTTAGCGGCGAAGGCTGGCATAGCAAGCGGATCGTGCTGGCAGATGACGGAGTCGGGTTCTCCTTCCACGAGACCACCATTGACGCGGGTACTGTCCACGTCTTCCATTACCAGCATCACATCGAGGCGGTGTGGCTTACCGCCGGTACCGGTACATTGACCAACCTGGAGAACGGTGAACTGTTCACACTCGGGCCGGGCAGCATGTATCTGCTCAACGGTAATGAGCGACACCAGCTTTCCGCCGATACCCAGATGCGCATGATGTGTGTGTTCAATCCTCCTGTCACCGGGCGGGAGGTCCACGACGAGTCCGGCGCATACCCTGCCGCGCCTGCGCTCTCATGAGTGCCCCAGCGATCGTCGATCGCTACCCCAGCCGTCTCGAAACCGAACAGCCTCCGATCGTCAGGACGGAGCCTGTGGTGTGGGGCGCCATGGGCGAGGGGCCCCTGGCCCCGCCGGCGCTCACGCAGATGTCTGAGCAGGGATTCCTGATCAGACCGAGCACCGTCGACGATATGACGGTATCCACCCTGCGCAACGAAATCGACAGAGTGCCATCGCAATTGGGCGACGACCCACGGATCATCCGGGAGGCCGGATCGCATGAGGTGCGGTCCATCTTCGAGGCGCACGTCCTGAGCTCGGTAGTCATGGACGTCGCGTGCTCGCCGGGCGTGCTTGACGTCGCCGAGCAGCTACTGGGCGGGCCGGTCTACCTGCATCAATCGCGCATCAATGCGATGCCCGCATTCAGAGGACGCGGCTTCTACTGGCACTCGGATTTCGAGACCTGGCACACCGAAGACGGACTCCCCCAGATGCGCACCGTGTCCTGCTCGATCGCGTTAACCGTCAACGTCGCCTATAACGGGACGCTGCAGGTCATGCCGGGCACCCACCGGACCTTCTACCCATGCGTCGGTGCTACCCCGCACGAAAACCATCGGAAATCTCTGGTGGAGCAAGAGGTTGGCGTTCCATCCACCCACACCCTCGCCGAGGCCGCCCTCACCAGCGGTATCGAACTGTTCCTCGGGCAACCGGGCGATGCGCTGTGGTTCGACTGCAACCTGATGCACGGGTCGGGATCGAACATCAGCCCGTACCCGCGCTCGAACGTCTTCCTGGTGTTCAACTCGGTGGAGAACGCGCCAGAGCGCCCCTTCGCCGGATCGGAGCCTCGTCCGGAGTACATCGCTGCGCGGACATTCACGCCACTCACCGGTCGACCGCCGAGTATTCGCTGATGACGACCGTCGGCCCGGACTTCCAGTCACCCACGGGTCGGCGGCAGTTGCACCGGGCCATCGCGGCATCGGCCATGGGAAACGCCACGGAGTGGTACGACTACGGCGTCTATGCGGCCACAACCACCTTCCTGACTCAGGCGTTCTTCCCCACCCTGGGCACCGCGTTCACGATGCTGGGATATGCGATCTCGTTTCTGCTGCGGCCCCTCGGCGGGATGATCTGGGGCCCATTGGGTGACAGGCTGGGCCGCAAAAGCGTTATGGCCATCACCATCGTGCTGATGGCGTTGTCCACCACACTCATCGGTGTGCTGCCCAGCTGGGCGACTATCGGTGCTGCGGCGCCTGCCCTGATGATCCTGCTGCGGGTCATCCAAGGTTTCTCCACCGGCGGCGAATATGGCGGCGCGGCAACGTTTATGGCCGAGTTCGCGCCCGATAAGAAGCGCGGCAAGTACGGTTCGTTTCTCGAGTTCGGCACCTTGGGCGGTTTTGCAACGGGCGCCGCGTTCGTTCTGGTCCTCGATGCCACCCTCAGCGCGGAGGACATGCACGCCTGGGGCTGGCGCATTCCGTTCCTCATTGCGCTCCCGATGGGCCTCATCGGTTGGTATCTACGGAGCCGCCTCGATGACCCACCCTTGTTCAAGGAGATGCAGGAGCAGGAGCCGCAGGGCCAGGAGACCGCGTTTGAGCGGCTCAAGGATCTGGTGCGTGACTACAAGCGCCCCATGATCGTGATGATGCTGCTGGTCATCGCGCTGAACATCACTAATTACACCCTGCTGAGCTATCAGCCGACCTACCTGAAGACCCGGCTCGGGATGAGTGAGACCGAAGGGCAGATGGTCGTCCTCATCGGAGAAGTCGCCATGATGGCATTTCTGCCGTTCTGCGGCGCACTCTCCGACCGCGTCGGGCGCAAACCCATGTGGTTGTTCTCCCTGATCGGGCTTCTTGTCCTCGCGTTGCCCATGTTCTGGCTCATGGGGCAGGGATTCGCTTGGGCAATAGTCGGTTTCGCGGTACTCGGGTTGCTCTACATACCGCAGCTGTCCACCATTACCGCGACCTTCCCCTGTATGTTTCCCACCCAGGTGCGATACGCGGGCTTTGCGATTTCCTACAACCTCTCGACCGCCGCGTTCGGTGGTACTGCGCCACTGGTGAACGACCTCATGGTCGATGCGACCGGATGGGATCTCTTCCCTGCCGCCTACCTGATGCTGGCCTGCGCCGTCGGGTTATGCGCCCTACCGTTCCTCATCGAGACGGCTGGGGCCTCGATCGCCGGAACAGATATCCCCTGTGCGGATCCCGATGAGGCCGAAACAGCCCCACCGGACGACGTCGCCGTTCGCACCTGACCCCGTCCATACCCCTTAGGTTAGGATGGGCTAAGTACATGGCCCGGATGTCGGCCGGGGCCACGCAGAGCACAAACAAAGGTCACATCAGCATGGGTAGAGGTTTCCAGGGTGCGGTGCTGCGCGGGCTTGGGGCGCGTGATCACGTAGCCACTGTCGTCGGTACCAGTCAGGTCGCGCCGAATTGTGTGCGGCTGACGATGTCGGCGCCCACTCTTTTCGAGGATCTGCTACACACGCCGGCCGAATGGCTGCGGTTCTGGTTCCCCGATCCCGAAGGTGGCGCCACTGAGCATCAGCGGGCGTACACGATCGTCTCCACGGATGCCGAGGCCGGCGAGTTCGCGATCGATGTGGTGATCCACGAGCCCGCCGGGCCCGCCTGCCGGTGGGCGGGGGCGGCCCAGCCCGGAATGACCATTCCGGTAGTGGCTTTCGGCTCGGCGCGTTTTGAGGTTCCCGAGGATCTTCCGGCCGGGTTCCTGCTCATCGGCGATTCGGCGTCCATCCCGGCGATCAACTCCATCCTGGCCGCGCTGCCTGCCGATGTGGATGTCGAGGTCTATCTGGAACGCCACAGCCCCGACGATGAGCTCATCGCGCTGACCGAGCATCCCCGGCGGGTTCTGCATTGGGTGGACCGCACCGACGAAACCTCACTGGCGGGCGCGATCGAGGCACGCGACTGGTCCAACTGGTACGCCTGGGCCGGACCCGAAGCGGGCTCGCTCAAACATCTGCGCAAGCGCCTCAAAGAACAATTCGGATTCCCCAAGGCCGACGTGCATGCCGCGGCCTACTGGACCTTCGGCCGCGCCATGGGCAGCCGCCGCGGAGACACCGACACTCAGCAGGCACCCGTCGCGAAGCCCGCTGCTCCCAAGCCCGTCGCCGAGAATCCTGCCGCTCACTCCGAACCTGCAGTGCCCCAAGGTCGCTGGCGTTCGCAGGCTGCCGGGGAATTGTTGGCGCCGGTCAAGAAGCAGATGATCGCCGGTGGTGTGCTGCAGGCGATCATCACCATGGTCGAGCTGGCGCCGTTCGTGGTGCTCGTGGAGCTCACCCGCCAGCTGCTGGCCGGGGCTGACCAATCCCGCCTATGGCACACCGGATTCATCTTCCTGACGCTGCTGGTACTCGGCGCCGCTCTCGGCGCTGCCCTCACCGTCTGGATGCATGTCGTCGAAATACGGTTCAGCGCCGATGTTCGGCAACGGCTCCTATCGAAGCTTTCCCGGGTTCCGTTGGGGTGGTTCACGCAACGCGGTTCCGGATCGGTCAAGAAGCTGATTCAGGACGACACCTTGTCGCTGCACTATCTGATTACTCACGCGATCCCCGATGCGGTGGCCGCCGTCGTGGGGCCGGTGGCGGTGCTGATCTATCTCTTCGTCGTCGACTGGCGCCTGGCGCTGGTGCTTCTCATCCCTATCCTGATCTACCTCGTGACGACGGCGACCATGATGTTCCAGAGCGGCCCGAAGATCATCGAGGCCTCGCGCTGGAGCGAGCGGATGAGCGGAGAATCGGCCGCCTATCTTGAAGGCCAGCCGGTGATCCGCATTTTCGGCGGAGCCTCAGCGTCCTCGTTCAAACGCAAGCTCGACCTGCATCTCACCTTTCTCAACGAATGGCAGTGGCCGTTCATTGGCAGGAAGACCTTTATGGATCTTGTTACCCGGCCGACGACGTTCCTGTGGTTGATCGCCGGGGCCGGCACGCTGTTGGTCGTCGCGGGGGCCATGGAGCCCACGACCCTGCTGCCATTCCTGGTGCTCGGCACCACCTTCGGCACCCGCCTACTGGGAATCGCGTACGGCCTCGGCGGTATTCGTGGTGGTGTGGAGGCCGCGCGGCATATCGCGGTTGCCCTCGGCGAGACCGAATTGACCGAGCAGGCTTCCGAGGGGCATGCCGGAGAGACGTCCGTGTCGTTTGATGCGGTGACGTTTGGGTATCGGCCGGGGGTGCCGGTTATTCATGGTGTGGATCTGAGGCTGCGGCCGGGCACTGTGACGGCGCTGGTT